>NZ_JAAVJC010000344.1 GCF_012033785.1 Streptomyces bohaiensis
GAGGCGGGGGTGCGCGGAGCGGGGCCGGTGGGTGGCACGGGGTTCGGGGCGCGGGCGGCGCGCCGGCGAGCGCGCGCCTGCTCCGCCGCCGTGCCTCCGGCGGGCGGGTCGGTCCCGGCGGACGAGGCCGCCGCCGGCGGCTCCGGTGCTGCGGACCCCGACGCGACGGGCGGCGACGCGGTCGGCCCCGTGGAGGGCGTGTCAGACGGCTGCGCGGTGGGCGACGGCTCGGCACCAGGCGCGGTCGGCTCCGCTGCCCGTGGGGAGGCCGAGCGCGGGGAGGTCGAGCGCGGGGCGGGTGCGGGCGGCAGCGCCACGCCCAGCGGCATCGCGTACTCCGGGGGCACCGGCGCGTCGGCCGCCGGACGCTCCACGCGGGGGCCCGGGCGTGCCCCGCCCTCGCCGCTGGCCCCGCCGCGCCGAGCGTCGGTACGCGGCGCGTCGGTGCCCGGCGCGGTAGTGCGGGGACCGCCCGCGCGGGGATCGGGGTGGCGCGGTGCCGCCGGCGGGGGGACGGCGGTACGCGGGTCCCGGGTACGCGGGTCCGCCGGGCTCGGCGCCGCGGCACCGCCGGCCGGTCGGTCGGCGCCCGGGTCGGCGCTGAACTGGGGTCCCCCGGTGCGGGGGTCGGGGGTGCGGGGGTCGGGGGAACTCCCCCGGGCAGCGGCGGCACGGGGGTCCCGTCTCTCCGCCGCCTGGCCGCCGCTCCTGCCGCGGATCGGGGCCCCGGCCGGGTTCGCCGCGTCGCGCGTCGCGGCGCCGCGCGGGTCCGCGGTCTGCTGCGACGAGGCGTCCCGCGCGGGCGGTCGGGGCCGGTCCTGCGCCGCGCCGGACGGCTGTTCGGCGCCGTCCGCGGTGGACGACGGGTCGTCCTCGCTCGGCTCCCCGCTGCGGCGCAGCACCTCGCGCTGCCAGTTCTCCCCCGTCACGGCGGGCTCTCCTCGGTCGCGGTCCGGCCGGCGCCGGACGGGTCGTCACTGTGGTCGGGCCGTTGGGGCCGGTCGGTCCGGCGTGCGGTCGGCGGCGGACCGCAGCCGCGGCGGGCCGTCGTGCTCCCGGTCCACCGGCTGCGCGGTCGACCGGACTCCGGGCGACCGTCCCGCAGCCACGGCGGACCCGCCGGTCCTGCGGGGCGGCAGCCGGCCGTGGCCGCCGGCGGCTGTCAGAAGGTGTCGAGCAGGCGGCCGTACACTCCGAACACTCCCACAGCCACCGGGAGCGCGGCCACCACCGCGAGGGACTCCGCCATCCCCGCCAGCCGCCGTGCGCGGACCCGGGTGTGCTCGGCGGGCCGGGCGGCCGGCAGACCGAGCGCGAGGGCGGCCAGCGCGGCCAGGGCCAGCGCCGGCCACGGCTCGTCACCCAACGAGGCGGACCAGCCGAGGAGGAGCCGGACCACCACGAGGGTGCCCGCCGCGGTCAGCGCCATCACGCTCACCGCCATCGGGAACAGCCGGGCGCGGGAGAGCAGCACCACCGCGACGAGCACGGCCAGCGCGGCGCTCCACGGCGACCACTCCCCCACGGCGAGCATCGCACCGGCCGCGGCGGACGCAGCGGTGACGACGCTCGCCGCCGTGAGGCCGTGGTGGGAGGCGTCCAGAGCGCGGCCGACCTCCGCCCGGGCGGCCGGTCGGCCTCCGGCATGCCGGTCGTCGAGCCCGGTGAGTCCGGCGGCGGTGATGGCCAGGCGGGGCAGCACGCCGAGGGTGAAGACCGCGGCGACCGCCGCCACGGCACCCAGGCGGGCCCGGTCCCCGGCGGTATCGAAACCGGTGACCATGCCCACCGCCAGCCAGAGTCCGCCGGTCGCCACCAGCGCGGCGGCGCCGATGTGGGCGCCCCGCCGCATCGGCGTCAGCAGCCCGAGAAGGACGAGGACGACCACCGGCGGCGCCAGCAGCGCGGCGAGCGCGACCGGCGTCTGCCACTGGTGGTGGGCGGCGAGGTGCGCGGCGAGCAGCACCCCGAGCGCCCCGGAGGTGACGGCGGCGGCGGTGCCCGCGGCGCGGCGGTCGGTGAGCAGCGCCGCGACGGCGACGGCCGTCACCAGCAGCAGCGCCACGCCGATCCACGGCGCCGCCGTGGCCGTGCCGTGGGTGAGCACGGCGAGGTGGGCGGCGGCGAGGGAGAGCGCCGTGGTGGCGGTGCCGGCGGTCCACGCGCGGGCTGTCGGACCCCAGCCGAGGTCGCGGTGGGTGAGGTCGTCCGCGGTGGTGTCGGCCACGTCGTGGACGACGGGCGCGGCGGGCAGTTCCTCCTCGCGGACCAGGCGGAGGACGGCGCCGTCGAGGACCGCGGCGAAGGAGAGCGACGCCCCGAGCGGTATCTCCCGGCCCGCCGCGGTGACCAGTCGGCGCGCGGTGGGGTGGTCGCCGGGCTGCTCGCCGAGGACGCGCAGCACCTCCGGCAGCATCAGCCCGACCGGCACCTCGGCGGAGAGCGACAGGTCGGCCCGCCGGTGCGCGCCGATGACGGTGACGCGGCGGTCGACCGAGGTGTAGCCCCATGCTTCGACGCTCATCGCCCGCCCTCCGTCGCCGGTTCGGCCGCTCCGGCGGGGGCGGCGGTCGCCGCGTGGTCGGCGACCGCGGCGGGCTCGGACGACATCAGTCCGCGGCCGCGGTTCTCGCCGAGGAAGCGGTCCGAGACGAAGGACCACCCCAGGCAGCCCGCGCACAGCACCGCGGCCAGCGCGATACTGCCCAGGATCTTCCCGGTGTTCTCGTCCGCCTCGCGGCGGGTGCGGCCGGGCCCGAAGACCAGGGCGTCGCGGAGCCGTCGCCGGCGCACGGCGACGGATTCCAGCAGTTGGCTGTCGTAGTCTCTGGCCATTTCTCTCCCGCCGTGGCCGCATCGGGGCGGTCACGCGGTTCCTGACGGCGGGTGCCGGGCCGCTCGGGCCGGTGCTCCCGCCGTGACGCGGTGGTCGCCGCACCGGCGGTGGCCGGTACGGCGACTTGGGTGCTGCGGTGCGGAGGCGTCAGGAACGGATGGCCTCGACCGCTTGACGTGCGCGGTCGGTCGCCGCCTGCGCGGCGATGTCGTTCTCGCCCAGAACCTCACGAAGGGCGGTGATCAAGTTCTGGACGTTGCCGGCCGCCTTGTCCCACTGCTCCTCGACGCCGGCGTACTCCTCGGAGACGCCGGTGGCTTCGAAATCGCTGAGCGCCTTCGACACGTCGCCCCGGTGGTCGCTCATCAGTGTCTCGAGCCTGCCAATGATGAACTTCAGGTTCTCGGCAGCCTCGCCGGAGGCGGCGGTGTCGTACGCGAGCCTGTTGTCACTCAACTCTGCTCCCCGTGTGCTGTGGTGGTCGACCGCTCAGAAGCGGGCGGCGTTGAAGTTCTGGCTTCCCATGGCGCGCTTCGCGTTGGCCTCGGTCTCCGAGTCCCCGTCCGCGTACGCGGCACTCATGCCGGCCTGACCTTCGTTGATCCTCGTCATCGCGATCCGGAGCGAGCTCGTGATCACATCCGTCTCGCTTTTGAACTGCGCGAACGCCTTCTGGCCGTCGCCGCTGAACTTCTTCTCCAGCGGCTCCGCCGCGTCGCGGAGCTGCAGCACCAGACGGTACATCTCCGCCAGAGAGCCGCCGGTGCTGTTCTGCAGGGTGGTCAGCGTGTCCGTACCCATGTCGAACTTCATGCTCATGAGTCCCCGTTCCCCTCCTCGATCGGGACGCGGGGCCGTCTCCCCCGGTGCGCGCCCCGTGTACCACTCCAGATGTACATCGGCGCGGGACGGCGCCGCAACCGGGTGGCGCCGCTCTGTGACACCGTCATGACACGGGTGGTGCCGCACTGCGACGGTCCGGGCTCCTCCCGCTTGCTGCCGGACACCGCAACTGCCCGGCCCGACGGGTCAGATGTCGACGCCGTGGCTCCGCAGGTACTCCAGCGGATCGACGTCGGTGCCGTACTCGCGGCCCTGGCGGACCTCGAAGTGGAGGTGCGGGCCGGTGGAGCGGCCGGTGTTGCCGGACTTCCCGATCTCCTGGCCGCCCCTCACGGTGTCGCCGACGGCGACGGCGACGGACGACAGGTGGGCGTACAGGATGTGGTGGCCGTCCTCCATGCGCACCACGACGGTCTCGCCGTAGTCGCCGGAGTCGCCCGCGACGACGACGGTGCCCGGCCCGACGGAGCGGACGGGTTCGCCCTCGGGCAGCGCGAAGTCGACACCGGTGTGGTAGCCGGCCTGCCAGCTGCCGGGGGTGCCGTACGCGGCGGAGACGGGGTGGTGGTCGTCGACGGGGCGGGTCCAGCCGGTGGCGGCCGGGGCGCCGCCGGCGGCCGCGCCCGTGATGACCGCAACGGTCTGGCCGTAGGGCCAGGGCACGAACCCGGCGAGGGCCGGGGCGGGCCCGCCGGCCCAGGTGGGGAGGTCGAGCGGCGCCACCCGGTTGCGGCG
>NZ_JAAVJC010000345.1 GCF_012033785.1 Streptomyces bohaiensis
CCGCACCGGCGACGAGGCCGCTGCCGGCCGGCCCGCCGCCTCCCGCCCCGACGGCGCCGCCGTCGACCCCGGCAACGACCCCACGGCCGACCCCAGCGAGACGATGCAGCTGTCGGTGCCGCGCGACATCGCCGGGCTCCCCCGACGCCGCCGCGGCCGCACGCTCGCCGCGGCCCACCCCGAAGGCGCCCCGCAGACCGGGAACCGCCTCCCCGAACGCAGCCACACCCCGGCGCAGTCGGCCGCCCGCTTCGGCGCGTTCCGCCGTGCCGTCCAGGGCGGCGGCGCCGCCGAACCGACCCAGACCGCCTCACCGAAACCGGAGGACGACTCCCGATGACCGCTCCTTTCACGGGGTCTCAGCACGCCCGAGACACCATCCCCGGCAGTCAGCTCGACTGGCTGCTGGAGAACCTGATCGAGCGCACACCGGGCGCGAGACACGCCCTGGTGCTCTCACGGGACGGTCTGAAGCTGTGCCGCACACCGGAGCTCTCCGAGGACCAGGCCGACCAGCTGGCGGCGATATCCGCGGGCATCCAGAGCCTCTCCCACGGCGCCTCCATCGAGTTCGGCGACGGCACCGGCGGGGTCCGGCAGGCCATGACGGAGTTCTACGGCGGCATCCTGTTCATCGTGGAGGCGGGCGCGGGGGCGCACCTGGCGGTGGTGGCGACCGAGGACGCCGACCCCGGCATGATCGGCCACAACATGAACGAACTGGTGGAGCAGTTGAGCGAGCACCTCAGCGCTCCGCCCCGACACGGCGCCGAGGGCGGACGTCCGTGAGTGCGGCGCGCGCCGGCCGCGACGACGACCCGGACCGGCTGTACACGGTCACCGGCGGCCGCAGCCGCGCGCACAACGACTCCTTCGACCTGGTCACGCTGATCGTCAGCGAGTGCGAGCCGACCCCCGGCATGCCCTCGGAGCAGGCCCGGATCCTGCGGATGTGCCGCCTCCCCACCGCCGTGGTGGAGCTCTCGGCGGATCTGCGGCTGCCGGTGTCGATCGTGAAGATCCTGCTCTCCGACCTGCTGGACACCGGGCGGATCACCGCCCGGCACCCCCGGACGTCGAAGGTGCCGCCGGCGTCCCGCCGAGGCGGCGAGACCCCCGCCGCTCAACTTCCCGACCCCACCATCCTGGAGCAGGTGCTCGTTGGACTCCGCAATCTCTGAATCGGTGGCAGCCGCCCCCGCGGAACGCAAACCGCTCAGCAGCGCAGCCGACAACGGTCTGAAGATCGTGGTCGTCGGCGGGTTCGGCGTCGGCAAGACGACGCTGGTGCGGTCCGTCAGCGACATCCGCCCGCTCAACACCGAAGAGACGATGACGCAGGCCGGGGCGGAGATCGACGACCTGAGCGCGGTGCGCGCCAAGTCGACCACCACCGTCGCGTTCGACTTCGGCCGCATCAGCCTCAACGAGCAGACGGTGCTCTACCTGTTCGGCGCACCGGGCCAGCAGCGGTTCTGGTTCCTGTGGGACCGGCTGTTCGCCGGGACGCTGGGCGCCGTGGTCCTGGTGGACACGCGACGGCTCGACGAGTCCTGGTACGCCATCGACCGGCTGGAGCACCACGGCACGCCGTTCGTCGTCGCCCGCAACGACTTCGGCGCCGACACCTACACCGAGGCACAGGTCCGGGAGGCACTGGACCTGGACCCCGACGTGCCGCTGGTCTCCTGCGACGCACGGTCCCGGGAGTCCGCCAAGCACGTCCTGATCACCCTCGTCGAGCACCTGCACCGGCTGTCGTCCGCCAGGGAGTTGACCTCATGACCGCGGAGCGCGCGACCACAACCCCCGACATGCGGCGGTTCGTTCCGCCGCCCGGCTGTCCGGCCCACGCCGCCGGCTCGGGCGCGATGCCCCTGGAGGGGCCCCGGTTCCACACCGAACCAGTCGCGCTCTACCGGGAGATGAGGCGCCAGTACGGCCCGGTCGTCCCGGTCTCGCTCCCCGGCGACGTGCCGGCCTGGCTGGTGATCGGGTACCGGGAGATGGCGCGGGTGACCGGCGACCCGGTGCTGTTCCCGCGGGACTCGGGGCTGTGGAACCAGTGGGACCGGCTGCCGGAGGACTGGCCGCTGCGACCGATGGTCAACGTGCCGCTGCCCTCGATCTACTACACCGTCGGCGAGGAGCACCAGCGCCACCTGCGCATGGTGGAACCCGCCCTGGAGGCGGTCAGCCCCTTCGAACTGCGACGGCACACCGAGCAGTTGTCGGACCGGCTGATCGACCGGTTCTGTGCCACCGGCGAGGCCGACCTGACGGCGGACTTCGCCAAGCCGCTCCCGGCGCTGGTGCTGGGACGGCTGCTCGGCATCCCCGACAGCCGGTCCCAGCTGTTGGTCTCCTCCCTGACGGAACTGTGCGACGGCGGGCCCGGCGCGCTGGAGGCGTACCGGACGTTCAGCGGGCTGATGGGCGAGCTGCTGGCCGCCAAGCGCGAGCGGCCCGGGGCCGACATCACCTCCCGCATGCTGGCCCACCCCGAGCCGTTCAGCGACGAGGAGTACATCCTCGACCTCCAGTCGGTCACCGCCGCGGGCCACCTCCCGACCGCCGACTGGATCGGCAACTCGATCCGGCTGATGCTCACCGACGACCGCTTCTCGGCGTCGCTGGGCGGCGGCCGCCACTCGGTGGGCGAGGCGATGAACGAGGTGCTCTGGGAGGACACGCCCACCCAGATCCTCGCCGGCCGCTGGGCGGCCCGCGACTGCCAGCTCGGCGGCTGCCGCATCGGCGCGGGCGACATGCTGCTGCTCGGGCTCGGCGCGGCCAACGGCGACCCGGAGGTCCACGACGCCGCCGACGAGCGGGCGGGCGGTCTCCGCAACGGGAACAGCGCCCACTTCTCGTTCAGCCACGGCGAGTTCCAGTGCCCCTTCCCGGCACGCGAGATCGCCGAGGTGATCGCGCGGACCGCGATCGAGGTGCTGCTCGACCGGCTGCCCGACATCGACCTCGCCGTCCCCGTCGCGTCGCTCACCCGCCGGCCCTCGGCGTTCCTGCGCGGCATGACGGACCTTCCCGTCAGCTTCACCCCGACCCCCGCCGCTGGAGGCCACCCATGAGCTGCCCCGTCGGTCACGTCACCCCGGGCGATCCCCGGCCGGTGGCGGACCCCGTCGTCATCGATCCCCTCGTCCGCGACCTCGCGGGGGAGACCGAACGACTGCGGCAGGCCGCCCCCATCACCACGATCGACCTCATGGGCGTACGCGCCTGGACGATCACCGACCACGCCGTCGCCCGCCGGCTGCTCACCGACAGCCGGCTGGTGAAGGACATCAACCAGTGGGCCGACTGGCGCAGCGGTGCGGTGGACCGGCAGTGGCCGCTGGTCGGCATGGTGGACGTGGACCCCTCCATGTTCACCGCGGACGGCGCCGAGCACCGCCGACTGCGCGCCAAGACGGCGCAGGCGATCACCCCGAAGCGGCTGGAGGCGATCCGGCCGCGGATCGAGCAGATCACCGCCGAGCTGCTCGACGACCTCGCCGCCGCGGGGGCCGGCGGCGCGCCGGTGGACCTGAAGACGGTCTTCGCGCTGCCGTTGCCGCTGCGGGTGGTGTGCGAGCTGATGGGCGTCGCGGACGAGCTGCTGCCGCGACTCACCGACCTGTGGACGCGGTTCTTCTCGCTGCTCACCCCGCAGGACGAGCGGCTCGCCGTCATCGGCGAACTCGACGTGATCTTCCGGGAGATGGTCCGGGAGAAGACCGCGAGCCCGACCGACGACCTCACCGGCGCCCTGATCGTCGCGGAGGACGGCGGCGAGCGGCTGAGCGAGGACGAGGTGGTCGGCAACCTCAAGTCGATGGTGGCCGCCGGACACGAGACCACGATCTCGCTGATCCTGCACGCGGTGCGGGCGCTGCTGGCCCACCCCGACCAGTTGGCGCTGGTGCGCTCGGGAGAGGTCTCCTGGGAGGCGGTCGTCGAGGAGACGCTGCGCCTGGAGTCGCCCTCGACGCACCTGCTGATGCGGTTCGCCACCGAGGAGATCGAGGTCGGGGACGAGGTGATCAAGCCCGGTGACGGCGTGGTGATGTCGTACCGCGCCATCGGCCGCGACCGCTGCCAGTGGGGCGAGACCGCCGACTCCTTCGACATCACCCGGCCCACCCCCGGGCGGCATCTGTCGTTCGGCCACGGCCCGCACATCTGCCCGGGGGCGGCGCTCTCCCGGCTGGAGGCCGCGACAGCGCTGCCCGCGTTGTTCGCCCGGTTCCCGGAGCTGGCGACGGCGGTGCCGGCGGAGGAGATCACCAATCTGCCGGTCCTCACCCAGAACGACCTGGCGGGCCTGCCGGTGCTGCTCGGCACACCGACCGGCGCCTGACGCGCCGCCGGTCCGGTGCCGCTCCCACGTGCGGGAGCGGCACCGGAC
>NZ_JAAVJC010000346.1 GCF_012033785.1 Streptomyces bohaiensis
TGGCTGTCCCGGCGAGCACGCCGGGGCAGCCACGGGGCCCGGTGCGTCAGACGCCGGCCGGTGCCTTGGCGGGCTCAGCGGCCGCGGCCGTGCCCGGCGCGGTGCCGGGCACGGGGCGCAGCCCCTTGAGCACGACGGTGAGTCCCGCCGTGACCACCGTGCCGGCCACGATCGCCACGAGGTACAGGAAGGGGCTGCCGATCAGCGGGACCACGAAGATGCCGCCGTGCGGGGCGCGCAGCGTGCTGCCGAAGGACATGGTCAGCGCGCCGGTCACCGCACCGCCGGCCATGGAGGCCGGGATGACGCGCAGCGGGTCGGCGGCGGCGAACGGGATGGCGCCCTCGGTGATGAAGGAGGCGCCCAGGACCCAGGCCGCCTTGCCGTTCTCCCGCTCCGAGGGGGTGAAGAGCCGCTTCCGCACGACGGTGGCGAGGGCCATGCCCAGCGGGGGGACCATGCCGGCCGCCATGACGGTGGCCATGATCTCCAGGCTGGCCTGGCTCGGCGAGGAGGCGGCGATGCCGCCGATGGCGAACGCGTAGGCGACCTTGTTGACCGGGCCGCCGAGGTCGAAGCACATCATCAGGCCGAGCAGGACACCCAGCAGGACGGCGTTGGCGCCGGAGAGCCCGGACAGCCAGTCGGTCATGCCCTCCTGGGCCGCGGCGATGGGCTGACCGATGACCACGTACATCAGGGTGCCGACCACAGCGGTGGACAGCAGCGGGATGACCACGACGGGCATGATGCCGCGCAGCACGTCGGGCACCCGGACCCGCTGGATCGCCATGACGACTCCGCCGGCGAGCAGGCCGCCGATGAGACCGCCGAGGAACCCGGCCTCGATGGTGACGGCGATGGCGCCGCCGACGAACCCGGGTACCAGTCCCGGCCTGTCGGCCATCCCGTACGCGATGTACCCGGCGAGCACCGGGATGAGGAAGTCGAAGGCGGTACCGCCGACCTGGAACATCAGCGCGGCCCAGCTCTCGGTGCTGGTCCAGGTGAACTGGTCGATCACGGACGGGGCGTCGGTGATCTCGTAGCCGCCGATCGCGAAGGCGAGCGCGATCAGGAGTCCACCGGCGGCGACGAAGGGCACCATGTAGCTGACGCCGCTCATGAGCCACGTGCGCAACCGCACGCCGATGTGGTCGCCGGACGCGGAACCGGCGTCCATGGGGGCCGCGGCTCCGGCCGGGGCCGCCGCGGTCACCTCACCGCGTTCCGCCTTGCGGCGGGCCTCCTCGACGAGTTCGGCGGGACGGTTGATGGCCGCCTTGACGCCGACGTCGACGACCGGCTTCCCCGCGAAGCGGTGCTTCTCGCGGACCTCGACGTCGTGCGCGAGGATCACGGCGTCGGCGGCGGCGACCACTGCCGGGTCGAGCGGTGTGAAGCCGGCCGATCCCTGGGTCTCGACCGTGATCTCGTGTCCGGCGGCCTCGGCCGCCTGCTGCAGCGACTCGGCCGCCATGTAAGTGTGGGCGATGCCGGTCGGGCAGGAGGTGACGGCGATCAGCCGAAGCGGCCGCTCCGGCGCGGGGCCGTCCGCGGCCGGTCCGTCAGCCGCGGCGGCAGCCGGGTCGGCGGCCGCGTCGGCGGTGTCGGCGGTCTCGGCCGCGTCGGCGGTCTCGGCGGTGTCTGCGGTGTCGGCATCGGCGCCCGGTGCCGCGGTCGGCGCCTGGCCGGGCTCGGTCGGGCGGGTGTCCGGCGCGGCCGGTGCCGGGTCGGTGCCGGCGGTGTCCGGGGCCTCGCCGCGGACGAGCGCTGCCGCGCGGGCCGGGTCGGACTCGGCGCGCAGCGCGGCGGTGAACTCCTGGCGCATCAGGTCGCGGGCGAGGGCCGAGAGTATGCCGAGGTGCGCGTCGTCCGCGCCGCTGGGCGCGGCGATGAGGAAGATCAGGTCGGCGGGGCCGTCCGCCGCACCGAAGTCGATGCCGTCGGCGCTGCGGCCGAAGGCCAGCGTGGGCTCGGTGACGTGGGCGCTGCGGCAGTGCGGGATGCCGATGCCGCCGTCGAGGCCGGTCGGCATCTGCGCCTCGCGGGCCGCCACGTCGGCGAGGAAGCCGTCGAGGTCGGTGACGCGCCCGGCGGCCACCATGCGTTCCGCGAGCGAGCGGGCCGCGGCGTCCTTGGTGGTGGCGTCGAGACGGAGGTCCACCAGGTCGGCGGTGATGAGGGGCCCGGCTGCGGTGTCGCCGGTCGCTGCGGCGGGCGCTGCGGGGTCGTGGTGGCGGTCGGTGGGGCTCATCGGGCGGCTCCGGTGGCGGGGACTGCGGGTGAGGAGAGCGGCCTACCCGTGGTGGGGTCGGCGGTGACGGTGACCTCGTGGGGTCGCAGGTCGGCGGGGGTCGGCATGGAACTGCCGGGGAGTTGCACCGCCGCGGCACCGTGGGCGACGGCTGCGGCGAGGGCGGCCGGGCCGGTGCCGCCCGCGGCGAGGAAGCCGGCGAGCGAGGCGTCGCCGGCGCCGACATCGCTGCGGACGGTCCCGACGGGGGCGTGGCCCCAGTAGTGCCCGCCGTCCTCGACGAGCAGTTGCCCGTCGGCTCCGAGGCTGGCGAGGACGGCGCGGGCGCCGGCGGTTCTCAGCTGCTCGGCGGCGGCCAGCGCCTCGCCGATGGTGGTGACCGGGCGTCCCACGGCTTCGGCGAGCTCCTCGGTGTTGGGCTTGATGACGTCCGGGCGCTGTGCCAGCGCGGCCGGAAGGGACGGCCCGGAGGTGTCGAGGGCGATGCGGGCCCCGGCGGCGTGGGCGGTGGCCACGAGCTCGGCGTACCACTGCGGACCGAGGCCGCGCGGCAGGCTGCCGCAGCAGGCGGTCCACGCGGCGTGGGGGGCGTGCTCCCGGACGCGGGCCAGGAGTGCGTCCGCCTCGGCCGGTGCCAGCAGGGGGCCGGCCGCGTTGATCTTGGTGAGAGTGGCGTCGGCCTCGATGACGGCGACGTTGACCCGGGTGGAGCCGGTGATGTCGACCCCTGCCACGTCGATCCCGAGCCGTTCCAGGAGCCGGGCCAGCAGAGCCCCCTCGGGGCCGCCGAGGGGGAGGACGGCGGTGGTGTCGAGGCCGGCGGCGCCGACGGCGCGGGAGAGGTTGACTCCCTTGCCGCCGGGGTCGACGCGGTCGGTCTCGGCGCGCAGGACGGCTCCGCGTTCCAGGGTGGCGATGTCGTAGGTCCGGTCGAGGCTGGGGTTGGGGGTGATGGTGAGGATCATGCGCGCCGGACCTCCGTGCCGGCTACCTCGATGGCGGCGGCCTGCTCGTCACCCAGGGCGTCGTCGGTGATCAGCAGGTCCACCTGGGTGAGGTCCCCGAACCGGGCGAAGTGGCGCTGCCCGGCCTTGCTGGAGTCGGCGACCAGCACGACGCGGCGCGCGGCGGCGATCATGGCGCGCTTGACGGCGGCCTCCGCGAGGTCGGGGGTGGTCAGTCCGGCGTCGATGCCGAATCCGTTGGCGGCGACGAGGACGACGTCCGCGGTGACCTCGCGGTAGGTGCGCAGGGCCCAGTCGTCGACGGCGGCCCGGGTGCGGGTCCGGACGCGGCCGCCGACGAGGTGGAGTTCGGTGCCGGGGTGGTCCGCCAGCCGGGCGGCGACGGGCAGGGCGTGGGTGAGGACGGTGAGCCGCGCCTCCAGCGGGAGGGCCGCGGCGACCGCCGCGGTCGTGGAGCCGGCGTCGAGGATGACGCTGCCGTGCTCGGGGAGTTCCTCGACGGCGGCGCGGGCGATGCGTTCCTTCTGCCCGACGGCGGTGGCTTCCCGTTCGCTGAGGTCGGGTTCGAAGTCGAGTGCGTTGGCGGGGATCGCACCACCGTGGACGCGGCGGAGCAGTCCGGCGCGGGCGAGCGCCTTGAGGTCGCGGCGGACCGTCTCGGGGGTGACACCGAAGTCGGCGGCGAGTGCCGGGACCTCGACTCTTCCCTCCTCGGTGGCCAGCCGCAGGATCTGCTGCTGACGTTCGGCTGCATACATGACTGCCGTCCGTTCATGCCCGAGTGTGTCCGTCGTTGACAGACTACGACTGGAATTCCGCGAAGTAAACAGAAAGCCAAACCATACGGTCACGATCGGACAGGAGGGGTGGGTGTGGCCATCGGGACGGACGAGCCGGGCCGGACGCCGCGAACGACCGCCCGCCGCCGGGACACGGCGACGCCGCCCCACCCGGGAGGTGGGACGGCGTCACCGTGTCGGTGGGCCCGGCGGCCCCGGGGGTCCGTGTCAGTGGGCGAGCGCCACCGAGGAGGCGTCCTCCTCGCCCAGGCGCACCGGGCGCGGCTGACCGGCCGCGGCGCGTGCGCTGCCGCCGGCCACGTACGGCTGCGGCGCGCGGTTGCTGACCAGCAG
>NZ_JAAVJC010000347.1 GCF_012033785.1 Streptomyces bohaiensis
GCTCACCCTCATGACCAGGCTGATGAATAGCGACAAGCCCGGCCTCCGCCAGATCGGCGACCAGAATCCGAGCCACACCCAACGGCATCGCCAACAACGCCGAGACCTCGGCAACCGACTTCATCTCGTAGCACAGCTGGCAGATCCGCTGGTGTTCGGGCAGCTGGCCGTGGAGCCGGGCAGGTTCGACGCTGGTACTGACCAACGCCTCGATGGCCAACTGGTACCGGGGCCTGGTCCGGCCACCGGTCATCGCATACGGACGCACCAGCGGCTGCCGGGGCTCGGTGCGCGGCGGGCTCCCGTGCCCGTTGCCCGAGCGTGAGCCTGCGGCCGCCGAAGGGAAGTCGAAGTGTCCGGTCCGTCCGTCCTGGGTCCGGTCGGGGTGGTCGCCTCCGGAAGATCCGGTCGGGGGCGTCGTCACGTCTCTCTCCTCCTCCTGATGCCGTCGATGTGGCCGTTACCGCACTCGCCGTCAAGTGTTATCGCACCTTATGGCGAGGGCGGTCAATCCGCACGGTTGTCTCCTAGTTGAGCAGACTCCCCTGGAGTTCGGCGCGAAGGTCGGGGGTGAGGACGGCTCCCGCCCGGTCGACGAGGAGCGCCATCTCGTACCCCACGAGGCCGATGTCGGCCTCCGGGTGCGCCAGCACCGCGAGGGAGGAGCCGTCGGAGACCGACATGATGAAGAGGAAGCCGCGCTCCATCTCCACCACCGTCTGGTTCACCGGGCCGCCCTCGAAGATCCGGGAGGCACCGGCCGTCAGCGAGGTGAGACCGGAGGCCACCGCCGCCAACTGGTCGGCACGGTCGCGCGGGAAACCCTCGGACATCGCCAGCAGCAGACCGTCGGCCGAGACCACCACCGTGTGCGACACCCCGGGGGTGCTCTCCACGAAGCTGGTGATCAACCAGTTCAGGTTCTGCGCCGCCTGACTCATCGGGCTCACATTAACGCTCCTGATCGCTTACGGGGCCGAAGCCCTCGTCGTCGTTCTCCGCACGGTCCCTGCCGGCACCGCGTCCCTGCCTTACCCCGCGATGGAGGTCGGTGAGGCGGCCCCGGACGTCCTCGGGCGCCCGGGATACCTGCCGACCGCCCGCCGACGGTTCGGACCGGGTGTGCTCCACCAGGTTGGCTTTCGGTACCCGCCTGGGGAGACCTGATTCAGTGGTGTCGACGGGCTGCGCCTCGCGGCGCGGGCCGCGGTCCCACTGCCGGCCCTGCGGCGCCTGACCCGGGGGCTGCCCCGGTCCCTGCTGTCCCTGCCACGGGCCCCCGTCGTCGGGACGACGGCGGGGTTCGCGGCGGGGCAACCCAGCGCCGGTGGTGGGGTTTTGACCCTCCGGCACGAGTTCCGCACCGGGAAAGCCTACGCGGTGCGGGGCGCCAGTGGGAGTCGCAGGGTACGCATCCTCCCCCTCCGGCCGCCGGTCGGGGGTGGTGCCCGGGGCGGCCGCGGTGGTGTCGCGGCGGTGCCGCGCGGCCGCACTCCGGTGGGTGGCGGGGGCGTGAGGGGGGTGTGTGCCGAGAGTGTCCGTGCCGTATTCCTGGCCGGAATAGGTGCCCTGGGGGGCGGTGGGACCGGCCGTGCCGACGGGGTGGTGCGTCGCCCCATGGGGCGCCCCATGGGGCGCCCCGTGCCACCGGTGGCCGTCGCTCTCCCCATGGGGCGCGGGGCGGGCGGCCTCGGGCGTCGGCCCCCTTCCGGCGCCGTCCGACAGGCCGTCGGGGGCGTCGACGGCGATGCGGCGTTCCCCGCGGCGAAGCGACCTGCCCACGTGGTCGGCCGCCGGGGCGCCCCCGTACCGGGCGTCGTCGAAGCCGAGTTCGGCCGCGGTGCGCTGCGGGGCGTCCGGGCTCGGGACCAGGCGGTCGGCCACGACCCGAGGGACAGTGAAACGCTCCGGCGGTTCGGCGTCTCCGGGGCCGTGGCCCCCGTGGGTGATGGTCTCGGGCAACATCACCAGGCAGGTGGTCCCGACCTGCTCACCGGACGGGCGCAGCTGCACGCGTATGCCGTGCCGGAGCGCCAGGCGGCCGACGACGAACAGCCCCATGCGGCGCGACACGTCGAGGTCGGCTGCGGGCGGTTCGGCGAGGCGGTGGTTGATCAGGGCGAAGTCCTCGGCGGGCAGCCCGACGCCGCGGTCGTGGATCTCCACCATGACCCGCCCGTCGGGAAGCCGGGTCGCGGTGACGCGGACCCTGGTGTGCGGGGAGGAGAACGACGTCGCGTTCTCCAGCAGCTCCGCCAGCAGGTGGACGAGGTCGGTGACGACCGCGCCGTGGATGTCGCCCGGCGGGGCACCGACGATGTCGATGCGGTCGTAGTGCTCGACCTCGGACGCCGCGGCGCGCACCACGTCCACCAGCGGCACGGGCCGGCTCCAGCTCCGGTCCGGTTCACGGCCGGCGAGGACGAGGAGGTTGTCGCCGTTGCGACGCATGCGGGTGGCGAGGTGGTCCAGCCGGAAGAGGTGCTCCAACTGCTCGGGATCGGCCTCGTGCCCCTCGAGGTCGCTGATGAGTTCGAGTTGACGCTCCACGAGTCCCTGGTTGCGCCCCGCGAGGTTGGTGAAGACTGCATTGACGTTGCCGCGCAGCAACGCCTGTTCGGAGGCGAGCCGGACCGCCTCGCGGTGGACGTGGTCGAAGGCGCGCGACACCTCGCCGATCTCGTCCCGCCCGCTGACCCGGATCGGGGTGACCCGGGTGTCGACGCGGCCGGGGTCCGCCTGGGAGAGCTGCGACACCAGACCGGGGAGACGGTGTTCCGCGACCTCCAGCGCCGCATCGCGCAACCGAGTCATGTCCCGGCTCATCACACGCGCCATGAGCCCGGCGACGACGAAGGCGGCCAGCAGCGCGGCGAGCACCAGGGCGGAGTTGGTGATCATGTCGGTACGGGCGGCTGCAGCGACGGTCCGCGCTTCGTGCACCGCGTCCTCGACGAGTTCCCGTTCCACGTCGCGGTAGGCGTCGAACCGCACGGTCACCGCCTCGGACCACGCGCTCAAAGTCACGCCGGCGTCGGCGAGGTCGGCCCCGTCCGTACCCGGCTCGGCGAGGGAGGCGGCCATGGTCTCCACCGGGTCGTCGTCACCGCCCGGGGAGGCCAGGGCGCGGTCCAGACGGGTGATGTCCTCCGGACGCGCCGCGGAGACGAACTCGTTGCGGGCGATGCGTTCGAGGTGGCGGTAGGAACTGAGGGCGACCTGGAGCTCGGACCGGCCCTCGGCCCCCTGCTCCCCCACCAGAAGATGGGTGCCCAGCGCCCGCTGGAGCGAGGCGGCGGCCTGCGCGAGCGAGATCGCGTACACCGACCGGCCGTAGGAGGCGAGGTCGTCGGAGCCGAGGCCGAGCTCGTTGGCGAAGGACATCACCGGGTGCTGGACCGCGACGTAGCCCATCTCGGTCTCCGCGCCGACGCCGTCAGCGGTCCACGCCGTCGACCGCAGGTCCTCCAGGCCGGCGGCTGCCTCCTCCACCGCGGCCGCACGCCGGGCGATGCGCTCGTCCGAAGGGGCGCTCGCGAGCCGTGCCTCGAATTCGGCGCGGGTACGGTCGGCGTGGGCACGCACGCGCTCCACTGCCGGGTCGTCGCGGTCGCTGGCGAGGAGCGGTCCGGCGGTGAGGTCCCGTTCGTCGAGCAGGGCGTTGGCGTAGGCAGTGGAGGCGCGGACCAGCTCGGCGACGCGCTCGGCGCGATCGGCCTCCTGCCAGGTGTCGTAGTGCGTGTGCACGCGAAGGCCCCCGAGGACGAGCGCGACGAGAACGGGGATCAGCAGGATGGCGTAGAGCCGGGGTGCGACGCGCCAGTTGCGGGGAGTGAACCGACCGCCCAGGGGCAGGGGGTCGCCTTCCGCGACGCGGTCACCGTGGATCGGCCACGCGGCGTTGCGCCCTTCCCGCCCCTCGCGCCCTTCCCGTGGCGGCACAGCGCCGCCCGGGGTCGTCGCCCGACTCCTGCTCGCCACTCGCCTCACCTCTCGGCCCCGGCCGGTGCCCGGCCGTCGTTGTTTGCGGGTTTCAGGGGGATTTCAGCACGCGTGGGCGGGGTCGGCCAATGCCCCCGCATCGCTGCTGTTTCACACCCTTGGGCTTCCGGAAGTCCGCCATAGCGCACGATCCCCGGAGAAATCGCATTGATCACCCGTCGGAACGAAGGCGGACGGGCACCCACCGTGGTGAACCGCGGCCGTAATCACGCCGAACCGTTATGCGGACGGGGCGATGGTCCGTGGGGAAGGCCACACGACTCGGGCACTCGCCGGGCGGGGCGTGCGGCGAGGGGCGGGCCGGGTGGGGTGCGGCGGCCGCGCCGCGCCGCACGGGGCGGCCG
>NZ_JAAVJC010000348.1 GCF_012033785.1 Streptomyces bohaiensis
GCCCGCCCGCCACACGGGGGCTGCGGCGCAACGTGCCGGGGTCGGCGGGAGCAGCGTGATCGGCGGGGTCCGCATGGTCGCCGTCGTCGGCCCGGTCCGCATGGTCGCCGTCGTCGGTGGCGGGCCGGGGGCTGCCCTTGCCGAACGGCACCCGCCCGGGTGCCGTCGCCGCCTTGGTGTCGGCGGCGCCCGGCCCACCGACGCCGTCGTGCCGCGGATGCCGTATGCGGTCGAGTTCGGCGTTGAACTGCGCACCGGTGAGCAGCGCGAGGTTGGACAGCCACAGCCAGATCAGGAAGACGATGATGCCGGCCAACGAGCCGTAGATCCGGGTGAAGGTGCCCATCAGCGAGGCGTAGACGGCGAAACCGATCGACAGCGCCAGCCACAGCACCACCGCCAGCGCACCGCCCGGCCCGTTGCGCCGCAGCCCCCGTGTGGCGGGCGGGCCGGTCCGGAACAGCACCAGGACCAGCACGGTGGCCAGGCACAGCAGCAGCGGCCACTTCATGATGTTCCAGGCGGTGACCGCCGCGGTGTCCATCCCGAGCAGCCGACCGAGGCCGCGGGACAGCTCACCACTGACCAGCACGACGACCACACAGGTGAACAGCAGCGTGAGCAGCGTGATCGCGCCGGCGAGGATGCGCGGGGCGGTCACCCACGGCGGGCGGACGTCCTTCGTCCCGTGCATGGTGTGCAGCGCCCGTCGGAAGACCGCGAGATAGCTGGAGGCGAACCAGAGCGAGCCGGCAGTACCCATGATCGCCAGCAGCCAGGCCGCGGAGTGGCGGTCGGTCATGTCGCGCAGCGCCTGCTCCAGGATGCCGTGCGCGGCGTTGGGGACCACCGAGTTCAGCTGGTGGATCAGGGTCGGCGGGAACTCCGTCCCGGTGATCGACATGACGGAGACCGCGACCAGCAGCGGCGGGAACACCGCGAGGATCGCGTAGTAGGTGAGGGCCGCCGCCCAGTCCATGATGTCGTCGTTCCACATGCGGGCGGGCGTCCGGGCGAGGGCGAGCGGGTAGGCGCGCCGGTACCACGGTGTCCCGGCCGATGCCTGGCCCGCGTCCTCGGGGGCCGCCACGCCGGGGGCCGGTGCGGGCTCGGACGCGGGGGCGTCGGCGGCGGTGGTGGGGGTCTCCGCTTCGCGCGGTTCTTCAGCGCTCATGGTGCTCTCCGCCCGTCGGCCGGGCCGATGTCGTGCCTGCTCCCCGGGAGCGGGGACCTGCCGGGCCGACGGTGCGCCCGGGGACGGCGCGCCGCACGGATGACTCCGGCCGGTGGGGTCGGGCCGTACGGCGGGGACATCCGTACGGTCCGGTGTGCGGGGGCGCGGACGCCCGCGCGGTGCGCTGCCGCCGGAAGGTGCCGGTCACACGCGTGCCGCGCTGTCGTGCCGTGTCCGGGCGGTCGGTCGTCCGGCGCCGCCGGTCGTCACGGGGACAGCGTCGGGCCGCGGGCGGTGTCCTGCTCCGTCGGCCTGTGCGGTCCCGGTGCTCACCACGTTGTTCGTCGTCATCCGTCGTTCCGTCTGTGGACCGGCGGACCGCTGCCGGTCCACCGTTGGGTTGTCGTACGGGGTCGAGTATCCGCCTCCGCGGCTGTCCGTGGTCGGTTCGGGGAGCTTCAGTTGTGCCCGGACCGAAACGGAGGTACTCGTTCCTGGGCATTTGTCGGTTCTTTCGTCCGCGCTTTCGACGGACTTCCGACCGGTGTCGCCGGGCCGGGAGTCCTCGGGCCTCCGCCGCGGTGCCGTGGGTCCGGTCGTCCCCTCGCGGTGGCCGACGGGACCTGGGTGCCGCGTACCGCGGTGCGGGGCGGCGGCGACGGTGAGCAGGGCGGCGGCCATCAGCCCGACCGTCAGCAGGACGGCGGCTGCCAGGGCGATGGCGGTGCCGAACACCGAAGTGAGATCCAGTCCTCCGGCGGTGGCGCCGTCACCGAGCAGCACGCTTCCGGCGGGGTCGCGTGCCTGCGGGGGCTGCGCGGCGGCCGGTGCCGGGTCGGCGGGGTGCTGGTGCGCGATGGTCCGGGTGTGCTCCGTGCCGATGAGCGGTTCCATGTGTTCCGTCCCTCCCGGGCGCGGTGACCTCCTGGTAGCTGTTCGTGATGTCGGTGGTGTGCCCTCGGTCGGCGACCGTCGGCAGTGCGGCGGCGCGCGGGGCAGTGCTGAGCGCCGGTACGGAGCGCGTGCCGGGTGGGCGCGTGGGCTCTACGACCCCGCGCCCACCCGCTCCCGCACTCCGCCCGGCGCACCCCCGTTCCACGCCCGGGGCGAGCCGGTGGCCGGACGGCCGGGGCGGGCGTGGTCGCCGGAGCGTCCACGGCCGGTCGCTGCGCGTGGCGCGCTGCGTCCGCGAGGGGACGTCACTGCACCCGCGCGGTCTCGGGCTCTTCCTCGTCGCCGTCCTCGGGCAGGTGGATGTCGTGGACGGTGATGTTCACCTCGACGACCTCCAGCCCGGTCATCCGCTCCAGCGCGCTGATGACGTTCTCCCGGATGTCCTCCGAGACCTCGTGGATCGGCACGCCGTACTCGATGACCACGTCGAGGTCGATGGCGGTCTGCTTCTGCCCGACCTCGGCCTTGACGCCTCTGCTGACGCTGCCGGTGCCGCGCCCGCCGGGTACGCGGTCGCGCACCGCGCCCAGGGTCCGGGCGAGGTTGGCGCCCAGCGCGTGGACGCCGGACACCTCGCGGGTCGCCATGCCCGCGATCTTCTCGACCACGCCGTCCGCGATCGAGGTCTTGCCACGCTCGGCCGCCGGCTGGTCGACGCCGGTGGTGCCGCTGCTGACGGTGGTGGTCGCACCGGCGCCGGACTTCGCGGCGCGGTCCCCCGCGGAGGGGGACTTGGTCGTGTCGGCCGCGGTGGTGGGGGACGTGGTGGTGGCCATGACTCCTCGCTCTCGCTGAAGGATGCTCGCTCGCCCCTCGGGGCCTGTCGAGGGTTGGACACGGCCCGCGGCACAAACGTCACGCACCTTCGCGAAAAACTTCTCCGCGACGCGAACGGGCCGATCGGCGGAAGACCGTGACGTGAGCGGCTCGGGCGTGTCCAATGGGTGCCCGGGGGAGCGAACCGGGCTCGCCCGGCCGCATCCGGGCGACGGCACGGGCGCGGCGGAGTCGGAGAGGAGCGGGAGTGTCCGAGGAGGTCAGGGCGTCGACCGCGCCGTCCGCGACGGCCGGGACCGAACCGCCCGCACCGGCGTCACCGCCGTCCGGGGCGCTGCGTCCCGAGACGCGGCAGCCGCCGACGGCGCCCGGAGCCGCGAGTTCCCCGGACGGCCTGCCGCCGCCCGGGGCCGCACCGGAGACCGCACCCGCCGCCACCGGTGGCGTCCTGGCTACCCTGGACGACTCCGTGCTGGTGGTCCGGGCGGCCGAGGGCGACGACGACGCGTTCGAACTGCTGGTCCGCCGCCACAGCCCCGTGCTGCTGCGGTTGGCGACCAGGCTGCTGGGCGACCGGGCCGACGCGGAGGACGCCGTCCAGGACTCCTTCGTGAGCGCCTGGCGCCGACTACCCGAGTTCCGCCGCCAGTCGGCGTTCCTGACGTGGATGTACCGGATCGTCACCAACCGCTGCCTGAACCTGCTGCGCGCCCGCCGGCCGACCTCGGACCTCGACGCGGTGGCGGAGCCCTCGGCCCCCGACCACCAGGCGTCGCCGACGCGGGCGGCGGAGTCCTCGGCGGCGGCCGCGGCGATGTCCCGCGCGCTCGACGGCCTCTCCGCCGAGCAGCGCGCCTGCTGGGTGCTGCGGGAACTGCACGGACTGAGCTACGACGAGATCGCCGACTCGGTCGGCATCACCCACCAGGCCGTGCGCGGCCGGATCTACCGCGCGCGGCGTCATCTGATGGAGGCGATGGACGCATGGCGATGAGCCCGCCCGCCTCGGGCCCCCCTGACCACGGCATCCCCCCGGGGAGCGCCGCGCTCCCGGCCGACGACGAACTGCTGGCCTGCGGCCGCTCCGTGGAGCTGCTGTGGGAGAGCTGGGACGACGGCACCGTCGCCGAGGACCCGCATGTCGCGGGCTGCCCGCACTGCGCGGCGGCACTGGACGGACTGCGGGTGCTCGACGACTTCGCACGCGAGGCGGAGGCCGCCGACCACGGCGCGATCGGCCGGCTGCGGGCCGGCCCCGGTGCCGACCGGTACGAGCCCGCGGTGCACCGCACCGCCGGGCACGGCGCCGCGCGCGACGCTTGGGTTCGAGGAACAGCACCGGGTCGTCCGAGGCGATGGCCGAGCGGAGCATGCCGTAGGCGTCCGCGGTCGTCAACCATCCCGGCGTCACGG
>NZ_JAAVJC010000349.1 GCF_012033785.1 Streptomyces bohaiensis
CGGTGGGCGCGGGCGGCGGGGCCCGGCGCGCGGGAGGCCGCGCATCGGCCGGCGCCGGTCAGACCTGGCGGAACCGCCAGCGGTGGACCGGCCGCGCGATCAGCGCGGAGTCCGGGGAGGGCAGTTCCGGGAGCTCCGCGTCGAGGTCGTCCGCCCCCTCCCACCAGGTGATCACCAGCACGCGCCCGCCGGGCGCGGCGAAGGTCTCACGCCGCGCGGGCTCCGGCGTCAGCCGGCGTTCCCGCGCCCAGCGCAGCAGTTCCTCGCCGAGGCCGTCGGCCGCCTTGGCCTCCCACATCAGGGCGATGGTCACAACCGTGGTCCTCTCCGCTTCGTCGGCCGCCGGGGGCCTCGGGCGTCCCGGCGGCTGCTGGGTGCCCGCCGTCATCGGCGGGCGGCGCCGCCCGGTGCGTCCGGCGGCACGGGGCGGGTGTGGTCCCGCCGCATCACCAGGGCGTCCATCCCGGCGGCCTGGTAGTAGTTCCTGCGCACGCCGAGCGGCTCGAACCCGTAGCGGCGGTACAGCCGCTGCGCCGGCTCGTTGTCCGTCCTGACCTCCAGGAAGACCTCCTCGCTGCCGAACGCGGTCGCGGCGGCGAGCAGGTCGCGCAGCAGCCGGGAGCCGAGCCCGGTGCCGTGGTGGGCGGGCGCCGCGGCGATGGTCTGCACCTCGGCGGTGGGCCCGGCGGCGGCGAGGCCGGCGTACCCGGCGAGTGCGCCGTCCGCGGTGGTCGCCACCACGTAGTGGTGGGTGGGGGCGGCGCCTCGCGCGTGGGCCAGCTCGGACCAGAACATCCCGGCCGACCAGGCGTCCTCCGGGAAGAGTTCCTGCTCCAGCTCCAGCACGGGGGCGATGTGCCACCAGCGCATGGCGGTGATCCGCACCCCGGCGGCGGGGTCCGGGTCGGTGGTCGGGTCGGTGGTCACGAGTCCCGCGCCGGCGGCGCCGGCGGGGTGACGACCTTGTACCCGGCGGGGACCTGGGCGTCGGGGCGCCGCAGGTAGAGCGGGCTGGGCGCGGCCAGCTCCTCGCCGGCGGCGAGCCGCTCGGCCGCCAGGGACGCGAGCGCGGCGGCGGAGGCGTGCAGCGGCGCGTCGGTCAGGAGACGGGGGAAGTCCTCGCCGTACTGCACGGCGCCCGCTCCCACCGCCGGCAGGGCGAGGATGTCGGCGGGCAGCTCGCCCGGCCGGCCGACCTCCGGCTCACCGGTGCGGTGGCGGGCGTCCTCGTACCGGGCCCAGTAGACCTCGCGGCGCCGGGCGTCGGTCGCCACCACGAACGGCTCGGTCAACCCGGAGGCGTACGCCAGCGAGTCGAGAGAGCACAGGCCGTGGACGGGGACGGACCGCGCGGCGGCCAGGGCCGTGCCGGTGGCCAGCCCCACCCGGAGTCCGGTGTAGGGCCCCGGGCCGACGCCGACGACGACGCCGGTGAGGTCGGCGAGGGTGCGGCCGGCCTCGGCGAACACCCGGTCGACGGTGGGCAGCAGCAGTTCGCCGTGGCGGCGGGCGTCCACGGTGTCGCCCGCGGCCAGGACGCGGGTCCCGTCGTGGAGGGCAGCGGTGACGGCGGGGGTGGCAGTGTCGAGCGCGAGCAGTAGCACGGGCCCAGTTTATGGCGGGCCCCGTACCGGGCGGGCCCGGCGTCGGGGTGCGGTCGGCGCTGCCCGGGGCCGAGGGCCGGGACCGGTGGCGAGCCGCGCGCGGGCGGCCGGTTCCGGGCCGTGGCGGGCGGCGGGACTGCTACCGTCGTCCCCGGCCCTTCCCGGGTCCCTTCATCTGATGTTCCGAAGAGAACAGGCGACAGCGCATCGTGGCACGCGGCAGCTCGGAAACCCACGCCTCTCCCGGAGTTTTCGTCTCCGTGCTGACCGTCGTCGCCCTGGCGGTCGTCGGCTTCTTCGCCTACCAGGCCTCGGCCGCGCAGGACGACGCCCCGAGTGCCTCGTCCCCCGCGGGCGAACAGTCCGCGGACGGGCAGGACGGCGAGCACTCGCCCGGGGACGAGCCCGGTGAGGACCCCGACGAGGGCATCGGCGAGGACCCGGACGCCGAGGCGGACGACGGCGGCGAGGAGCACCCCCTGCCCGCGGACTCCGGTGAGGGCAAGCGGGTCGTCTACGGGCTGGGCGATCAGCGGGTGTGGCTGGTGGACCCGGCCGACGACGGCCTCGGCGACGAGATCGTCACCACCTACCCCGTCCACCGCAGCTCGGTCGACCCGGACCCGGGCAGCTATCTCGTCAGCGCGCGCACCGAGCGGATCACCGGATCGGACGGCGTCCCGATCGAGAACGTCATCGGGTTCGACGCCCCCGGAGCCGTCGTCTTCGGCTTCTCCACCGCCACCGACGGCTCCACCCCCGACCCCGACTCCACCACGCCGACCGGCGGCATCCGCCAGTTCGCCACCGACGGCGAGGCGATGTGGGAGTTCACCGAGGTCGGTACCCCGGTCGTCGTCGTTCCCTGAGACCCGGCGGCGAGCAGGGCCGGGCCCGAGCGGAGCTCGGTCGGCGCGGGGCGGGCCCGCGCGCGGTCGGTCGATGCGGGGCCGGTCCATGGCACCCGGCACGCCTCAGCCGTCCGCGGGCTCCAGCAGCGCCGCGAGGTCGACACCGGCCCATCGCGGGCCGACACCGGTGAGCGTGACGACGCGCGGTGCGTCGCCGTCCAGCGCACTCCAGTCGGTACCGCCGTCGGCCGGCCCGCCGCCCTCGCCGCCGGTGGGGCGCTCCAGCCGCACCAGCAGCCGGCTCTCCGACAGTTCCTCGACCTTGCCCTCGCCCCATTCGACGACCACCACGGACTCGGGCAGCGCCAGGTCGAGGTCGAGATCCTCCATCTCCTCCAGCCCGCCGGCGAGCCGGTAGGCGTCGACGTGGACCAGGGCCGGGCCGTCGCCGAGGGAGGGGTGCACGCGGGAGATCACGAACGTCGGGGAGGCCACGGCGGAGCGCACCCCGAGCCCCTCGCCGATCCCCCGGGTGAGGGTGGTCTTGCCCGCGCCCAGTTCACCGCTGAGCAGGACCAGGTCACCGGCGCGCAGCAGCGCCGCCAGCTCCCGCCCGAGCCGCATCGTGCGGTCGGCGCCCGGGACCGTGCCGGTCGCGTGCGCCCGGTCGTCGGTCCGGCCGGGGTGCTCGCCGGTGGGGGTGGTGCCCGCACTCATCGTCTCGCCGTCTCCGTCGTCGCGGCCGCCCGTCCCGCCGGGAGGGCGAGGGGCGGGCCGGTCCGGTCGGCCCGCGCGTGGCGGCGGGGCGCCGGGCGCCCCGCCTCCGGATGGTACGCGCCGGGCGACGCGCGAGTCGGCCCGTTCACCCCGGGGAGACGGCCGCGGCGCGGTCCAGGTGGACCCGGGGCACCCGGGCGCCGATCCGGGTGACGATCTCGTACCCGATCGTCCCCACCGCGCGGGCCCAGTCCTCCGCCGTGGGCTCGCCGTCACTGCCCGGGCCGAACAGCACCACCGGGTCGCCCTCGGCGGCCGTGTCGCCGCCGAGGTCCACGACGAACTGGTCCATGGCCACCCGCCCGGCGACCGTGCGCCACTTCCCGGCGACCAGCACCGGCCCGCTGCCCGAGGCATGGCGCGGCACTCCGTCGGCGTACCCGGCCGGCACCAGCGCCAGCGTGGTCTCGCCCGGCGTGCGGTAGCTGTGGCCGTAGCTCACGCCGTGCCCGCCCGGCACTCGCTTCACGGACGCGAGCGAGGCGCGGAGCGTCATCGCGGGGCGGAGCCCGAACGCGCCGGGCAACCCCACCTCCGGGGAGGGCGACAGGCCGTAGACGGCGACGCCGGTGCGGACCAGGTCGTAGTGGGAGGAGGGCAGCGTCAGCGTCGCCGGCGAGTTGGCGAGATGGCGGACCTCCGGGTCGAGGCCGGCGCGGGCGGCGGTCGCCAGCGCGTCGCGGAAGACGGCCTCCTGCGCCGCGATGGAGGGGTGGCCCGGCTCGTCGGCGCAGGCGAAGTGCGACCACAGGCCGGTCACCCGGACCGAGCCCTCGGCCTCCGCCTCGCGGGCCGCGGCGACCAGCGCGGGCCAGTCGCCCGGTGCGCAGCCGTTGCGGCCGAGCCCGGTGTCGACCTTCAGCTGCACCCGCGCCGTGCGGCCGGCGGCACGGGCGGCCGCCCGGATCTCGCGCAGCGCCCACCCGGCGGAGGCGGTGACGTCGATCTCGGCCTCGATCGCCTCACGCCAGGGCCCGCCGGGCGTCCACAGCCAGCACAGCAGCCGACCGGTGTCCCCGGCGGCACGCAGCGCCAGCGCCTCCTGCGGCGTCGCCGTGCCGAGCCACGCGGCCCCGGC
>NZ_JAAVJC010000034.1 GCF_012033785.1 Streptomyces bohaiensis
CCCGCCGCCCGTGCGGGGCGGCGGGGCCGGGGCTCACATGCCCGCGATCAGCTTCTCCACGCGCTCGTCCACCGAGCGGAAGGGGTCCTTGCACAGCACCGTGCGCTGCGCCTGGTCGTTGAGCTTGAGGTGCACCCAGTCGACCGTGAAATCCCTGCGCTGTTCCTGTGCGCGGCGGATGAAGTCGCCGCGCAGCCGCGCCCGGGTCGTCTGGGGCGGGACGGACTTGCCCTGGAAGACCAGCAGGTCGTTGCAGACCCGCTTCGCCTGGCCCTTGCGCTCCAGCAGGTAGTAGAGGCCGCGCCGCCGGTGGATGTCGTGGTAGGCGAGGTCTATCTGCGCGACCCGCGGGTTGGACATCGACATGTCGTGCTTGGCGCGGTACCGCTCGATGAGCTGGTACTTCATGACCCAGTCGATCTCGGTGGCGACGCGGTCGAGGTCCTCCTCGCGCACCGCCTCCAGCGTGCGACCCCAGAGCTCCAGCACCTGCTCGGTGATGCCGCTGCGGATTCCGCGCCGCTCGCAGAAGTCCAGCGCCTTCTCGTAGTACTCCTGCTGGATCTCCAGCGCGGAGGCCTCGCGCCCCGTGGCCAGCCGCACCTTGCGGCGGCCGGTGAGGTCGTGGCTGACCTCGCGGATGGCCCGGATCGGGTTCTCCAGCGTGAGGTCGCGCATGACGGTGCCGGCCTCGATCATCCGCAGCACCAGGTCGGTGGCGCCGACCTTGAGCAGCATCGTGGTCTCGGACATGTTGGAGTCGCCGACGATGACGTGGAGGCGCCGGTAGCGCTCCGCGTCGGCGTGCGGCTCGTCACGGGTGTTGATGATGGGCCGGGAACGCGTGGTCGCGGAGCTGACGCCCTCCCAGATGTGCTCGGCACGCTGGCTGACGCAGAAGACCGCGCCGCGCGGCGTCTGGAGGACCTTCCCCGCGCCGCAGATCAGCTGCCGCGTCACGAGGAAGGGGATGAGGACGTCCGCAAGCCGCGAGAACTCGCCGTGGCGGCCGACGAGATAGTTCTCGTGGCAGCCGTAGCTGTTGCCCGCGGAGTCGGTGTTGTTCTTGAACAGGTAGACGTCGCCGGCGATGCCCTCCTCGTGGAGCCTGCGCTCGGCGTCGACGAGCAGCCCCTCCAGGATGCGTTCGCCCGCCTTGTCGTGGGTGATGAGTTCGGTGACGTTGTCGCACTCCGGTGTGGCGTACTCGGGGTGCGATCCGACGTCCAGGTACAACCGGGCGCCGTTGCGCAGGAAGACGTTGCTGCTGCGGCCCCATGACACGACGCGGCGGAAGAGGTACCGCGCCACCTCGTCCGGGGACAGCCGACGCTGGCCACGGAATGTGCAGGTGACGCCGTACTCGTTCTCGAGCCCGAAGATTCGGCGGTCCATGTGTGAACAGTACGCCCGCGGGGGCCCTCCCAAACCGGGTTCGGCGCGGCGTTGCGATCATTTTCCGGCGGTGCCGCTCCCCGGGACCGGTTCCACCGCGGCAGCGGCCGGCGAGACCGCGACCTCCCCGGCGCGCACCGGCCGCGCGGCCAGCACCCGGCGGGTGGACAGCAGCACCAGCAGCGCCGCGATCCCGCCCACCCCTGCCACGCCGAAGCCGGCGGCGACCCCGACCTCCTCGAGGATCGGGCCCACGACCGCGGTCCCGCCGGCCACGCCCACCCCGAAGACGGTCACCAGCCAGGAGAACGCCTCGGTGACGGTGCCGGTCGGGGCGTGGCGGTCGATGACCACGAAGGCGCAGGCGAGGACGGGTGCCAGGAACAGGCCGGAGGCACCCGCCAGCAGGGTCATCGCCAGGACCGACTCCGGAGCGAGCACCAGGGGCAGATAGCCGGCGGCGAGGGCGGCGACCAGCACGACGAGCCGCCGCTCGGGCTCGCCCGTCCAGGTCCGGGCGCCGTACCAGAGGCCACCGACCAGGGCGCCGGCGCCGAGGGCGGAGAGCAGGTAGGTCGAGATCAGCTCGTCGCCCGCGTTCTCCGCGTAGGCGACGGCGGCCACCGAGATGGAGCCGAGGGAGATGCCGACGAAGAGGAACGCGCCGAGCAGGACCAGCATCCCGGAGGAGCGGAGGGCGCCGAGCCAGTGGGCCTCACGGGGCTCGCTGCGCCAGTCGCGCGAGGGCACGGAGGTCACCACTGCCAGAGCCCCCAGGACACCGAGGACGTTGACCACGAGCAGCGCCCCGGCCGGGGACCACGCCGCCACCAGCACCATGACCACCAGCGGGCCGACGGCGAACATCACCTCCTGCGCAACCGCGTCCAGCGCGTAGGCCCGGTGCACGCGGTCCTGGCGCTTGAGCACGGAGGGCCACAGGGCGCGCAGCCCGCCCTCCAGCGGCGGGGTCGCCACACCGGCCACCACGATGGCCAGCGCCGCCGGCAGCACCGGGTCGACGGCGACCGCCGCCAGCGCAATCATCGCGACGGCGGAGACCACGGCGGAGGGCAGCATCACGCGCGGCTGCCCGTGGACGTCGGCGAGGCGGCCGAGCCAGGGCTGCCCGACGGCGGTGGCCAGCCCGTAGAGCGCCGCGAGTGCGCCGGCCAGCGTGTAGGAGGCCCCCTCCGAGCGCGCGAAGATGACGATCGCCAGCGGCGCCGTCGCGTAGGGCAGCCGCCCCACCAGCGTCGCGGTGATCAGCCTGCTCGCGTGCGGCATCCGCAGCAGTTCGATGTAGCCCGTCGCCATGCCCGGTCCCACTCCCTCGTCTCGTCCGGTGCCCGCCCCCCGACCGGCCGTGCCCCGGAGCGGGACCTTCGACATGTCGAGGTACTACGTATAACCGCCGTGATTATACGTACGACCCGTGGTTCTCGACCGCCTCCTGACAGACTGGTCCGCACCGTGGACAGACCGCGGGGGTGCGGCCGGGCGCCGAGCACCGGAGAACCGGCGCCGGGACCACCGGGCTCGTGCCCGCACGGAACGGGAGTGGCAGTGACGCAAGTCGACGGACGTGACCCGGCTCGGCACCGCCCACCGCGGCGGCCGGGCCCGAGACAGACCGGGGGCGGCCGACGGTGAGCCGCGCCAGAGGCGCCGGTCCTGCCGACGGCGGCGCGAACGACCGCCCGAACCGGCCCACCAGCCGCGATGTCGCCGACCGGGCGGGGGTCTCCCAGGCCACCGTCTCGCTGGTGCTGCGCGACCGCTGGCACGGCAGGGTCTCCCCCGGCCGCGCGGAGTCGGTCCGTGAGGCCGCGCGGGCACTGGGCTACCGCCCGAACCTCGCCGCCCGGTCGCTGCGGCTCGGGCAGCGGCGCACCGCGCTGCTGGTGGTGCCCGCGCTGACCACCGAGTTCTTCGCGCGTGTCCATTCCGGAGCGGCGCGGATGGCGGCCGAGCACGACATCGGCGTCGTCCTGTACCCCTCGCCCGGCGGGGTCGGGCCCGCCCCCGACCCGTTCGCCTCCGCCAGCGCGACGGTGGACGGGGTGATCGCCTCCTCGATGGCTGCCGAGGCGCTGACCGGCCTGCGCGACGGCGGTCTGCCGCTGGTGATGCTCGACAGCGAGCCGGGGCTGGCGCCCGCGGTGGCGACGGTCAACCCGGACATCGCCGACGGCATGCGGCAGGTCTGCGCCCATCTGCTCCGGCTCGGCCACCGCGACGTCGGCCACCTCGCGGCAGCGGTGGACACCTGGACCTTCCATGCCCGCGCCCGGGTCCTGGCCGAGTCGCTGGCCGGCGCCGGGTCCGCGCGGCTGGTCGCCACCGAGCACTCGGGGCTGACCGTCCGCGAGGCCACGGCGGCCGCCGAACGGGCGCTGCGTGCCTCACCCCGGCCCACCGCCCTGGTCTGCGACGACGACGTTCTCGCCGCCGGGGCGTGCAAGGCGGCACGCCGGATGGGCCTCCGGGTGCCGCAGGACCTCTCGGTCACCGGCATCGACGACCTGGTGCTGGCCGCCGCCGTGGAGCCGGAGCTCACCACCGTGCGGCTGCCTGCCGAGGAGATGGGCGCGGCGGGGCTCACCGCACTGCTGAGCGTGCTCGGGGGACGTGAGGCGGGCAACACCCTGCTCCCGGTGGAGCTGGTGTGCCGCGGTTCGACCGCGGCGCCGCCGCACGTCCCCGGGGCGGCGTCCGGTCGCTGACCGGCCACCGCCCCGGGGCGGACCGCCTCAGTCCTCGGAGCCGTCCTTCGAGCCGGACTCCTTCGCGTCGGAGTCCTTCCCCTCGGCGGTCTTCCCGGCGGAGTCCTTCGCGTCGGAGGTCTTCGAGCCGGACCCCTTCGCGTCGGAGTCCGCGCCGTCCGACTCCCCGGCGCCGCCGCCGGAGCCCGCCGCCGGCTCCAGGAGCTCGGACAGCCGGCGGCCCAGCACCCGCTTGAACTTGCGGCGCTGCGGCCGGGTGCGGTCCAGCACCGCGACCTCCAGCTGATCGCCCGTCAGCGACCGCTCCCCGCCGTTGCCGTCCCGCCCGAGCGCCTGGACGGCCAGCCGCAGGGCGGCGCCCAGCGTCATGCCGTCCTCGTGGCGCTGGTCGAGGTAGGCGCTGATCTGGTCGGCGTTCCCGCCGACCGCGACCGAGCCGTGCTCGTCGATGATGGAGCCGTCGTGCGGCAGCCGGTAGATCTGGTCGTCCTCCGGGGCGTCCCCCACCTCGGCGACGATCAGCTCGACCTCGTACGGCTTCTCCCCCGCGCTGGAGAAGATGGTCCCCAGTGTCTGGGCGTAGACGTTGGCGAGGCCGCGGGCGGTGACGTCCGCCCGGTCGTAGGTGTAGCCCCGCAGGTCGGCGTAGCGCACCCCGCCGATGCGGAGGTTCTCGTACTCGTTGTACTTGCCCGTCGCCGCGAACCCGATGCGGTCGTAGATCTCACTGACCTTGTGCAGGGCCCGGGAGGGGTTCTCCGCCACGAAGACGATGCCGTCCGCGTACTGGAGCACCACCAGGCCGCGCCCGCGCGCGATGCCTTTGCGGGCGTACTCCGCGCGGTCGGCCATCGCCTGCTGGGGCGAGACATAGAACGGTGTCGTCACCGGCTGTCGGTCCCTTCCTCTGCTCCTGCGCCCGGGGGCGTCCGATGCCCCGGGGCTGCCTTCTCTGCCACGGAGGCGGCCTAGACCAGCGGGGCCAGCGGCCCGTTGGGCAGCTGGAGCCGACCGTCCAGGACGCTGCGCGCCACCGTGGTCACCTCGTCCTCGTCGAGACGGCGGTAGCCGCTCTCGGCGATGACCGCGACCACCGGGTAGATGCGGCGCGCCACGTCCGGGCCACCGGTGGCGGAGTCGTCGTCGGCCGCGTCGTACAGCGCCTGCACCGCCACGGTCGCCGCCTGTTCCTCCGTCAGGTCCGCACGGTGCAGCTTCTTCAGCGAGCCGCGGGCGAAGACCGAGCCCGAACCGACGGCCGCGAAGCCGTACTCCTCGGAACGGCCGCCGGTGACGTCGTAGGAGAAGATGCGACCGACGGCGCGGTCGGTGTCGTACCCGGCGAACAGCGGGACCACGGCGAGCCCCTGCATGGCCATGCCGAGATTGCCGCGGATCATCGTCGACAGCCGGTTGGCCTTGCCCTCCAGCGAGAGGGTGTCGCCCTCGACCTTCTCGAAGTGCTCCAGCTCCAGCTGGAACAGACGCACCATCTCCACCGCGAGACCGGCGGTGCCGGCGATGCCCACCGCCGAGTACTCGTCGGCCGGGAACACCTTCTCGATGTCCCGCTGGGCGATCATGTTGCCCATGGTGGCCCGCCGGTCGCCGGCCAGCACGACCCCGCCGGGGAACGCGACGGCGACGATGGTGGTGCCGTGCGGTGCCTGCACCGCGCCCTGCACCGAGGGAAGCGGGCGACTGCCGGGCAGTTGCTCCGGCGCGTGCGTGGACAGGAAGTCCATGAACGAGGAGGAACCCGGGGTGAGGTACGGCGCCGGGAGCCGGCCCTGGTCGTGGGAGTTGGCTGCCACTGATGTCCTTCCAGATTGGAGCCGGCGCGCCGCTCCCGCCGGGCGCGGGGCCCTGTGCGGACGGCGCGGCGTCGAACCGGAGCAGAGTACGCAACGGACCCTACCCGCGCCGGGACCGTGATCCACATGATCTGCCGGTGGGGACGGGGCGGTGCCCCGCCCCCACCGCGCCCGCCCCCGGCGGGGGCGGGCGGCGGCGTTACTCGCCGCCCTTCTGCACGAAGCCGCGGACGAAGTCCTCGGCGTTCGACTCCAGGACCTCGTCGATCTCGTCCAGGACGGAGTCGACGTCCTCGGTCAGCTCTTCCTGACGCTCCTTGAGTTCGTCGGAGGACTCCGTCGAAGCGCTCTGCTCCTCGGTCTCCTCCGTGGCGCGCGATGCCTTCTGCTGACCGCCGCCGGTGTCCTTGGTCGCCATCTGCCTCACCCCGCTCAGTTCGCCGCTCGACTGCGTCGTGCTCCGGATTCAGACCCTACCGCCGGGTACTGACTTCGGCTTCTTCTCGGCCGGTGCGGCGCGGGCGCCGGCCGGTCCGTTCCCGATCATGCCCCTCCGCGGGGCGTTTCAGCCTCCCGCGAGCGCACGGACCAGTTCCTGGGCGGTGTCGCAGCGGTCCAGCAGTCCCCCGACGTGCTCCCGGGTGCCGCGCAGCGGGTCCATGGTGGGCACGCGCTGGAGCGACTCGCGCCCGGGCAGGTCGAAGATGACCGAGTCCCAGGAGGCGGCGGCGACATCGTCGGCGTACTGGTCCAGGCAGCGGCCGCGGAAGTAGGCACGGGTGTTCTCGGGCGGGTGCGCCACGGCCCGGGCGACCTCGGCATCCGAGAAGAGCCGCTGCAACCGGTCGCGGGCGACCAGCCGGTTGTACAGCCCCTTCTCGGGCCGGACGTCGCTGTACTGGAGGTCGACCAGGTGCAGCCGGGCGGCGTCCCAGTCCAGCCCGTCCCGGCGGCGGTAGCCCTCCAGCAGCTCCCGCTTGGCGACCCAGTCCAACTGGTCCGCGAGGCTCGCCGGGTCGCTCTCCAGCCGTGTCAGCACGTCCTCCCAGCGGGTGAGCACGTCCCGGGTCTCGGGGTCGGCGTCCGCCCCCCAGCGCTCCTCGACGTACTTGCGTGCCAGCTCGAAGTACTCCATCTGGAGCTGCACCGCGGTCAGGGTCCGGCCGCTGCGCAGCGTGATCAGCCCGCGCAGCCCCGGGTCATGGCTGACCCGGTGCAGGGTGCGGACCGGCTGGTCCACGGCGAGGTCGACGGCGATGAAGCCGTCCTCGATCATCGAGAGCACCAGGGAGGTGGTGCCGAGCTTCAGGTAGGTCGAGATCTCGGAGAGGTTGGCGTCCCCGATGATCACGTGGAGTCGGCGGTACCGGTCCGCGTCGGCGTGCGGCTCGTCCCGGGTGTTGATGATGGGCCGCTTGAGCGTGGTCTCCAGCCCCACCTCGACCTCGAAGAAGTCGGCGCGCTGGCTGATCTGGAACCCGTGCTCCGAGCCGTCCTGCCCGAGCCCCACCCGGCCGGAGCCGGTCACCACCTGGCGGGAGACGAAGAACGGGGTCAGGTGGCGGACGATGTCGGCGAACGGCGTCTCGCGCCGCATCAGGTAGTTCTCGTGCGTGCCGTACGAGGCGCCCTTGTTGTCGGTGTTGTTCTTGTAGAGCTGGATGGGCCGTGCGCCGGGGACCTCGGCGGCCCGCCGCGCGGCCTCCGCCATGATCCGCTCCCCCGCCTTGTCCCACAGCGTGGCGTCCCGCGGGCCGATCGTCTCGGGGGCGCTGTACTCGGGGTGTGCGTGGTCGACGTAGAGCCGCGCGCCGTTGGTGAGGATGACGTTGGCCAGGCCGATGTCCTCGTCGGTGAGCTGACTGGCGTCGGCGGTGTCCCGTGCCAGGTCGAACCCGCGCGCGTCCCGCAGCGGGTTCTCCTCCTCGAAGTCCCACCGCGCCCGGCGGGCGCGGTGCATGGCCGCCGCGTAGGCGTTCACCACCTGGGACGAGGTGAGCATGGCGTTGGCGTTCGGGTGCCCCGGAACGGACACGCCGTACTCCGTCTCGATGCCCATCACGCGCCGTACTGTCATGCGGCCCTCCTTGCCCGGCGGGGGCCGCCCGGACCGGCCACCTCGTGCCCGAGCCTAGGCGCCACGGGCGGCGATGGGGAGGTCACAGGCGGTTTCGCGCGGGCTGTCTGAGAAAAACGCCCGGCTGCGGGACACGCGGGCGCATCACCCACGTGCCCGCAGCCGGGCGGTGCCCTTACAGGTACTGTCCGGTATTGGCCACGGTGTCGATGGAACGGCCCGTGTCGGCGCCCTGCTTCCCCGTGACGAGGGTGCGGATGAAGACGATCCGCTCGCCCTTCTTGCCGGAGATGCGGGCCCAGTCGTCGGGGTTGGTGGTGTTGGGGAGGTCCTCGTTCTCCTTGAACTCGTCGACGCAGGCGGCGATGAGGTGGGAGACGCGCAGACCCTTCTGGTCCTGGTCCAGGAACGCCTTGATGGCCATCTTCTTGGCCCGGTCGACGATGTTCTGGATCATCGCGCCGGAGTTGAAGTCCTTGAAGTACAGGACCTCCTTGTCACCGTTGGCGTAGGTGACCTCCAGGAAGCGGTTCTCCTCCGTCTCGGCGTACATCTGCTCCACGACCGTCTGGATCATGCCGTCCACGGCGGCCTCGCGGCTGTCGTGGTGCTCGGCGAGGTCGTCGGTGTGGATCGGCAGCCGTGCGGTGAGGTACTTGGAGAAGATGTCCTTGGCCGCCTCGGCGTCCGGCCGCTCGATCTTGATCTTGACGTCCAGTCGGCCGGGCCGCAGGATCGCCGGGTCGATCATGTCCTCGCGGTTGGAGGCGCCGATGACGATGACGTTCTCCAGCCCCTCCACGCCGTCGATCTCGGAGAGCAGCTGCGGGACGATGGTGTTCTCCACGTCCGAGCTGACGCCGGAACCGCGGGTGCGGAACAGGGAGTCCATCTCGTCGAAGAAGACGATGACGGGGGTGCCCTCGCTCGCCTTCTCCCGGGCCCGCTGGAAGACCAGGCGGATGTGCCGCTCGGTCTCGCCGACGTACTTGTTGAGCAGTTCCGGGCCCTTGATGTTCAGGAAGAAGCTCTTGCCCGCGGGTTGCCCGGTGACCTCTGCGACCTTCTTGGCCAGGGAGTTGGCCACCGCCTTGGCGATCAGGGTCTTGCCGCAGCCGGGCGGGCCGTAGAGCAGCACGCCCTTGGGCGGACGCAGCTCGTGCTCGCGGAAGAGGTCGGGGTGGAGATAGGGGAGCTCGACCGCGTCGCGGATCAGCTCGATCTGGTTGCCGAGGCCGCCGATCTTCGCGTAGTCGATGTCGGGGACCTCTTCGAGGACGAGCTCCTCGACCTCGCTCTTGGGGACGACCTCGTAGACGTAGCCGGAACGCGACTCCAGCAGCAGCGCGTCGCCGGCGCGGAGGGTCACGTCGAGCAGCGGCTCGGCGATCCGGACCACGCGCTCCTCGTCGGTGTGGCCGACGACGAGCGCGCGCTCGCCGTCCTCCAGCACCTCCTTGAGGGTGACGATGTCACCGGCGCGCTCGAACTCCATCGCCTCGACGATGTTGAGCGCCTCGTTGAGCATCACCTCCTGGCCGCGCTTGAGCTCCTTGAGCTCGACGCCCGGGCTGACGTTGACCCGGAGTTTGCGGCCGCCGGTGAAGATGTCGGCCGTGTCGTCGTCGTTGGGCTGAAGGAAGACCCCGAAGCCCGCCGGCGGCTGGGCGAGCCGGTCGACCTCCTCCTTCAGCGCCACGATCTGGTCGCGTGCCTCCCGGAGCGTGGTCGCCAGACGTTCGTTCTGGGAGGTCACCCCGGCCAGACTGGTCTGCAACTCGACAACTCGCTCCTCCAGGGCACGGGTGTGCCGCGGGGAATCGGCGAGTTTCCGGCGCAGGACGGTGATCTCCTGCTCTAGATCGGCGACCTGCCGGGCCGGGTCCTGAGACCCCCGACCGGGGCGGACGCCGTGGTTGGTCTCGTCTTCGTGGGATGCCACGGTCCTCACCTCCTCCAAAGGGAGCTGGACGCTTCCAGACCCTACCTGGACCAGTGTCGGTCGAAACCTCTTCGATCAAGAAGACCATCGAGGCGTGTCCGATCTTCACTCGTGCGCGCTCCCTGTCGCCTGGGGGATACCCACCCGGGGGCCCCGGAAAGCGGGCAGCGGTAGAGTCGGGGGTGGCCGACACCCCCACCGGGTTCCGCCGCGCGCCGCCTCCGGGCGGTGCCGGGACCGGGAGGCGCAGGTCGCGGCGGTGACGGCCCGGCAGGACCGTCCGCCGCGGAAAGGCGTGCGATTACCCGTCGAACGGCGCGGGGAGGGTGTGGCATGACGGACAGGATCGAGCGGACCCGCCCGGCGACAGCCAGGGCGCCCGGGAAACGGTGGGTGGGATGAGCGCGCAGCACACGGCCGCCGACGAACTCGAGGTCTGGATCGACCAGGAGCTCTGTACGGGCGACGGGATCTGCGCCCAGTACGCACCCGAGGTGTTCGAGCTGGACATCGACGGCCTCGCCTACGTCAAGCCGCCGGTGGCCGCCGGCGAGGAGGCCGATCTGCTGACGGAGCCCGGCGCGACCGCGCCGGTGCCGCTCCCGCTGCTGCGGGACGTCGTGGAGTCGGCGAAGGACTGCCCGGGCGACTGCATCCACGTGCGGCGGGTCGCCGACGGTACCGAGGTGTACGGCCCCGACGCGGACTGAGCCGCCGCCCGGCCGCTCAGGTGGGGAACGGGGGCGCCGGCGGTGCCGCCTGGTCGACGACCAGCCGCCCGTCGCGCCAGTTCCAGGTCGCCTCGCCGTGGAGGTCCGGGTGGCTGCGGGGAACGTCCGGCGAGGAGTAGGCGAGCAGTACGGCCCGCAATTCGCCGTCGCCCGCGGTCAGTTCCTCGACGATCATGCCCTCCGCCGGGTCCACCAGCGTCTCGGCGACCGCCACCGCGCCGTCGGCCCGCGCAGTCAGCAGGTAGAGCCCGTGCGGCGGCGTGCCGCCGCCGGCGTCGCAGCGCACGGCGGCGACGGTCTCGGTGCGGCCGTCGCCGTCGAGGTCGACCTGGGCGCTGTGGGTCACCGCGGCTCCGTGCGGGCCGCACTCCAGGGGGTAGTCCACCGTGCGCGGATCGGGACCGCCGGTCGCCTGCGGAAGCGGGTCCCCGGGACGGGCCGTCGCTCCTTCGGGCTGCACGAGGGCGGCGACCGCCGCGACCGCGGCCACCGCCGCCGCAGTGGCCAGCCAGTGGACGGCGCGGGCACGGGTGTGCGGGAGTCCGGGATCGGCCGGGGACTGCACGCTGAGGTCTCCAGGGAGGAAGCGCCACGGAGCGCGGCGGGCGGGATGCTGTGCATCGTGCCACACCCTCGGCGCGTGATGAAGGGCCGCCCGGGCCCGGCTCCGACGGGTGCGCCGTTCCACCCGGCTCGGGTGGAACGGCGCGATGTCGTCGGTGCGTTGTCGGTCAGGCGCGGCCGCTGCCGGGGCCGGTGTAGTCCTCGCCGTAGGCGCCGGGCGCGGGGCGGCGGCGCCGGCGCGGCGGCTCGACGCCGTCGGCCAGACGGCGGGCGGTGAGGAGGAAGCCGGTGTGGCCGATCATGCGGTGGTCGGGGCGGACCGCGAGACCCTCGACGTGCCAGGTGCGGACCATGGTCTCCCAGGCCGACGGCTCGTTGAAGGTGCCGTGCTCGCGGATGGTCTCCACCGTCCGGGACAGCTGCGTCGTGGTGGCGACGTAGGCGCACAGGATGCCGCCGGGCACCAGCGCCTTGGAAACGGCGTCCAGGCACTCCCAGGGGGCGAGCATGTCCAGGACGACCCGGTCGACCTCGGTGTCGCTGAGGTTGTCCTGGAGGTCGCCCACCGTCAGCTGCCAGGCCGGGTGCGGTCCGCCGAAGTAGCGCTCCACGTTGCCCTTGGCGATGTCGGCGAAGTCGGCGCGGCGCTCGTAGGAGTGCAGCATGCCGTGATCGCCGACGGCGCGCAGCAGGAAGGTGGAGAGCGATCCCGATCCCACACCCGCCTCCACCACCCGCGCGCCGGCGAAGATGTCGGCCATCGCCAGGATCTGCCCCGCGTCCTTGGGGTAGACCACGGCGGCCCCGCGGGGCATGGACAGGACGAAGTCGGTGAGGAGCGGGCGCAGCGCGAGGTAGTCGACCTTGCCGGTGGTGCGGACGACGGTCCCCTCGGGGGCACCGATCAGCTCGTCGTGCGGGAAGGCACCCTTGTGGGTGTGGAAGCTCTTCCCGGCTTCGAGCGTGAAGGTGTAGTGGCGGCCCTTGGGGTCGGTGAGCTGTACCTGGTCCCCGACCCTGAAGGGCCCGCGTCGGCGGGCGGCACCGGTCGGTTCGGACATGGGGAGCAGCCTAGTCCAGCCGCGTGACGGGCCCTAATCGAGGGGCCCGCCCGCCGGCGCCGGTCAGCGGCCCGAGGGCCGTCCGCCTCCGGACATCGCGGCCACGAAGGCCCGTTCGACGTCGGAGGTGGCGAGCACGCCGTAGATCTCGCCGGTCGGCTCGACCACCAGGTACTCCGAGGCGGGGTGGTCGCGGAGGTGGGTGAGCAGCGCCTCGCCGCCCAGGTCGGTGCGGATGCGGGTCCCCTCCGAGATGTCCTGGGCCAGCCCGCCGACCGGCTCCCAGGGGCGCCGGTGGTCGGGGACGGCGGCGATGGCGGACTCGCGGACGACGGCGCGGGGCGTGCCGTCGGGCTCCACCACGACCAGGGCGCGCGCGCCGGCGTCGTTGGCGCGGCGCAGCGCCTCCGAGAGCGGGGCGTCGGCCGGTACCGGTACGGCGCGGCGGGTCAGCGCGGTGGCGGTCAGCCCGGGGAGCCGCTCGCGCAGCCGGGCCATGCGGAGGCTGTTGCCGGCGCCGGTCCAGATGATCGCGGCGAGGACCGCGGCGAGCAGGCCGTCGGTGAGCGAGTCGACGCCGGTGAAGGACTGCCGCTCCACCAGGACGCCGGTGTGGGTGACCAGCGGGAACCCGATGAGGACCGCGACGGCGAGGGCGCGCCCCGCCCAGGCGGCGACGACGGTGCCGGTCATCGGCCGGCCGGAGATCTTCCACACGACGGCGCGCAGCATCCGCCCGCCGTCCAGCGGCATCCCCGGCAGCAGGTTGAAGACGGCGACGATGAGGTTGGAGAGCATCAGCCCGGCGACGAGCACGCCGGGTACGGTGCCCCGCTCGGTGACGAGCATCCCGAGCCAGAAGACCGCGGCCAGCACCAGGGAGAGCAGCGGCCCGACGAAGGCCAGCACGAACTCGCGTCCCGGGGTCGGGGAGTCCTTCTCGATCTCGGAGACCCCGCCGAAGAACTGGAGCTGGATGCGGCGCACCGGCAGTCCGAACCGCAACGCCGCCACGGTGTGGGCGAGTTCGTGCACCAGCACGGAGGCGTAGAAGGCGACGGCGAAGAACAGCGCGACGAGGTAGCGGGTGCCGCCGATGCCGGGGATGATCCGCTCCAGCTGGTTGCCGAAGAACCAGGTGATGAGCGCGGCGACGAGGAACCAGCTGGGCGCCACGTACACGGGGACCTTGAAGATGCGGCCCATCAGGATGCCGCCCCCGCCGCCGGGGCGCTTCTTCCCCGAGCCGCCGGCTTCCGGCCGGTCCGCCTCTCCCACGGTGTCCCCTTGTCCTGTGTTCTCGACGCCTGTCCGCGCGCGGTGGCGACGACGGCCCGGGTGCGTTCCCGCCGGGCGTCGCCCGGCGCGGGCGGCCGGTCCGCCGGACCGCCGCGCGCGCGGTGATCGGCACGATCATGCCGCGCCGGGCCCGTCATGACGATGGTATTGCGCCGGGTGTCGGTGGCGGGTCGTAGGGTTCTGCACATGGAAGCGTCACCCGCACCGCGTACCGCCTCGCTCTCGCCGTCCCGCGCGGCGGACTTCATGCAGTGTCCGCTGCTGTACCGCTTCCGGGTGATCGACCGGCTGCCGGAGGAGCCCAGCCCGGCGGCCACGCGCGGGACCGTCGTGCACGCCGTGCTGGAACGGGTCTTCGACGCGCCCGCGGGGCAGCGCACCGCCCGCCGCGCCCGGGCGATGGTGGTGCAGGAGTGGGAGCGGCTGCTGGCCCGCCGACCGGAGCTGGCGGCGCTCTTCGCCGACGAGCCGGCCGAGCCATCCGCCGGCGCCGCCGCTCCGGCGGATGGTGCGGACGCCTCGGCCGCCGCGCCCGAGGGTGGCCCGGTCGCCGGCGTCGGCGCCGGCCCGGAGGCCGCCGCGCGGCTGGCGCGCTGGCTCACCGACGCCGAGGAACTGGTCGAGCGCTGGTTCACCCTGGAGGACCCGACCCGGCTGGAGCCCGCCGAGCGCGAGATGTGGGTGGAGACCAAGCTCGACTCGGGGCTGCGGCTGCGCGGCGTCATCGACCGGGTGGACATCGCGCCGACCGGCGAGGTGCGCATCGTCGACTACAAGACGGGCAAGGCCCCCCGTCCGGAGTACGCCGGCGACGCGCTGTTCCAGATGACCTTCTACGCCCTGGTGGTCTGGCGGCTCAAGGGCGTCCTCCCGCGGCGGCTGCAACTGGTCTATCTGGGCAGCGGCGACGTCCGCCACTACGACCCGGTGGAGGAGGACCTCCGCGCGGTGGAGCGCAAGCTGCTCGCGCTGTGGGAGGCGATCCGGGAGGCGACGGAGACCGGCGACTGGCGGCCCCGCCGCACCAAGCTCTGCGGCTGGTGCAGCTACCGGTCGATCTGTCCCGAGTTCGGCGGCACTCCCCCGCCCTATCCGCTGCTGGTCCAGGACACGCTGCCGTTGGTGGACGCGGGCGCCCCCGCGGCTCCCGGCGCGGGCCGCCCGTCGGCGGACGCCTCCGCCGACGGGGGTCGGCAGGCGCCGGACGGTGCGTGAGCGAGAATGGGGCAGGTTCACCCGTCCCGTGAGGAGCGCCCGTGCCCATTCGTGTGCTGCTGGTCGACGACCAGCCCCTGCTGCGCACCGGTTTCCGCATGATCCTGGAGGCGGAGGGCGACCTCGCGGTCGTCGGCGAGGCCGGTGACGGTCAGCAGGCGCTGGAGCAGGTCCGGACGCTGCAGCCCGATGTCGTGCTGATGGACATCCGGATGCCGCGGATGGACGGCGTCGAGGCGACGCGCCGCATCACGGGCCCGGCGAAGGACGGCCCGGTGAAGGTGCTGGTGCTGACCACCTTCGATCTCGACGAGTACGTGGTGGAGGCGCTGCGCGCGGGGGCGAGCGGATTCCTGCTGAAGGACGCGCCCGCCGCCGAGCTCGTGCAGGCGATCCGGGTGGTCGCCGCCGGCGAGGCGATGCTGGCGCCGAGCATCACCCGGCGGCTGCTCGACCAGTACGCCGGAAAGCTGCCCGCCGGGGAGGAGCAGCTGCCGGAGACGCTGAGCACGCTGACCGAGCGCGAGCTGGAGGTGCTGCGGTTGGTGGCCCGGGGCATGTCCAACGCCGAGATCGCGGCGGAGCTGTTCGTCAGCGAGACCACGGTGAAGACCCATGTCGGGCACGTGCTGACCAAGCTGGGGCTGCGGGATCGCGTGCAGGCCGCGGTCTACGCCTACGAGAGCGGGCTGGTCCGCCCCGGGCGCTGACCGTGCGGCCGCTCCCGACCGCGTGGGCCCGGCGCGGCCTCAGAGCGGTCCGGCGGGTTCACCCGCCCGGGCGGTCGGCCACAGCCCGCGCAGGTAGCGCAGGTCGACCTCGGTGAGTGAGGCGACGACGCTGCGGCGGTGCGCGGGCGGGATCGGCACCACGGACGGCACCACCACGACCTGGCAGCCGGCCGCCTCCGCGGCGGCCACGCCGGTCAGGGTGTCCTCGACCGCCACGCATTCCTCGGGTGCCACGCCGAGACCGCGGGCCGCGGCGAGGTAGGGGTCCGGGTGCGGCTTGTTGCGGCGCAGGTCGTTCCCGGCGACGGTGAGCGTGAAGGACTCCCGGCCCAGCACGGTGCTGACCACGTCGACCACCGCCCGGTCGGAGGCGGAGACCAGGGCGGTGGGCACCCCCTGGCCGGCCAGTTCGTCGAGCAGCCGCCGGGCGCCGGGCATGAGCTCGAAGCCGTCGCCGAGCCGCGTCAGGAAGGCGGCGTTGATGAGCGGGCCGAGTTCCTCGAGGGTGATCGCGGCGCCGGTGGCCTCGATCAGGTGGCGGCCGACGCGCCCCATGGGCCCGCCGCTGACGACGGCGCGGTGGTGGTCGGCGAGGGCGTGGCCGAGACCGGCGAAGACGGCGACCTCTGCGTCCCACCACAGGTTCTCGGTGTCGACCAGGGTGCCGTCCATGTCGAGCAGGACCGCCCGGGGGGCGGGGGTGCCGCCGGGGCCGTCCGTCGTGGGGAGGAACGTCGTCATCCGCGTGCACCTCCGGGGGAAGGGAAGGCCGGTCGTCACCCCCGCGTGCGGGGGCGGCGACCGGCCGGGTCCGGACCGGTCAGTGTACGCCGCACCCCGCGCCGCGGGCAGCCGCTGCGCGGCGAACGGGGGACGGCGCCGCCGGCGTCAGCGGGCGTTGAAGTAGTTGGCCTCCGGGTGGTGGAGCACGATGGCGTCGGTCGACTGCTCCGGGTGCAGCTGGAACTCCTCGGAGAGCTTGACCCCGATCCGCTCCGGCTGGAGCAGTTCGGCGATCTTGGCGCGGTCCTCCAGGTTCGGGCAGGCGGGGTAGCCGAGCGAGTAGCGGCAGCCCTGGTACTCGGTGCGGAACATCCCCGACAGCTCCGCGGGGTCACCGCTGTCGATACCGAGCTCCTGCCGGACGCGGGCGTGCCAGTACTCGGCGAGCGCCTCGGCGAGCTGGACCGACAGGCCGTGCAGCTCCAGGTAGTCGCGGTAGGCGTCCGCCGCGAACAGCTCGCCCGTCGCCTCCCCGATCCGGGAGCCGACCGTGACGACCTGGAGCCCGACGACGTCCAGTTCCCCGCTCTCCTTGGGCCGGAAGAAGTCCGCGAGGCACAGGTTCCGGCCGCGGCTCTGCCGGGGGAAGGTGAACCGGGTCCGCTCGCGACCGTCCTCGTCGAGGATCACCAGGTCGTCGCCGTCGGCGTGGCAGGGGAAGTAGCCGTGGACGACGGCCGCCTCCAGCAGGTTGTCGGTGTGGAGACGGTCCAGCCAGCCGCGCAGCCGGGGCCGGCCCTCGGACTCCAGCAGCTCCTGGTAGTCGGGGCCGTCGCCGGTGCGGCTGCCCTTGAGCCCCCACTGCCCCTTGAACAGGGCGTCCTCGTCCAGCCAGGAGGCGTACTCCTTGAGTGCGATGCCCTTGACGATGCGGGTGCCGGTGAAGGGCGCGGCGGGGACGGGCACGTCGGTGGCGGTCGCCGAGCGGGGCACGACCGGGGCTGCCTCCGCCTCGGCGGGTCGCGGCGCGGTGCGGGCCGGCACCCGGCGCTGCTTCAGCTCGGGGAGGGTCACGCCGGGCACGCCGCGCTTGACCCCGATCAGCGCGTCCATGAGCCGCAGCCCCTCGAAGGCGTCGCGGGCGTAGCGGACCTCGCCGTCGTAGATCTCGTGGAGGTCCTGCTCGACGTAGGCGCGAGTCAGGGCGGCGCCCCCGAGGATGACGGGGTAGTCGGCCGCCATGCCCCGGGCGTTCAGCTCCTCCAGGTTCTCCTTCATGATCACGGTGGACTTCACGAGGAGGCCTGACATCCCGATGACGTCGGCGCGGTGCTCGGCGGCCGCTTCCAGGATGGCGTTGACCGGCTGCTTGATGCCGAGGTTGACGACGTTGTAGCCGTTGTTGGAGAGGATGATGTCCACGAGGTTCTTGCCGATGTCGTGGACGTCGCCGCGGACGGTGGCGAGCACGATGGTGCCCTTGCCGTCCTCGTCGGTCTTCTCCATGTGCGGTTCGAGGTGGGCGACCGCGGTCTTCATCACCTCGGCGGACTGGAGGACGAAGGGGAGCTGCATCTGGCCGGAGCCGAACAGCTCGCCGACGGTCTTCATCCCGGCCAGCAGGGTCTCGTTGACGATCTCCAGGGCGGGCCGCTCGGTGAGCGCCTCCTCCAGGTCGGCCTCGAGCCCGTTGCGCTCGCCCTCGATGATGCGGCGGCGCAGCCGCTCCTCCAGCGGGAGCGCGGCCAGCTCCTCGGCCCGCCCGGCGCGCACCGACTTGGCGTCGACGCCGTCGAAGAGCTCCAGCAGCCGCTGCAGCGGGTCGTACCCCTCACGGCGCCGGTCGTGGATGAGGTCGAGCGCGACCGCTGCCTCCTCCTCGGCGAGCCGGGCGATCGGAACGATCTTGGCGGCGTGGACGATGGCCGAGTCCAGCCCGGCCTTGACGCACTCGTCGAGGAAGACGGAGTTCAGCACCATGCGGGCGGCGGGGTTGAGCCCGAAGGAGATGTTGGAGAGGCCGAGGGTGGTCTGCACCCGGGGGTGGCGGCGCTTGAGTTCGCGGATGGCCTCGATGGTGGCGACGCCGTCGCCGCGGGACTCCTCCTGGCCGGTACAGATGGTGAAGGTCAGGCAGTCGATGAGGATGTCCGACTCCTCGATGCCCCAGTTCCCCGTGAGGTCGGCGATGAGCCGTTCGGCGATCTCGACCTTCTTCTCGGCGGTCCGGGCCTGGCCCTCCTCGTCGATGGTGAGCGCGATCAGTGCGGCGCCGTGTTCGGCGGCGAGCTCGGTGATGCGGGCGAACCGGGAGTGGGGCCCGTCGCCGTCCTCGTAGTTGACCGAGTTGATGACGGCACGGCCGCCGAGGTGCTCCAGGCCGGTGCGGATGACCTCCACCTCGGTGGAGTCCAGCACGATCGGCAGGGTGGAGGCGGTGGCGAGCCGGCCGGCGAGCACGGCCATGTCGGCGGCGCCGTCCCGGCCGACGTAGTCGACGCACAGGTCCAGGAAGTGGGCGCCCTCGCGGATCTGCTCGCGGGCCAGTTCCACGCAGTCGTCCCAGCGCGCCTCCAGCATCGCCTCGCGGAACTTCCGGGAGCCGTTGGCGTTGGTCCGCTCGCCGATGGCGAGGTAGGAGGCGTCCTGCTGGAAGGGCACGGTCTGGTAGAGCGAGGCCGCGCCGGGCTCGGGCCGGGGCTCGCGCTCGGCCGGGGTCAGGCCGCGGACCCGCTCGACGACCTGGCGCATGTGCTCCGGGGTGGTGCCGCAGCAGCCTCCGATGAGTGAGAGGCCGAAGTCGTTGACGAACGTCTCCTGGGCGTCCGCGAGCTCGGGCGCGGTGAGGGGGTAGTGGGCGCCGTCGCGTCCGAGGACGGGCAGCCCCGCGTTGGGCATGCAGGCCAGCGGGACCCGCGCGTGCTGCGCGAGGTACCGCAGGTGCTCGCTCATCTCGGCGGGGCCGGTCGCGCAGTTCATCCCGATCATGTCGATGCCGAGGGGCTCCAGCGCGGTCAGAGCGGCACCGATCTCGGAGCCGAGCAGCATGGTGCCGGTCGTCTCGACGGTGACGGAGACGATGAGCGGCGCCTGGGAGCCGGCGGCGGTGAGTGCGCGCCGCGCGCCGATCACGGCGGCCTTGGTCTGCAGCAGATCCTGGGTGGTCTCCACCAGCAGGGCGTCGGCGCCCCCGGCGAGCAGGCCGTCGGCGTTGCGCTCGTAGGCGTCGCGCAGCAGGCCGTAGGGGGCGTGTCCCAGGGTGGGGAGCTTGGTGCCCGGCCCCATGGAGCCGAGCACCCAGCGCAGCCGGCCGTCCTCGGCGGCGAACTGGTCCGCGGCCTCGCGGGCGACCCGGGCGCCCGCCTCCGACAGTTCGTGGACGCGCTCGGGGATGTCGTACTCGCCGAGCGCGGCGTGGTTGGCGCCGAAGGTGTTGGTCTCGACGCAGTCCACGCCGGCCGCGAAGTACTCGGCGTGGACCGAGCGCACGATGTCGGGGCGGGTGACGTTGAGGATCTCGTTGCACCCCTCGAGGTTCTGGAAGTCCTCCAGCGTGGGGTCCGCCGCCTGGAGCATGGTGCCCATACCGCCGTCGGCGACGACGACGCGCGAGCCGATCGCCTCGCGGAAGGCGGCGATGCGCTGCGCCGGGCTGGCGGTGGGCAGGGTGGACGAGGCCATGGGGTGACTCCCTGGGGTGCGACGGCTGTCGGCTTCACGCCCCGGCGGGGGCATACCGGGTCAGCGTAGCGGCAGGCCAGGCGGTCCACGCGGACCGTCCCGCCGATCGGACAGCCGCGGGGCCCGGCCCGTCCGGCACCGCCGCCCGCGCGGCCCGCGCGTGTCGGGGGCGGTTCCGCGCCGCCCGAGAGGTGGCCGGAGTGTGACCGACCGAGCGCGCGACAGCCTGGACGAACCGACACATAATGCCGATATGAGCACAGGCGCTGCCCGGGAAGTTTCCCGTAACGATCAGGGGGACACCCGTCACAGGTAGTACCACCGTTCGCTGGTCGAACTTCCGAACGGGAGCGGGGCCCGGGCGCCGTCCCCCGGGACCGGCACCGGTCGTGGACGAGGAGGCAAGGTGTCCAGTTCAGACATATTCATCGGCGAGATACTCGGGACAGCCGTCCTGATCCTGCTCGGAGGCGGCGTCGTCGCCGGGGTCGTCCTCAAGAAGTCGAAGGCGTTCGGCGCCGGGTGGGTGGCGATCACCTTCGGCTGGGGGTTCGCCGTCCTCAGCGGTGTCTACATCTCCACGGAGCTGTCCGGCGCGCACATCAACCCGGCGGTGACACTCGGCCTGGCACTGGACACCGGCAACTGGGACCACGTCTGGGTCTACTGGGCCGGACAGATGGTCGGTGCGATGATCGGCGCCGCCCTGGTCTGGATCGCCTACTTCGGCCACTTCCAGGCGCACCTGCGCGACCCCGCCGTGGCGGCCGCCGAGCAGTCGGCCGAACGGCCCGGGGGCGAGGGGCACCGACCGCACAAGGGCCCCGGCCCGGTGCTGGGCATCTTCTCCACCGGCCCGGAGATCCGCAGCCCCTGGCAGAACTTCGCCACCGAGCTGATCGCCACCACCGTGCTGGTGCTGGCCGTCCTCCGGCTCGGGGTCAACAGCGACCTCCAGGTGACCGGGCTGGGCGGCCTCATGGTGGCGCTGGTGGTCGTCGGCATCGGCCTGTCGCTCGGCGGGCCCACCGGGTACGCCATCAACCCCGCGCGTGACCTCGGGCCCCGGATCGTGCACGCGCTGCTGCCGCTGCCCAACAAGGGCGGCTCCGACTGGGGCTACGCCTGGATTCCCGTGCTGGGGCCGCTGGCGGGCGGCGCACTCGCCGCGGGCATCTCGCGCCTCGCCTTCTGACCGGGACCCTCACCTCCGACGTACCGCATCCGCCCGAGTACGGGACCACCGCAGCAGACCACCAGACCAGGAGCCGCACCATGAGTGAGACGAACGCCACCGGCGGCGGTCCCCGCGAGTTCATCGCGGCGATCGACCAGGGCACCACTTCCAGCCGGTGCATCGTGTTCGACCGCGCCGGAACGATCGTCGGGGTCGAGCAGAAGGAGCACGAGCAGATACTCCCCCGGCCCGGTTGGGTCGAGCACGACGCCGCCGAGATCTGGGCCAACGTGCAGGAGGTCGTCGCCGGCGCGCTGGCCAAGGCCTCGGTGACGCGCGACGAGGTCAAGGCCATCGGCATCACCAACCAGCGCGAGACCACCCTGCTGTGGGACCGCGCCACCGGCCGGCCCGTCCACAACGCCATCGTCTGGCAGGACACCCGCACCGACGCGATCTGCCGCGACCTCGGCCGCAACGTCGGACAGGACCGCTTCCGCCGCGAGACCGGGCTGCCGCTGGCCTCCTACTTCGCCGGCCCGAAGATCCGCTGGCTGCTCGACAACGTCGAGGGGCTCCGTGAGCGCGCGGAGCGGGGCGAGATCCTCTTCGGCACCATGGACTCCTGGGTCATCTGGAACCTGACCGGCGGCCCCGACGGCGGCCGCCACGTCACCGACGTCACCAACGCCTCCCGCACCATGCTGATGAACCTGCGCACGCTCGACTGGGAGGAGCGCATCTGCGAGTCCATGGGCGTGCCCATGGCGGTGCTGCCGGAGATCCGCTCCTCCGCCGAGGTGTACGGCGAGGCCAAGGGCGGCCCGTTGGACGGCATCCCGGTCGCGTCCGCCCTGGGCGACCAGCAGGCCGCGCTGTTCGGGCAGACCTGCTTCGCCGAGGGCGAGGGCAAGTCGACCTACGGCACCGGCACCTTCGTGCTGATGAACACCGGTGAGAAGCCGGTCAACTCCTACGCGGGTCTGCTCACCACGGTGGGCTACCGGATCGGCGGCCAGAAGCCGGTCTACGCCCTGGAGGGCGCCATCGCCGTCACCGGGTCGCTGGTGCAGTGGATGCGCGACCAGATGGGGCTGATATCGGACGCCGCCGAGATCGAGCCGCTGGCCCGCTCGGTCGACGACAACGGCGGCACCTACTTCGTGCCGGCCTTCTCCGGGCTGTTCGCGCCCTACTGGCGCTCGGACGCCCGCGGAGTCATCGCGGGGCTCACCCGGTACGTCACCAAGGCCCACATCGCGCGCGCGGTGCTGGAGGCCACCGCGTGGCAGACGCGCGAGATCACCGACGCGATGCACAAGGACTCCGGGGTGGAGCTGACCACGCTGAAGGCCGACGGCGGCATGACCGCCAACGGGCTGCTGATGCAGAAGATCTCGGACTTCCTCGACGTCCCGGTGGTGCGGCCGGAGGTCACCGAGACCACCTGCCTCGGCGCCGCCTACGCCGCCGGCCTCGCGACCGGCTTCTGGGGCTCCACCGACGAGCTGCGGGCAAACTGGCGCGAGGACCACCGGTGGGAGCCCGAGATGGACGCGGCGGACCGCGAACGCGAGTACAAGTACTGGCTGAAGACGGTCGAGCGCACCATGGGCTGGCTGGAGGACGACAAGAGCTGACGCGAGCGCGCGGCGGCGGGGCCGGTCGGGGAGAGCCCCGGCCGGCCCCGCCCGCTGTGCGGCACCGTTCGCCGCGACCGTGCGGACGCGCGCGGGACCGGCGCGTGCGCTGCCTCCGGCCGTGCCCCGGCGCAGGCGTACGAACCCCCTGTCGTGGGCACGGTCACGCCGTAGGCTGGGCTTCGCAAGGAACGACCGAGCAGACCGGGCGTCGCGCGGCACTCGCCGACCGTCCGGCCGGAAGGAGGCGCTGGGTGATCGAGCTCGAGGGAGTTCCCGAGCTGGTCGACCCGGTCATGGTGGCCGCGTTCGAAGGCTGGAACGACGCCGGGGACGCTGCCTCCGCCGCGCTCGACCATCTCGACCAGGCGTGGAAGGGCGAGGTCTTCGCCGCGCTCGACGCCGAGGAGTACTACGACTTCCAGGTCAACCGGCCGCAGATGTGGCTCGACGGCGGCGTGCGGCGCATCACCTGGCCCACCACCCGGTTGTCGGTGGTACGCGTCGGAGCCGAGGAGGGCAACGGCAGACCCCGCGACCTCGTGCTGGTCCGCGGTGTCGAGCCCAGCATGCGCTGGCGGACCTTCTGCAACGAGGTGCTGGCCTTCGCCCACGAGCTGGGGGTGGAGATGGTGGTGATGCTGGGCGCGCTGCTCGGCGACACCCCCCACACCCGACCCGTCCCCGTCTCCAGCGTGACCTCGGACGACAAGCTCGCCCGCTCGCTCAACGTGGAGGAGTCCCGGTACGAGGGGCCCACCGGCATCGTGGGCATCCTCCAGGAGGCCTGCACCCACGCCGGGGTCCCCGCGGTCAGCCTCTGGGCGGGCGTGCCGCACTACGTCTCGCAGCCGCCCAACCCGAAGGCGACGCTCGCACTGCTGCACGCCCTGGAGGACCTGCTCGGGCTCTCCGTGCCACTGGGCGACCTCACCGAGGACGCGCGGGCGTGGCAGCTCGGCGTGGACCAGCTGGCCGCGGACGACTCCGAGGTCGCCGAGTACGTGCAGTCGCTGGAGGAGGCCAAGGACACCGCCGACCTCCCCGAGGCGAGCGGCGAGGCCATCGCCCGGGAGTTCGAGCGCTACCTGCGCCGCAGGTCCGGGGGTGAGGGGCCCGGCCACGGCGGCCCGGGGCAGGCACCGGGCGGGCAGGGGCCCTACCTCCGCGACCCCGGCAGCGGTCGGCGGCGCGGACGGCGCGACGGCGACGACCCTCCGCCTCCCGCCGGTGGCGACCGCGACAGCGACGGCTGATCCGTCCCGCGTCGGCGGTGCACGACAGCGGCCCGGGGCGCCATGTCGTCGCCCCGGGCCGCTGCCCGCCCGCTCGGCCCGGTCCGATGGAGACCCGACCGGGCCCCGCCCGGCGTCGCTCACCGGTGGGGCCTGGCTGCGGTGGCCTAGAGCGCCACGCCCAGCAGGGCGTCCACCGCCCGGGAGGCGACACCGGGCGCGCCCTCCTCGTCACCGCCGTGGGCCGCCTGGGTCTCGGCCCAGCGATCGAACGCCGCCAGCGCGGCGGGGGCGTCGAGGTCGTCGGCGAGCGCCTGCCGCATCTCGGCGAGCAGCGGCAGCGCCGACGGGCCGTCGGGACGCGAGACCGCGGCACGCCAGCGCGCCAGCCGCTCCGTGGCGGTGACCAGCACCTCGTCGGTCCACTCCCAGTCGGAGCGGTAGTGGTGGGCGAGGAGCGCCAGGCGGATGGCGGCCGGTTCGACGCCGTCCCGCCGCAGCTGCGACACCAGCACCAGGTTGCCCCGGGACTTGGACATCTTCTCGCCCTGGTAGCCGACCATCCCGGCGTGGGCGTAGGTGTGGGCGTAGGGGTGGCTGCCGGTCAGTGCCTGCGCGTGGGAGGCGCCCATCTCGTGGTGGGGGAAGACCAGGTCGGAGCCGCCGCCCTGCACGTCGAAGCCCATCCCGAGGGTCTCCAGGGCGATGGCGACGCACTCGATGTGCCAGCCGGGGCGGCCGCGGCCGAGCGACCCGCCGTCCCAGGAGGGCTCGCCGGGGCGGGCGGCGCTCCAGAGCATGGGGTCGAGCGGGTTCTTCTTGCCCGGCCGCTCCGGGTCGCCCCCGCGTTCGGCGGACAGCGCGCGCATGGTGGCCTGGTCGTAGTGGGAGACCTGGCCGAACCGGGGGTCGGCGGCGACGGAGAAGTAGGTGTCGCCGTCCAGTTCGTAGGCGGCCCCCTGGTCCCGCAACCGCTCCACCAGCGGCACGATGCGCGGTATGGCCTCGACGGCGCCGACGAAGTGGTCGGGGGGCAGCACGCGCAGGGCCGACATGTCCTCGCGGAAGAGGGTGGTCTCCCGTTCGGCGAGCGCGGTCCACTCCTCGCCGGTGGCCTGGGCGCGTTCCAGCAGCGGGTCGTCGATGTCGGTGACGTTCTGGACGTAGACGACCTGGCGGCCGGAGTCCAGCCAGACCCGCTGGACGAGGTCGAACGCGGTGTAGGTGGCCGCGTGGCCCATGTGGGTGGCGTCGTAGGGGGTGATGCCGCAGACGTAGAGCCGGGCGACCGGCCCGGGGGCGGGCCGGTCGGGCCCACCCGTCGCGGTGTCGTGGAGCCGCAGGTCAGAGCCCTGACCTGGCAGGGCGGGGACTTCGGAGGCGGGCCAGGCATGCATGGGAAGAGCCTAACCGGCGGCCCCCGGACAGCACGATCGGTCCCCGGGCCCGGCCCCCGCTGCCGAGGGCCGGGCCCGGGGCGTCCGACGCGGTGGGCGGTCGGGACCGCCGGGGCCGCCGGTCGGCAAGGTCAGATGGGCGGCCAGGGGACGGCGGGCCAGTCGCCCCCGGGCAGCGGGTGCACCCCGGCGGCGAGCAGCGCGGAGGTGCGCTGCCGCAGCGCCGTCAGCTCCGCCGGGGAGAGCAACCGTGCCAGTCGGGCAGCGGTGGGCTCCCCGGCCGCGAGCCCACCGTCGAGGCGGCGCAGCGCGGCGACCGCCTCGGCGGGCAGCGGCTCGCCCGCCCAGCCCCAGAGCAGGGTCCGGAGCTTGTTCTCCGTGTGGAACGTCACCCCGTGGTCGATGGCGCGGAGCCCGCCGCCGGGGGCGGTGAGCAGGTGGCCGCCCTTGCGGTCGGCGTTGTTGATCACGGCGTCGAGCACCGCGAGGCGCCGCAGGTCGGGGTCGTCGGCGTGAACCAGCAACGCCGTGCGGTCGGGCGCCACCTGGGCGTGGCCCACCGCCCGCCACCCGGGTCCGGGTTCGTCGCCGTCGACCAGCGCGAGCAGCGCCTCGGCGGCGGGCCCGCCGGGGTCGGCGGCCGGGTCGGCTCCGTGCGGCGGAGCGCCGTCGCCCATCACCTGTTCGGGCGGAGTGACCGGCGTCGCCGCTCCCGGCACGGTGCCGTCGTCGCCCGCCGCCGAATCGCCGTCCGGCGAGCCCACCGCGCGGTCCTCCGCGCCGGGCGGCGGGGGGCCGACCCACTGCTGGCACATGCCGAGCCCGTGCGGGCCCTCGCGCAGCACGGTGGGCGGCACGAGCTCCCAGCCCATCGCCCGGCAGACCTCGGCGGCCGCCACCTCCCGGGCGGCGAGGGTGCCGTCGGGGAAGTCCCACAGCGGCTGCTCACCCGCGACCGGCTTGTAGACGCAGGCGTCGGCATGCTCGCCGTCGGTGACGGTGGCGTAGAGCACGGCGTTGGAGGCGCCGGTGAGGCGGCCGCGGACCGACAGCGATCCCGTGGCGAGCAGCCGCTCGGTCTCCTGGGGGGTCACAGCCGCCGCCGGTAGCCGTTCTGGCGCGGGCAGACGTGGCCCTCCGGGTCCAGCGGGAGGTTGCAGAGGGGGCAGGGCGGGCGGCCGGCGTTGACGACGTCGAGCGCCCGTTTGGCGAACGCGCGCGCCATGCCGCCGCTGAGCAGCACCCGCAGCATCGGCGGGCCGTTCTCGTCGTCGCGCAGCAGCCGCTCCTCGGCCTCGGCGAACTCCTCGTCGGAGTCGGCCTCCAGCTCCACGAGGGCCTGTGCCTCCACGACCAGCCGCTCGGCGTCGCCGTCCCAGGCCAGCGCCATCGTGCCGACGCGGAACTCCTCGTCCACGGGGGTGCGGAGGGGGTCGGTGTCCGCGATGTCGGAGGGGGCGACGGCCGGCACGGCGGTCTTGCCTCCGGAGCGGCGCACCACCTCGTCCAGCAGCTCGTCGACCCGCTCGGCCAACGCCTCGACCTGTGCCTTCTCCAGGGCGACGCTCGTGGTGCGGTTGCAGTCGCTGGCCTGGAGGAAGAAGGTGCGACGACCGGGCAGTCCCACGGTGCCGGCGACGAAGCGGTCCGGAGGGTCGTAGAGGAAAACCTGACGGGACACCTGTTCCGCTCCGTGGGGTCGACGGTTGATTCAGGGGAACCCTACTGCGGGTGGCGATCACCGCGCGCCCGGCCCGGCGGCGCGGCGGCCTCCCCGGTGGCGGAACGGGGCGCGGACGCAGCGGCGGCATCCCTCCCGGTCTTCTTTACGCTGGGGGGCATGCGCATGCGCCCCACTCTGAGCTGGAACCCGGTCGGGGACCCGCTGCCCGCGACCACCGACCTCTCCCCCGCCGCCGAACTGCTGGACGCGGGCGGGGTGCTGGTCCTCAGCGGCGCGGGGCTGTCCACGGAGTCGGGTATCCCGGACTACCGCGGCGAGGGCGGGAGCCTGTCCCGCCACACGCCGATGACCTACCAGGACCTGGTCACCGGCGCACGGGCCCGGCGCCGCTACTGGGCCCGCAGCCACCTGGGCTGGCGCACCTTCGGCCGGGCCCGTCCGAACGCGGGCCACCTGGCGGTGGCGGCGTTCGAACGGCACGGGCTGCTGGCGGGGGTCGTCACCCAGAACGTCGACGGGCTCCACCAGGCGGCGGGCAGCGCGGGTGTGGTGGAGCTCCACGGCGGGCTGGACCGGGTGGTCTGCCTCGGGTGCGGCAGGAGGACGCCCCGGACCGAACTCGCGGCGCGGCTGGCGGCGGCCAACCCGGACTTCGCCCCGGTCGCCGCGGGGATCAATCCCGATGGTGACGCCGATCTCACCGACGAGCAGGTCGGCGGCTTCCGGGTGGTGGACTGCGCCGCGTGCGGCGGGCTGCTGAAGCCGGACGTGGTGTTCTTCGGGGAGAACGTGCCGGCCCAGCGGGTGGAGCGGTGCCGCGCCCTGGTGCGCGAGGCGCGGTCGGTGCTGGTGCTGGGCTCGTCCCTCACCGTCATGTCGGGGTTGCGGTTCGTGCGCCAGGCGGCGGAGGCGGGCACCCCCGTGGTGCTGGTGAATCTCGCGCCGACCCGCGGCGACCGGTACGCCCGGGCCCGGGTCGCCCTCCCGCTGGGCCGGGCGCTCACCGAGCTCGCCGATCGGCTCGACGTACCGGTCGCCTCCCCGCGCGCGGACTGATCCGCTCCCGAGCCCTCAGCTGCTCTTGACGGCCCCCGCGTCGACCGCCCAGTCGGCGCCGATCACGCTCGGCATGGTCGGCGACGCGAGCAGCAGGACCGCGCGGGCGATCTCCTCGGGGTCGATGAGCTCTCCGGTGAGCATGCCGTTCTGGCGGGGCAGGCCCTCGACCAGGCTCTCCTGGGTGACGCCCGTGCCCGCGGCCACCAGGGCCAGGAAGCTGTCCGGGCCGGTGAGCAGCGACGTGCGGGTGGCCGAGGGCGACACCGTGTTGAACCGCACTCCCTCGGAGCCGAAGCGCTCCGCGAGCTGCCGCGTCATGTTGCCGAGCGCCGCCTTGGCCGCGGTGTAGGGCATCGGCTCCGCACCAGGGCGCCGCGCGCTGTCGGAGCCGACCGTCACGACGGCGCCGCCCGCCTCCAGCAGCGCGGGGAGCGCGGCACGGATCGTGCGCACCACCGCGTGCAGGTTCAGCGTGAACGCGGCGTCCCACACGCTGTCGTCGCCGCCCAGGGGGTCACTCAGCGCCTCGACCGGCAGCGCGCCGCCGCCGACGGCGTTGACCAGGACGTCGAGCCCCGAGCCGTGGGCCGTCGCCGCCTCGACGAGCTGCCGGGGGCCGTCGGGGGCGGCGAGGTCCGCGGCGATGAAGGTGGCGTCGGTCGCGGTGAGTTCCGGGGTCGGCTTCCGGGCCGCCGCGACGACCGAGGCGCCTTCGGCGAGGAAGGCACGGACGACGGCGAGCCCGATGCCGCGACTGGCCCCGGTGACGAGAACACGCTTGCCGGCGAGGTGAAGGTCCATGGGAAGTGCTCCTGGGTCGTGGTGCAGCGAACACCCCTATCGAACACCGATGTCTCGCTTTCGTCAATAACTGCGACATGCTCGCCTCATTTAGTTCGGGTGGCGCTACGCTGGCAGCCGACCGAAGGGAGCGTGGCCGTGCAGCAGCAGGCCCGGAAGGTTCGCGCGGACGCCGAGCGCAGCACGGCTCGCATCCTGGAGGCAGCGGAAGAGGTGCTGAGACTGCAACCGAACGCGCCGCTGGAGAGCATCGCGGAAGCGGCGGGCCTGGCGCGCGCCACCGTCCACCGTCGGTTCGCCTCCCGCGCGTCGCTGGAGGCGGCGCTGGCGGACCGGCTCGATCAGCGGTACGTCCTCGCGCTGCAGGAAGCACGCGTCCGCACGGCGCCCCCGCTCGTCGCCTTCCACCGACTCAACGAGATCGTCTTCGAACTGAAGCTCAGCCACCGCTACGCCATGCAGCTCAACGCACCGCTCAGCCCGGCCGTGCTGGACGGCCTCGACCTGCTGTTCGTCCGGCTCCGCGAGGTGGGCGCGATCTCCGCCACGGAACCCGCGTGGTGCCGGGGAGTTCACCTCGCGCTGCTGCACGAGGTGAACGCGTTGCCCTCCGACTCACCGGAGCTCGCCGGGGCGGCCGGCTCGTCCGAGACGGAGTCCCGGGCCCGGCTGCTGACCCGTTGCACGCTCGGCGCGCTCGGCGGCGAGCGGGACGCGGAGCTGTTCCGGCTGTGAGACGCGCGACGGCACCGACACGGCGGGCAGCCCGGTGAAGGAGCAGCCCCCGCGCCGCCGGCCGGCGCAGCGGCTCGCCCGTTACCTGCCGCCGCCCACCGCGGCGGTGCCGTCGGCGGCGGGTCCGGAGCCGGCGGCGGTGGGCGCCAGGCCGTCGAGGTGCCCGGTGTCGCCCAGGCGGAGCAGGAACGGGCGCTCGGCGGTGTAGCGGATCGCGGTGAGCGAGCCGGGGCCGACGTTGATCCGCTGGAAGAGGTCCAGGTGCAGGCCGAGCGCGTCGGCGACCACGGCCTTGATGATGTCGCCGTGGGTGCACGCCAGCCAGACCGCCTCCGCGCCGTGCTCGGCCTCGACCGCCGCGTCGCCCTCCCGCGCCGCGGCGGCGGCGCGGTGCGCCATGGCCCGCAGCGACTCCCCGCCGGGGAAGACGGCCGCGGAGGGCTGCCGCTGCACGACGTCCATCAGCGGCTCCCGGGCGAGCTCGCCGAGCTTGCCCCCGGTCCAGCTGCCGTAGTCGCACTCGACGAGCCGCTCCTCGACCCGGGCCGGGGTGCCGGGGCGGGCCGCCAGCAGGGGCGCGACGGTCTCCCGGCAGCGCTGCAGAGGGCTGTGGACCACGACGGCGAGCGGCACGCCGACCAGCCGGCCGGGTACGGCCGCCGCCTGCTCGCTCCCCCGCGCGTCGAGCCCCACGCCGGGGGCGCGGCCGGCGAGGATCCCGTCGGAGTTGGCGGCGGTGCGACCGTGGCGGAGGAGGAGCAGGGTAGCCATGCGGAGAGCTTACGGCCGCCCGACGGTGGACCGCCCCGGTGTGCGGACCGTAACCCCCGGCCCGGCGGCGCGTTATCCAGTCGACGGTCGCCCGGAGCCCCCACCGGGGTCGGCCGTGGAACGCCCGCCTCCGGCCGGTCCCTCCCCCGGCTGCCCGGTGGCGGGGCGCCACCGCCGCGCAACCGGCCGTGGCGCCCGGCGGGCGGATCGCGATGCTCGCGGCCCGTCCGTGCC
>NZ_JAAVJC010000350.1 GCF_012033785.1 Streptomyces bohaiensis
GCGCCACCACGGCCACGGCCGCCGGCGCCCGGCCCGGCGGACCGCCGCGCTGCCGGGCGCGGCACGGGGCGCGCTGTCATGCTGTGCGTACCGACGGCGAAGGAGGTCTCCATGATCCGCAGGCACGTACTCGTGACCGGTCGTGTCCAGGGCGTGTTCTACCGGGACACCTGCCGCCGTGAGGCGCGCGCGGCGGGTGTCACCGGGTGGGTGCGCAACCTGCCGGACGGCCGGGTCGAGGCGGAGTTCGAAGGTGATCCACAGGCTGTGGACAGTCTGCTGGAGTGGGCGCAGCGCGGCCCCGCGTCGGCGGTGGTCGACCACATGACGGTGAACGACGAACAGCCGGTAGGTGACACGGAGTTCGTCGTGCGCTGAGACTCCACCACCGTGCGCCCCGGGTGCTCTGTCGTGCACCGCCCGTGAACCCCGTTTCCCTCGCATCCACCGGTCGGCTGCCCCACGATGTGGAGAAGCACAGACCGACGAAGGGGTCCGCCATGGCCAAGCAGCCGCGCCACAGCCAGGGGTCCGGCGCTGCCCGCCCGCAGGACCGATCGAACCGCCGCGAGCGCGCCGAGCGGCACGACAACCGGGACCAGCGCGACCAGCGGGACCAGCGCACCCAGGACCGCCGGTTCCAGGACCAGCGGGACCAGCGCACCCAGGACCGCCGGTTCCAGGACCAGCGGTCCCAGGACAACCGCGTGACCAACCGCCGGTCGCAGTCGCAGCACACGCAGCGCACCGAGGTCCACGTCCACAACGCCGCCGCCTCGCGTGCCGGTTCACAGGCGGACTCCCGCTCCCAGGCCAACGCCAAGTCGGGATACGGCCTGTTGGCCACCCTGCTGCTGCTCTTCGTCGGCGGCATCGGCCTGTTGCTCTTCATGCTGGTGACCTGAGCCATGCCGGTGACCTGAGCAGACGAAGACCTGAGCACCGCGCCGGCCGTCGGGCCGGCACCCTGATCCGCGCGGCGCCCGCGATCGGTACGGCCGGTCGCCGGCGCTGCGCGCACCACCCACCGCCGGGCGCGGCGGACCGGGCCCTCGGGCCCGCTCCGCCGCGCCCGGCGCACTCCTGTCGTCACCCCGCCGCCGACGTGTCGCGAGCCGCTGCGACCGGGGCCGCTCAGCGCTCCGGCGCGGCCGGCACCGCCGAGCTGCCGTGGGCGGCCCCGAAGCGGGCGACGTAGTGCCACACCCGCTTGACGGCCGCGGGATCGTGCCGCCCGGCGGCAACTGCCCGCCCGACGATGTCGGGGTCCAACCAGCCGTCGACGGCGATGGATTCGGCGAGGTCGACGTAGCGCTCGCCACGGTAGTACGGGTGCTGCCGCAGGGTCGCCACCGAGACACGGAAGCCGGGGTGCCACTCCAGCGGGCAGGGGAGCCGCCGCGCCGCGGCCTCCACCGAGGTGCCCCGGTGGCTCGGGTCGAGCACCAGCGCCTCCACGTCGTGGGAGAGCAGAACCGGCCCGTGCACCTGCGCTTCGACGTAGTCGTCCAGCACGTCCCGGCCGTCCGCGACGGCCCGGTCGACCAGCCCGAGCCGTGCCGCGACCCCCACCGCATCGGGCGAGAAGCAGCTGTCCGGGTAGCAGAACGTGCTGCGTCCCAGCGTCTCCGCGCGCAGGCGCAGATGGGCGGAGCCGAACCGCGGTGCAGCGCCGAAGGGCCGATGGCGGAAGTTGAGCCCGCCGTACACGGGACGTTCCGCCGCCGGGGCCTCGTCATAGGCGCCGCCGAACATCCGGCTCTCCCAGCGCCACCGGTCACCGCCGGGACGCGCGGTCAGCCCGCCGTTCCCGGTGCCGGTGACGAACTGGGAGGAGTAGATCCCGCTGCCGGCCATCGAGTCGAGGATGCCGGTCCCGGCGTTGCTCCGGTCCGGGTGGAAGTTGAGTGTCACCCGCCACGCGGTGTCGACCGGCGGCCCGGACGCTCTGGCCGCCACGTGGCGCAGCGCCCGAGCGGCCGGCCCGGCGTCACCCTGCCGGGCGGACCGGGTCGCGTCGGCCGTCGGCTTCCCGGCGTCGCCCGTCGGCTTCCCGGCGTCGCCCGTCGTCATCGGGCCAGTCTCCCTCTCCACGCCCGTGCCCCGCACCGGTTTTCTCACCGACCGGGCGCCGCAGGCCACCGTGCCGCCGGGGCCACCGGGCCGCGCCGTCCGCCGGTGGCCACGGCGCCCCCCACCCCACAATCCCGCCGGCCGCTCCGCGGTGCGGAGGTGCGGTCGCGGAAGGAGCGGGCCAAGCTGGGGAGGACGGATTCCGCCCGGCCGGTTCTGGACCGGCCGCGGGGCGTGCGAGCCCCCCGGGCGGCGGGGTGCGGTGGCCGCCGCCGGCGCGACGCGGGCGGGCGGGGGTGGCGGCCGCGCCCGCACGGCGCGCACGAGGAGGTCCCCATGGCCCACCACCGGCACGCGAGGACGCACGGTGCCCCGCCACCCGAGATGCCCCCCGCCGACGGTCGGGGCCCCTCGGCCGGCCGGGGCCGGACCAACCCGAAGCTCGCACTCGCCGCGATGATGTTCGGCGTCGCGATGATCTTCATCGACCAGACGATCGTCGCCATCGCGGCGCCCAGCATCAGTGACGAGGTCGGTCTCACCTCCTCCGGCGTGCAGTGGGTCGTCAACGCCTACCTGCTGGCCCTGGCGGCGTTCTTCGCCCTCGGTGGGCGGCTCTCCGACATCTTCGGCCACAAGCGGGTCATGCTCATCGGCACGGTGGTGTTCGTGCTGGCCTCCGTGATGTGCGGCGCGGTGCCCGACAGCGGCTTCGCCCAAGCCTGGTTGATCACCTTCCGCGCGATCCAGGGGTTCGGCGCCGCGCTGCTCTTCCCCGCCGCGCTCGCCGTCGTGGTCGCGGTCTTCCCGGTGGAACGCCGGGGCCGCGCGCTGGCGTTGTTCTTCGGACTCACCGGTGCCCTCACCGCGCTCGGGCCGCTGCTCGGCGGGTGGCTCACCGAGTGGACTTGGCGGGCGATCTTCTGGGTCAACGTCCCCGTTGCCGTCGTCGCGCTGGTGCTGACCTCGCTCGCCCACATCCCCGACCGGCGCCGCGCCGAACGACTCGACCTGACCGGCGCGTTCCTGATCGCGGTCGGCATGGGGCTCGGTGTGCTCGGCTTCCAGCAGGCCGCCTCCTGGGGCTGGCGGTCGGTGGTGACCTGGGGCTGCATCATCGGCGGCGCCGCCGTGCTGGTGGTCTTCTGCCGGTACGAACTCCGGGTCCGTGAACCGCTGATCCAGCTGCGGGTCTTCCGGGACCGGGCGTTCACCGCCGACAACCTGGTGCTGTTCTTCGCGATGCTCGCGTTCGTGCCGCTGTTCTTCTTCGCCTCGGTCTACGCGCAGGTCTCCCTCGGGGCCTCCACCAACCAGGCCGCGCTGTACCTGCTGTACTTCTTCGCCGGGTTCGCCATCGCCTCGCAGGTCGGCGGCCGCATCCTCGACAAGCGCGGTGCCCGGCCCGCGATCCGCCTCGGCGGCGCCGTCGGCGCGGTGGGGTTCGCGCTCTGGGCCGCCCGGCTCACCGACCTGTCGATGCACAACCAGTGGCCGTTCGTGGCGTTGGCCGGTGCCGGGATCGGATTCCTGCTGGCCCCGGCCTCGACCGACGCGGTCAACCGCTCCATCGGCGCCTCCTACGGCGAGGTCACCGGCGTCATCCAGACCCTCCGCAACTACGCGGCTGCCATCGGCCTCGCCGTCTACGGCACGCTGCTCACCCACGCCACCACCCACAATGTCGCCGGCACGCTGCGGGAACGCGGCCTCTCCAGCGGCGAGGCGGACCGGGCGGCGTCCGGCGTGGCCGAGGCCGTCACCGGCCAGACCGGCAGCCGCGGCCCCGGCGGGGAGGGACCGCTCGCCGAGACGCTGCGGAACGCCGCAGGCGCGATCCGCCTGGACTTCGCCGAGGCCAACCGCTGGGTGTTCTACGGCATGGCCGTCGCCATGGCGCTGGCGTTCGTCTGCTCCTGGTTCCACCCCGGGACCCGCGTCACCGAGCACCCGCCGCAGGACGAGCCGCCCGGCCCCGCAGCACACGGCACCGGGCGGGGACCGAACTCCGGCGCGGTCCCGGACACCCCGGAAGGGCTGCCCAACCTGCCCGCCGACGCGGTGGAACGCACCCCCGTGGCACACCGCTGACCTCCCGGAGCGGTCGGTCGGCGGCAGCGGCCGGCCGCCCACCCGGCGACCGGCCGCCCCGCGAACGGCCGCCCCGCGAACGGCCGCGC
>NZ_JAAVJC010000351.1 GCF_012033785.1 Streptomyces bohaiensis
CCCCCACCGGGCGGCAGGCGTCAGGCGCGGCGCTTGGCGGCGTTGCGGCGTGCCGCCCCGGTCACCACCAGGGCGAGCCCGGCGGCGGCGACGGCTGCCCCGCCGGCGGCGAGCGGCCACGCACTGCCGCCGCCGCCGGTGGCGGCGAGCGACACGGCCTCCGCGTCCCCGTTGACCGACGGCTCGTTCACCGGTCCGGGCCGGTCCTCGGCCGCGGCGGGCGCCTCCTTCTCGGCGGTCCGCTCCTCGGTGTCCGCCTCGTCGGCAGCCGGGTCGGCGTCGGCGTGGTTGTCATGCGGGCCGTGACCGGCCCCGTCCGTGTGGTCGCCGTGGTCCGCGTGGTCGCCCTCGGCCGAGTCGCCCTTCCCGGCGCCGTGGTCACCGTGGTCGCCGTGGCCGGAGTGGTCGACCGGCTCCGGCGCGCCACTGCCCGTGCCGGGCGAGGTGGCGCCGTCGTCGTTGCCGAAGACCACGTCGGAGCAGGTGTAGAACGCCTCCGGGCTGTCGGAGCGCTGCCAGACGCTGTAGATCAGGTGGCGGCCCTGGCGCTCGGGGACCTGCATGTCGAAGACGTACTGGCCGTCGCGCAGTTCTGGGTCGGTGACCTCGCCGAAGTGCTCCAGGTCCGACCAGCGCAGCGGGGCCGAGGGGTCGTATCCCTGCTGGGTGACGTACAGGGCGAAGGAACCGGTGTGGGGCGCGGTCGCCGTGTAGCGGAAGGTGTGGTCGCCCGCGGTCATCGGGGAGGCCTGCCAGTCGCCGCGCGCCTGGTCCAGCCCGGCGTACTTGTCGCGGCCCGCCGAGCACAGCTCGCCGTCCGGGATGATGTCGCGGTGGCGCCCGTTGGCGTCGGCGATGTTCACCTCGTTCCAGTCGTACAGCGGCTGGGTGCCGCCGATGCCGACCAGGTCGGTGCAGGCCGCGCTGGCGGGGGACTCCGGACCCTCGTGGAAGCATGCCCGCACCCGGCTGACCGGGTCCTCCATCGACCCGTGGGCGGCGGCCGGAGCAGCGGCCAGGAAACCGGCGGCGAGCGGGGCGACGGCGAGGGCGCCGACGAGGGTTGCCGTGCGACGGACGGTCATGGGGGTGGCTCCTGGGGTCGGGGCGGGGCGGACGCCGGGGAGGTGCGCGGCCCTTCCCGGTGCACAGCACGCTAGCCACGTCGCACCCCCTCCCGGCACCGTCCCGGCCCTTGGAGGCCACCCTTTAGGGCGGGCTTAAGGAACGGCTGACCGATGATTAAGACTCGCCCGCGCCCGGCCTCCGCCGCGACCGCCGCGGACCGGTTCCGGGGCCGCCCGGCGGCACCGCGCGGGGCGGTCCCGGTACGGACGGGCCGACCGCCTGCCACCCGCGGCGCCCGCCCCCGGGCAGCGCCTGTCGGGGAGGGCGCCGCCCGGTCGGCCCCGGGCGGCGCCCTCCCGGGGCCGGCGTTCCCGCCCTACGCTGAGGCCATGACCTCCTCCGACGGCCCCGCACCGGCCCCCGACGCCCCCGGCGAGCGCGCACCGGTCCCCGCCGGCGCCCCGCCGGGGATCGCGAACCCGCTGCGGCAGCTGACCCTCGCCGAGCTGCGCCGCAGGACCAGCGAGAAGTGGCGCGCACACCCGCCGGACGTGTTGCCGCTGTTCGTCGCGGAGATGGACGTCCCACTGCCGGACGCCGTGGCCCGAGCCGTCACCGAGGCGCTGGCGCTGGGCGACACCGGCTACACCCGGGGCTCCGCCTACGCGGAGGCCTACGCCGCGTTCGCGCGGCGACGCTGGGGATGGGACGGCGTCGCGGCCGAGCGCACCACGGTGGTGCCCGACGTGATGACCGGGGTGCTCACGGTCCTGGCGGCGATATCCGCGCCGCGGGACACCGTCGTCGTCAACTCACCGGTCTACACGCCGTTCCACGACTACGTCCGCCACACCGGACGGACCGTCGTGGAGGCGCCGCTGGGCGAGGACCACCGGCTGGACCTCGACGTCCTCGCCGACTGCTACCGCCGGGTCGCGACGCGGGGCGGCACCACCGTCCATCTGCTGTGCAACCCGCACAATCCGACCGGCACCGTCCACACCGCGGCGGAACTCTCCGCCGTCGCGGAGCTGGCCGCCCGCTGGGGAGTCCGCGTGGTGGTGGACGAGATCCACGCGCCGGTCGTCGACCCCGGCACCGTCTTCACCCCCTACCTCAGCCTGCCCGGGGCGGAGACGGGCTGGGCGGTGCTCTCCGCCTCCAAGGCGTGGAACCTCGCCGGGCTGCGCGCCGGCCTCGCCGTCGCCGGACCGGGCGCGGCGGCCGAGCTCCCCCGGATTCCGGAGTGGATCGCGGCCGCCACCTCGCACATCGGCGTCATCGCGCACCGCGCGGCGTTCACCGCCGGCGAGCCCTGGCTGGACGCGCTGCTGGCGGGGCTGGCCGAGAACCGGAGGCTGCTGGCGGCGCTGCTGGCCGAGCACCTCCCCGAGGTGCGCTACCGCCCGGCGCCCGGGACGTACCTCGCCTGGCTGGACTGCCGCGCTGCCGGCCTGGGGGACGACCCCGCGGCGGCCTTCCTGGAGCGCGGGAGGGTGGCGCTGAACTCCGGCCCCGCCTTCGGCACCGGCGGCGCGGGCCACGTCCGGCTCAACCTGGCGACCTCACCGGAGGTGCTGACGGAGGCCGTGCGCCGGATGGTCCGCGCGCGCCCCTGACGGCCGGTGGCACGGCCGCTGCGGGGGGCACTGCCTGGGCGTGCGTCCCCGCTCGCCCCCAGGCCCGGGGGCGCCGTCGCCCGCTCGGCCGGTGCGCCCACCGCTGCTCGGACCCACCGCGCTGCTCAGCCCCGCTGCTGCTCAGCCCCACTGCACCGATCGCTTCGCCAACCCGGCCCAGAACCCGTCCACGGCGGTGGAGACCGATCCCAGGTCCGCCTCGCCCGCGCCCAGGGAGACGAAGAGCGGGGCGAAGTGCTCGGTGCGCGGGTGCGCCACGCGGCCCGCGGGTGCGGTCCGCTCGAAGTCCAGCAGCGCGTCGACGTCACCGGCGGACAGCGCCTCGGCGCCCCACGCGTCGAACTCGCGCGACCAGCCGGGTGCCTCGTCCGGCCCGGCGCCCCAGCGGATCTCGCCGAGGTTGTGGGTGAAGAACCCGCTGCCGACGATCAGCACGCCTTCGTCGCGCAGCGGTGCGAGCCGCCGCCCGAACGCCACCAGCCGAACCGGGTCGAGCGTCGGCAGCGACAGCTGGAGCACCGGCACGTCGGCGTCCGGGTACATCTCCTTCAGCGGGACGTAGGCGCCGTGGTCCAACCCGCGGTCGGGGTCCTGGTGGACCGCGGCCCCCGGCGTCGCCACCAGTGCCCGCACCCGCTCCGCCAGCTCCGGGGCGCCCGGGGCCGGGTAGCGGACCTGGTAGTAGCGGTCGGGGAAGCCCCAGAAGTCGTAGGTCAGCGGGACGGTCGTCGTGGCTCCCACCGTGGCGGGCGCCGACTCCCAGTGCGCCGAGACGACGAGTATCGCCCGCGGCCGGGGCAGCCGGGCCGACCAGCTCGCCAGCTGCCCGGTCCAGAGCGCGTCGTCGGCGAGCGGCGGCGCCCCGTGGCTGAGGTAGAGCACCGGCATGCGGCTCGGGGGTGCGGTGGTCATGGCGGCCCTCCGGGGGGTCACGGCCCGCGGCGCCCGGCACTCCCGCCGGGATCACAGGTAATTCGAATTTGAACTACCACGGTAGCAGGGGCGACGGGCCGCACCAAGCCGTCGGCACCATGCCGCCGCCCCGCCCTGCGCCGAGGTGCCGCGCCGGGGAGCGCCGGCCGCGCGGTGCGGCAGAATCACCGACGTGAAGGTCACCATCAGCACCACCGCATCGGACGCCCCGTACGAGCAGCTGCGCGCACAGATCGCCGACCAGGCGAGGTCCGGTGCGCTGCCGGCCGGCTACCGCCTGCCGACGGTCCGGGGGCTGGCGGGCGAGCTCGGCCTCGCCCCCAACACCGTCGCCAAGGCGTACCGCGCGCTGGAGGCCGACGGGGTCATCGAGACCCGGGGACGCAACGGGACCTTCGTCGCCGCCTCGACCGAGGGCAGCGCCCGCGAGGCGGCACACGCCGCCGAGGAGTACGCGCGCCGCGCCCTGCGGCTCGGCCTGGACCGCGACGCCGCGCTGGCCGCGGCGGAGGAGGCGCTGCGCGCCGTCTACCCGGGCCGGGGCTGACGCGCCGCCCCGGCCGTGCGGCGCGTCGCGTTCACCCGGCCGGCGGTCGGGTACCCCGGAG
>NZ_JAAVJC010000352.1 GCF_012033785.1 Streptomyces bohaiensis
GCTCCCGAACTGCCGGCCGCGCCCGCCACCTCGCCCGCGCCCACCGCCCCGCCGGCGGCCGCGCACCCGGACGAGGGCGCCACCCAGCTGATCCCGCCGATCGTCCCCGGCGCCTCCCCCCTCTCGCCGGGCGGCCCGCCCGGTGCGGGCGGTCATCCGGACGAGGCGGCGACGCAACTGATCCCGCCGATCACGGCCGACGGCCCGGGGTTCGGCAGACCCGGCGGCCACCCGGACGAAGCGGCGACCCAGATGATCCCGCCGGTCCTCGGCGCCGGTGCGCCGGGTGGCCATCCCGACGAGGCCGCCACCCAGTACATTCCGCCGATCACGGCGGGCTCCCCGCCGCCCGGCGGGGTCCCGGGCGGGGGGGACGCCGGGGGAGGCCCCGGCGACACGCGGCAACTGCCGGCGATGAACGCCGACTTCATGTCGTTCTTCCACGAGGAGGACGGTGCGGCGCCGGTCGGACGGCAGCGGTCCGCCGGTCCCGCGCGCGGTGGCCGGCGCCGTCCCGAGAGCGGTGGGCGCGGCCGACTGAGCCCCGTCGTGCTCGGCGCCATCGTGGTGACGCTGTGCGCGGTTGTGGGCCTGGCGGTCGGCGCCGCCCTCACCCGGGGCGACTCCGGCGGGGCGAGCCAGCAGCAGGACGAGGGGCTCGGCGGGTCGGGTGCCCCGGCCGCCGACGCCGCCGACGACGAGCTGGAGGCAGCACGCGCCGCCGAGGCGGAGGCGGAGGCCGAGGCGGCCGCGGCCCAGCAGGCGCTCGCGGCCGAGCAGGCGGCCGAGCTCTCCGGGCTGCTTGCGGAGAGCGGCGAGAGCCGGGAGGCCGTGGTCGAGGCCGTCGGCGCCGTGCAGGAGTGCAAGGGCATCCGCCACGCCCGCCGTGAGCTGAGCGCCGCGGGCGAGCAGCGGCGACACCTCGTCGAGCGGCTGGACGGGATGACCCTGGACGCACTGCCCGAGCACGGCGAGCTGACGTCGGCGCTGCGTTCCGCCTGGCAGTCCTCGGCCGAGGCGGACGACCGGTTCGCGGACTGGGCGCGCGAGGTGCGCGAGGACCGCCGCCGGATGTGCCGCGGCGGCTCCGCCCGCCACACCGACACCTACCACCAGGCCGCCCGGGCCAGCGAGGAGGCCAGCGGCTCCAAGGAGCGGGCCGTCGAGCTGTGGAACCCCGTCGCCCGCGACCTGGGCCTGCCGGAGCGGGAGCCGACCGACCTCTGACCGGGGGCCGCGCCCGGGCCCCGCGGTGCCCGCCGCCGCGGCCGAGGCGGCGGCGCGGACCGGACGCCCCGGACGCCGGCGGCGGTCGGCACTCCGGAACGGGCCGACGCGCCGCGCACGTACGATCGATTCCGTGCAAGCTTCGGAAAGTTCTTCCCGTCGTGCCCGTCGGTCCTCCACCATGGGCGACATGCCGCTCAACGACATGCCGTGGTGGCGCTGGCGCGCCAACGTGCGCTCCGCGCTCCACATGCTCTCGGACCCGGTCTTCCACCAGGAGTGCTGGCTGGCCGGTGCGCCCGGGTACGGGGACATCACCGACGCCGTGTACCGGCTGGTCGAGGACACCTGGCTCGACAACTGGTCCGCCGACCGCTACGTCGGCGCGATCTTCCGCGATGCCCGCGAGGCGGCGGCGGTCGACGCGGCGGTGCTGCGGGTGCTGCGGATCCTGCACCAGGTCGGCCCGGACGCCCCGGTGAGCGAGTACCTGCGGCACCCGGACTGGACGGAGGCCGTCGCCGCGGCCCGCGAGGCCCATGTCCTGCTGGCCACCGCGGACGGCGACGACCCCGACGGCCGCCCGGGCACGTTGCAGGAGCTCGTGGCCGCCCAGCAGATCGGCTGACCGGCCCGACACCCGGCCCGGCTGCGCCGCCCCGTCGCCCCGCCCGTCCGCCGGTCGTGGGCGGTTCGCGGGCCGCAGCCGGACCCCGGGCGTCCACATGCCGGGCAGGGGCTCCGGATGTGCCAGGGTATGGGGGTATGACGCCCTCGCTCCCCGACGATCGGCCGGCGACCGCCGATCAGTACGTGCTGACGCTGTCCTGCCCGGACCGCCCCGGCATCGTGCACGCCGTGTCCAGCTACCTGTTCACGACCGGCTGCAACATCGAGGACAGCCAGCAGTTCAAGGACCCCGGGACGGGCCTGTTCTTCATGCGGGTGCACTTCTCCGCCGAGACGCCCGTCCCGCCGGAGAAGCTGCGGGCCGGCTTCGCCGCCGTCGGCGACTCCTTCGCGATGGACTGGCAGCTCGGGGACGCCGACCGGCGGATGCGGATCGTCGTCATGGTCAGCAAGTTCGGGCACTGCCTCAACGACCTGCTGTTCCGTACCCGGATCGGCGCACTGCCGGTCGAGATCGCCGCGGTGGTCTCCAACCACCGGGACTTCGAGGAGCTGACCGCCTCCTACGGCATCCCCTTCCACCACATCCCGGTGACCCCCGACACCAAGGACGCCGCCGAGGCGGAGCTGCTGCGCATCGTGGCCGAGCAGGAAGTCGAACTCGTGGTCCTCGCCCGCTACATGCAGGTGGTCTCGGACGACCTCTGCAAGCAGCTGGCGGGGCGCATCATCAACATCCACCACTCCTTCCTGCCGAGCTTCAAGGGCGCCAAGCCCTACCACCAGGCGCACGCCCGGGGCGTGAAGCTCATCGGCGCCACCGCGCACTACGTCACGGCGGAGCTGGACGAGGGCCCCATCATCGAGCAGGAGGTCGAGCGCGTCGGCCACGAGCTCTCCCCGGCGCAACTGGTGGCGGTCGGCCGCGACGTGGAGTGCCAGGCGCTGGCGCGCGCGGTGAAGTGGCACAGCGAGCGGCGGGTCCTGCTCAACGGCAGCCGGACCGTCGTCTTCGACTGACGCCGGCGGCACGGGCGGCAGTGGCGGCGCCGACCGCTGCCCAGCTGCCGCTGCCGCGGCGCGGGGGCGACCGCCCGTGACCGGCCCGCGCCCGTGACCGGCCCGTACGCCGTGCGGGCGGACGAGGCGGGCCGTGCGCCGGGCCGCCGCCGGTCAGAGCCGGGAGAGCCCCGCCGTCGCGAACAGCACGTCGCGCACCGCGCGCTGGTCGCCGTCCGCCCCCGCCGCGGCCTCCTCCAGCGGCAGCCGACCCGCCGCCAGCCGGCAGAACCCCGGCGCGGTCAGCACCAGCCGCGCCACGACCGCCTCCCGCGAGGTCACCGCCGTCGGCGAGTCCAGCGGGATCAGCCAGTCGCCGCCGCCGTCCCCCAGGATCTGCAGGTGGACGGTGCGGCCGGGCGCGCCGGCCGGCGCCAGCACCGGCGCCGAACTGGTCAGCCCCGCCCGCCGCCGGGCGGCGAGGGAGACGGTGAGCCGCCGCGCCGCCAGGTCGACCAGCGGCCGCAGGTGGTCCCCCGGGGGCGGCCCGTACGGGTAGTCCACCGCCTCCGCTATGTCGCAGGCGTGCACCCAGCAGGCGAAGGCGCGGTCCAGGAAGGCGTCCGGCAGTGGCACCGCACCACCCCCGAAGTCCTCCGGCGTCCGGTACGCGATCCGGATGTCCGCCTCGGCCGGCAGCCGGGCCGCCGCGACCACCATCGCGCGGCCCTGGTCCCGCCACGGCCCCCAGGCGCCGCGCGGCTGCCGTTCGCGCTCCGCTGCCGTGAGACGCCACCGCAGGTCGGTGCGCTCCTGCGGCGCGCCGCCCGCGGCGTCCGCGCCCAGCGGGTCCGGCAGCCCCAACTCGGGGCAGAGCAGCCCGTCCACGGCGGTGAGGTGGTCCAGCACCCCGGCGACGGTGGTGGCGCACCCGACCGGGCTGTCGCCCGCGTACCAGCGCAGCCGCACCGGCGCCCGCCACTCGTCGTCGACGAGGTCGTTCAGCAGGTAGTCGAGCCGTGCGGTCTCCGCCTCGAACGGGGCGGCCCACCGGGGAACCGGCAGTCGGGCCGGCCGGCGCGCCAGGCAGGTCTCCAGGACGCGGGTGCGCAGCGACTCGTCGAGATCCAGGGTGCGCTGCGGCTCCATCAGCGTGACCGCGTCCCGCAGGCGCAGCCCTTCCTCCGCGCAGCCGGCGCAGGTGTTGAGGTGGTGCTCGACCGCCGCCGTCTCCGCCGCCGAACAGGCCCCGAGGGCCCAGGCGCCGAGCAGCGACATCAGGTGGGTGTGGCCGAGCCCGGCGACCGATGGACCGGTTCGAGCGCGCCCCCGGCACGGACGCCTCGACGCGCGGCCGAGACCCTGGTGACCGCTCTGC
>NZ_JAAVJC010000353.1 GCF_012033785.1 Streptomyces bohaiensis
CCCCGGGGCGTTCGCGCCGGGGGCGCGGGACGGTGGGTCAGGCCGCCTTGGGGAGCTTGCCGACGAGGGCGGTCAGCTCGGCCAGCTCGGCCTCGGTGAGGTCGGTCAGCGGCGGGCGGACCGGGCCGGCGGTGCGCCCGACGGCGGTCAGGCCGGCCTTGACGATGCTGACGGCGTAGCCGGCCTCGCGGTTGCGGATCTCCGTGTAGGGCAGCACGAACTCCCGCAGGTGGCTCAGGACGGTGTCGTGGCGACGCTCGCGGACGGCGGTGTAGAAGTCGAGTGCGAACTCCGGCAGGAAGTTGAAGATCGCCGAGGAGTAGGTGGTGACACCCAGCTCCAGGTAGGGCAGGGCGAACATCTCGGCGGTCGGCAGCCCGCCGATGTAGGTGAAGCGCTCACCGAGGCGGGCGTAGATGCGGGTCATCGCCTCGATGTCGCCGCGGCCGTCCTTGTACCCGACCAGGTTGGGGCAGCTCTCCGCCAGTCGCTCCAGCGTCTGCGGCGCGTAGACCGCGTTGGCGCGGGAGTAGACGACGACGCCCAGCCGGGTCGCCTTGCAGACGGCCTCGACGTGGTCGGCCAGGCCGTCCTGCCCGGCCTCGGTGAGATAGGGCGGGAAGAGCAGGATGCCGTCGGCGCCGGCGCGCTCGGCGGCCTGCGCGAGCTCGATCGCCGTGCGGGTGCCGTAGCCGGCCGGCGCGAGGATCGGGGTGCCCTCCGGGGCGGCGTCGACGGCGGCGGCGGTGACCTGCTCGACCTCGGCGGGGGTGAGCGAGAAGAACTCGCCGGTGCCGCCGGCGGCGAACAGCCCGCCGACCTCGTACTGGCCGAGGTGGGCGACGTGCTCCCGGTAGGCGGCCTCGTCGAAGCTGAGGTCCTCACGGAAGTGGGTGACGGGGAAGGAGAGCAGGCCGGAGCCGATGCGGCGGGCGAGCTCGTCGGGGGCCAGGGTCATGGCGGGTGCTCCTTGGACGTCGGAAGGACGATGCGGGTACGGAACGATGCGGGTACGGGCAGGGGTGAGGCCGTCCGGGGCGGGCGGCCGGGCGGTTCCGGCAGGTCAGCGGCGGACGCCGACCTCGTGGGTCTCGGTGGTCCAGGCGCGCGCCTGGTCGGTGAGGGTGACGCCGAGCCCCGGGCGGGACGGGACCCACATGCGGCCGTCGCGGGTCTCCAGCCGCTCGTTGAACAGCGGCTCCAGCCAGTCGAAGTGCTCGACCCAGGGCTCGCTGGAGTAGGCGGCGGCCAGGTGCAGGTGGATCTCCATGGCGAAGTGCGGCGCCAGTTGGAGGTTGTGGTGCTCGGCGAGGGTGGCCAGCTTAAGGAACTGGGTGATGCCGCCGATGCGGGGTGCGTCGGGCTGGATGATGTCCGCGGCGTCGTGGCGGATCAGCTCGTAGTGCTCGGCGACGCTGGCGAGCATCTCGCCGGTGGCGACGGGGGTGTCCAGGGAGGCGGCGAGCGCCGCGTGGCCCCGGGCGTCGTACGCGTCCAGCGGTTCCTCGATCCAGACGAGCCCGAACTCCTCCAGGGCGCGGCCCATGCGCTGGGCGGTGGGCCGGTCCCACTGCTGGTTGGCGTCGACCATCAGCGGCGCGGTGTCGCCGATGTGCTCGCGGACGGCGCTCACCCGGGCGAGGTCGACGCCGGCCTCCGGGTGGCCGACCTTGATCTTGATGCCGCCGATCCCGTTCTCCAGGGTGGCGGTGGCGTTCTCCAGCACCTCCTCGACGGGGGTGTGGAGGAAGCCGCCGGAGGTGTTGTAGCAGCGGACCGAGTCGCGGTGGGCGCCGAGCAGCTTGGCGAGCGGCAGCCCGGCCCGCTTGGCCTTCAGGTCCCACAGCGCGATGTCGAAGGCGGCGACGGCCTGGGTGGCAAGGCCGCTGCGCCCCACGGACGCCCCGGCCCAGACCAGCTTGGTCCACAGCTTGCCGATGTCGCTGGGGTCCTCCCCCACCAGCACCGGGGCGATCTCCCGGGCGTGGGCGAACTGGCCGGGGCCGCCGGCCCGCTTGGAGTAGCTGAAGCCGATGCCCTCGTGGCCCTGCTCGGTGCCGAGCTCCACGAAGAGGAAGGCGACCTCGGTCATGGGCTTCTGACGGCCGGTGAAGACCTTGGCGTCGCTGATGGGTGTGGCCAGCGGCAGCTGGACCGAGGAGAGCTTGATCCAGGCGATGCGATCGAGGGTCGCCTCGCCTGCGACCTGGGCGGCGTTGGTGGGCGTGAGCGTCATGGTCACCACTTCGGTCCGTGAGGTGGCGTGCGGCTCCGACTGTTCGGCGACCTCCCGACCGGCGGCGCCGTACGCCGCCGGGTTCGGGGGGCCGGCCGCGGGACGGGGCTCGCCGCGGGGCTTGCCCTCGAACCTAGGACCGGGTGATGATCCACGTCCAACATTGTTTTTGCATGCCGTGATACCTGCCTGGCATGACAGCCCGCCCCGGGAGGTCCTCGTGTTCACCTTGGCGCAGCTCACGGGGTTCGTCGCCGTCGCGGAGGAACTGCACTTCACGCGGGCGGCGGAGCGGTTGCGCATGACGCAGCCGCCGCTGAGCCGCCAGATCCAGCAGCTGGAGCAGAGCCTGGGCGTGCGGCTGCTGGAGCGCACCAACCGGTCGGTGCGGCTGACCCCGGCGGGCCGGGCGTTCCTGAACGAGGCCCGCCGCCTCCTGCGGCAGGCGGAGCAGGCCACCGTGGCGGTGCGGCAGGTCGCCACCGGCGAGGGCGGGCGGATCGGTGTCGGCTTCACGGCGGCCGCCGCCCACGCCGGTCTCGGTGACCTGCTCTCCGTGGCGCGGCGCGTGATGCCGGAGGCCGAGGTGGTGCTCCGCGAGCTGGTGACCCGCGACCAGGTGGAGGCGCTGGCGGAGGGGTCCCTGGATCTGGGGATGGTCCGGCCGACCGCCGTCGGGCCCGACCTGCGCAGCCGGCCCGCGTCGCGGGAGGCGCTGCTGGCGGCGGTGCCGCTGGGCCACCCGCTGGCCGCGGGCGAGGGGCCACTGGTCCCGGCCGACTTCCACGGCCAGGAGTTCCTGATGTACTCGCCGGTGGAGGCGCGGTACTTCCACGAGCTGCTGATCAGCCTCTTCCGGGCGGACCGCGTCGCGCCCGTCTTCACCCAGTACCTGAGCCAGGTGCACAGCATCCTTGCCCTGGTGGACGCCGGGTGGGGAGTGGCGCTGGTGCCCGAGTCGGCGCGGCGGATGCGGTTCGCCGGGGTGCGGTTCCTGCCGGTCGAGCTGCCGGACCCGGAGCCGGTGGAGCTGGCACTGGTGTGGCGGGCGGCCAACGACAACCCGGCGCTGCACGCACTGCTCCGCGGGCTGTGACGCCGGGCCGGTCAGTCGGTCAGCGCAGCATTCCCGCCGGTGTCCGCCACGCCGGCCGCCTCTGCCGCGTCCTGGGCCGCGCACAGCCAGAAGTCGATGCCGTCCCGCCGGAACAGCGGAGCGACGAGGAGGACCGCGAGGTGCGCGCCGACGAGGGTGGCGGCCACGGCGGGCACCGAGGCGAAGAGCCCGCCGGCGCTGGTGACGACCAGCAGGCACAGCCCGAGGCAGAGCAGGCCGGCGGCCCACAGCGCGGTCCGCAGCCGCCGGAGGCGGCGTCGTGGGCGGCGGTCGGTCATCTCTCCTCCTGATGCGGCGTGCCGTGCGCGGTCCGCGCCGCCGACACCGGAGGGGACGCGCGGGCCGGGCTGCCCGGTTCCCCCGGGCAGGCCGACGGCCCGGACCCGCGGCGGGCGTTGCCGCGGGGCCGGGCCGTCGCGCGTGGGGTCAGCGCTTCCAGTTGATGAAGCCCGCGCCCTTGTTCTCGTACTCGAACGCGGTGATCTCGGTGATGCCCCAGGGGCCACCGATGTTCTTGTAGGTGAAGCCCTCGAGCTCGGTTTCGTAGGCGTAGCCGGCCTTGAGGTGACCGTGGTCACCGGCGAACGCGGTACCGGCGGAGCCGGCGAGCGCGGCGACGGCGAAGGTGCCTGCGACGACTGCGGAGCGAATGCGCATGGAAGACCTCCAAGGTGTACGGAAAGGTACGAGGCCAACACTTCCCGTGACGAAGGTCACTCGCAACCTCCTCCCGCGCAAGGCCACCCGAACGGACGGCACCGCCTGCGCGGTTCGGCGCAACGGCGGTGGCGCGAGGGGCGGCGCGAGGGGGCACGTCCCGCGCCTTGACGGGCAGCAGGACGCCGGCCGCCCGCACCCTTCGGGGTGCGGGCG
>NZ_JAAVJC010000354.1 GCF_012033785.1 Streptomyces bohaiensis
CCCCCAGCCGCGCCCGGGCGCGGGGACGAGCTCGCCCGCCGTGCCGGCGGGGCCGGCGAAGTGCGCCTCGCCGAAGACCGCGAGGGGCGAGGTCGCCGACTCCGCGGGGGACGCGTCGGCCTCGCCCGAGGGAGCGGCGGTGTGCTCAGCGGCGGTAGCGGGGAACGGTGCGACCGGGTGGTCGGCCCGTCCGGTCGCGGCACGCGCCACAGCCCGGTCGACCACCGTGGACAACGGAGCGCGCACGGAGGAGGCGCCGAGCAACGTGCCCGCGCTCCCCGCGCGCGCACCGTCGTGCGCTCCGGCAGTCGGGTGGACGGCGTGGGGGCCGCCGGCGTCCGGCGACACGGCCGCCGCCTGCTGACGGGTCGTGGGAGACGAAACGCTCTCGTCGGTTCCGTCCCCACGCGCCGCCGCCGTAGCAGTGGAGGAGGAGCTTGCCGTCGCGACCAGCGCCGCCATCAACACCGCGAGTCGCGCCCAAGCGTTCACAGCCCCGGCCTCCGCAGACGGTCCGACAGTGGAACAAGCGTTACATATGGAGATCAAAGCGGCATCCCGGTGTGCGCGCCGAGCAGCAGCGGGTGACCACCTCCCCCTGAACGGGTTAGTTTCGGCGGTTCCCGGGTGGGAAGCGGCAGAGCAGCGCATGGCCGGCGCAGCACTCCGCCGGTCGCCGCCCGGCTGGTCCCGGCGGCGCCCGGTACATCGGCCGAGCCCTGCGCACCGGTTTCGTCCACCGCGCGGCCTGCCGGCCCCGCAGCCCGCGGTCGGGCGACCCGGTGACAACCGGTCCGGTGGCGCGCACTCCCCGCCCTCCCCTGCCGGGCGGGCGCCCGCCACCGGACCGACCGTCGACCCGCGCCGCGCACGACGGTGCCGACCCCGGCACGGGCACCGAACCCGAACCCGAACCCGACGGCACGGGCCCGGCGACCGCGGCTCAGGCGACCGCGGCTCAGGCGTCGGTGACCAGCAGCAGCTTGCCGACGTGGCCGCCGTCCTCCAACGCCCGGTGCGCGTCGGCGGCCTCGCGCAGCGGCATCACGCGGTCCACCACCGGCCGGACCCGGCCGTCCTCGAGCAGCGGCCACACATGGGTGCGCACCGCGGTGACGATCTCCGCCTTCTCCTCCGGCGGGCGTCCCCGCAGCGAGGTCGCCGTCACCGAGGCGCGCTTGGCCAGCAGGGTGCCGAGGTTCAGCTCGCCCTTCACCCCGCCCTGGAGACCGATGACGACCAGTCGGCCGCCGGTCGCCAGCGCCTGGACGTTCCGCGAGAGGTAGGCGGCGCCCATCAGGTCGAGGACGACGTCCGCGCCCCTGCCGCCGGTGGCGTCGCGCAGCTCCGCCACGAAGTCCTGCTCGCGGTAGTCGATGAGGATCTCCGCGCCGAGCTCCGCACAGGCGGCGAGCTTCTCCGGGCCGCCGGAGGTGACGGCGACCCTGGCTCCGACCGCACGGGCGAGCTGGATCGCCATCGTGCCGATGCCGCCGGCCCCGCCGTGAATCAGGATCGTCTCCCCCGGCCGCAGCCCCGCCGCGGTCCGGACGCCGGCGAGGTGGAAGACGTTCGACCAGACCGTGCAGGTCACCTCCGGCAGCGCGGCGGCAGTGGCGAGCTCCACCCCCGCCGGGACCGGCAGCAGTTGACCGGCGGGGACCACCACGCGCTCCGCGTACCCGCCGCCGGCGAGCAGCGCGCACACCTGGTCCCCCGGCTCCCAGCCGACGACGCCCGGCCCGACCGCCGCGACGGTCCCGGAGCACTCCAGCCCCGGGTAGGGCACCGTCCCGGGCGGCGGGTCGTAGTGGCCCTGCCGCTGCAGCAGGTCGGCACGGTTGACGGCGGTCGCGGCCACCTGCACCACAACCTCGCCGTGCCCGGGCTCCGGGTCCGGGACCTCGGTCCACGTGAGGACCTCGGGCCCGCCCGGCTCAGTGATCGTGATCGCATGCATGGCGCCGAGGCTACGCCTCGGGACCGTCGCCACCCGGGACGGCGGGCCGGTGCGCCGCGCGGCACGGGGCGAGGGGATGCGGCGCCGTGCGCACGGGGGCGAGGGGATGCGCGGCAGGAGCGCGGAGCGGCGGGCGCGGCCGGCGTCAGCGGCGCGGAATCCGGAAGGAGCCCGGCCCCTGGCCGCCCCGCCGGTTCTCGCCGTCCGTCCTCGGCCCGTGGCTGACGCGCCGGATCACCACGAGCCGGTCCTCCAGCTCCAGCGCCCCCAGGCCCGGGTCGTCGAACGGCAGCAGCCGGTGACCCCGTATCACCGAGACCACCAGGTCCTCCGCCTCTCGCGGCGACCGCCCGGCCTCCGCGCGGGTGACCGGGCGTTCCTTGAGCGCCAGACCGCTGCCCGGCTGGATCAGGTCCTCCATCACCGCACCGGAACTGGGGCTGACCACCGACAGGCCGAGCAGCCGGCCCACGGCGGAGGCGCTGGTGATGACCGAGTCCGCCCCCGACTGCCGCAGCAGCGGCACGTTCTCCGACTCCCGGACCGAGACCACGATTCGCACGTCCGTCGACAGCTGGCGGGCGGTCAGCGTGACCAGCACCGCGGTGTCGTCGCGCTGTGCGGCGATGACGACCTGCCGGGCGCGGTCCACGCGGGCGCGCAGCAGCACCGAGCTGCGGGTGGCGTCGCCCGCGACGGCCGCGTACCCGTCGGCGTTGGCGTGGTCGACGACGGCGGCGTCCGGGTCGACCACCACGATCCGGTCCTGGGTGATGCCGGTCCGCATCAGCGTCTCGGCCGCCGAACGGCCCTTGGTGCCGAAGCCCACGATCACCGTGTGGTCGCGCAAGGTCTTCCTCCAGTGGGCGATCTTCCACTGCTCGCGGGTGCGTTCCGTCAGCACCTCCAACGTGGTGCCGACCAGGATGATGAGGAACAGCACCCGCAGCGGTGTGACGACCAGGGCCGTTATCAGCCGGGCGGTGTCCGTCCACGGCACGATGTCGCCGTAGCCGGTCGTCGAGAGCGAGACGGTGACGTAGTAGAAGGCGTCGATCGCCCCCACGTCGCCGCCGTTGATGTCGCGGTAGCCGTGCCGGTCGAGGTAGACCACGAGGAAGGCCGTCAGCATCACCAGGTTGGCGAGGATCAGCCGCTTCACGACCTGCAGCAGCGGGCCCGCGATGTAGCGCGGCAGCCGCACGCCGCGCGACTGCTCGTCGGCGTCGGAGCGCGCGGGCCGCACCGGGACTCTCATCCGCGTGGCAACTCCACCAGCGGCACCCGCTGCCCCAGCGGCGCGCCGCCCGGCGGCACCAGCGCCAGCGCATCGGCGCCGGCGAGGCCGCGCAGCATCGCGGGGCCGGAGAACCGCACCGGCCGGGCGCGCGGTGTCCGGCCGTCCCGCCGCCCGGTGAACCCCGGGGTGAACCGCGGTGACTGCGTCGGCTCGGCCGCCGGGTAGCGCACGGGGACCACCCGGGTGTCCGTCGCGTGCCCGGTGACCTCCTCGGTCAGCTCCACCGCGGGCAGCGGCAGCAGCTCCCGCCCGGCGAGCGACGCCAGCAGCGGCGCCGCCAGCGTCAGCATCCCGGCGACCGCGGCGAGCGGGTTGCCGGGCAGCCCCACCAGCGGGCGTCCGTCGGGCAGCTCCGCCAGCAGCATCGGGTGGCCCGGGCGGACCGCGACGCCGTCGACCCGGAGCCGGGCCCCCAGCCGGTCCAGCACCGGCCGCAGCCGGTCGGCGGGGCCGGCAGCGGTGGAGCCGGTGGTCACCACCAGGTGGGCGCGGCTGGTGGAGACGGCCTCGTACAACGCCTCCGCGTCGTCGCCGAGCCGCCGGGTCACCAGCACCTCGGCGCCCAGCATCGTCAGCCACGGCGCGGTCATCGGGCCGAGCGCGTCGCGGATACGGCCGCCGGACGGCAGGCCGCGGTGCAGCAGCTCGTCACCGAGGACCAGCACCTCGACGCGCGGGCGCGGATGGACCGTCAGCTGGTCGTACCCCGCAGCGGCCGCCAGCCCGAGGACGGCCGGCGTGACGGCCGTACCCGCCGGGAGCAGCTCGGTCCCGGAGCGGCACTCCTGACCGCGCGGCCGGATGTCCGCGCCGGGCTCGGGGTTGCGGCCCCGCAGCTGCCCGGCGCTGACCCGCCCGCGTTCGCTGCGCAGCACCGCGGAGGTCGCGGCCGGCACCCGGGCGCCGGTGGCGATGGCGACCGCCAGGCCGTCGGCGAGCGGCTCGGGCTCCGC
>NZ_JAAVJC010000355.1 GCF_012033785.1 Streptomyces bohaiensis
GGGCTCGGGCGCCCGCCGCGCGAGCCGGCCCGCGCCAGTCGGCACGGCCGGGGACGGGCGCCGGGGGCCGGTCGGTGGACGCCGGACGGAGCAAGCGCGGCCCGCGCGTACGCTCGGCCCATGAGCGACGCGACCCCGACCCCGTTCGGCACCTTCGACTCCGCCGGACCGGCGGTGTCCCACCGGGCCGACCTGCCCGCGCCGGTCGCCGCCGCACTGGCCGCCTGGCCCGTGGCGGCCGGCCCGGTCGACGGGGTGCTGCTGGTCGACAGCGACCCCGCCCACGCCGACACCGCCGTCTTCTGCGAGGCGTACGACGTCCGTCCCGAGGTGTCGGCCAACTGCGTGGTGGTCGCCGCCAAGCGCGGGCAGGAGGTGACCCTCGCCGCCTGCGTCGTGCTGGCGACGACCAGGCTCGACGTCAACCGGGCCGTCCGCAAGCACCTCGGCGCCCGCAAGGCGTCCTTCGCCCCGATGGAGGAGGCCGTCACCGCCACCGGCATGGAGTACGGCGGCATCACCCCCGTCGGCCTGCCGGAGCACTGGCCGCTCCTTGTCGACGCGCGCGTCACCGCGACGCCGCACGTCCTCGTCGGCAGCGGCGCCCGGCGCGGCAAGCTGATCCTCCCCGGCGCCGCGCTGGCGGCCCTCCCGAACGCCGAGGTCATCACCGACCTCGCCGGCTGATCCCACCGGCTCCGGCCCCCGGCCGCCCCGTCCGCGCCCGCCGTCCGGGAGCGCTCGTCCCTCCGTGCCCGGCGCTTGCGGCTCGCTGACCGGGCCGGGGCGCTCGCCGCCGCGCCCGAGCATCGCCGTGCCGTCCCCATCCACCGACCGGGCGCATTGCGCCCGCCGTCGGCGCGCCCCGCCGCCGCCCGCGCCGCCGGCCGCGCACCATCACTCTCCGACGGTGAGCGGCGAGCGGACCGCCGCCGAAGGCGAGGACGGGAGCGGCAGCCGTGGTTCTGCACCGGATCGGGGACGACTCCGACACCCCCTACGAGGACGCCTACGCCCTCGCCATCTCCGAGCAGCGCCTCCCGCGGTTCCGGATGCCCGAGGACACCTCCCCGGCGCGCGCCGTCCACGCGCTCATCCGCGACGAGCTCGCCCTCGACGGCAACTCCTCGCAGAACCTCGCGACGTTCTGCACCACCTGGGCGGAGCCCGAGGTCCACGAGCTGATGGACCTCTGCCTGGACAAGAACATGATCGACAAGGACGAGTACCCGCAGACCGCGGAGATCGAGTCGCGCTGCGTCCGGATCATCGGCGACCTGTGGAACGCCCCCGGTGCGCAGTCCCCGACCGGCTGCTCCACCACCGGTTCCAGCGAGGCGGGCATGCTGGGCGGACTCGCCCTGAAGTGGCGCTGGCGCAAGCGCCGGGAGGCGGCCGGGCTGCCGACCGACCGGCCCAACCTGGTCTGCGGCCCGGTGCAGGTCTGCTGGGAGAAGTTCGCCCGCTACTTCGACGTGGAGCTGCGGCAGGTGCCGTTGGAGCCGGACGCCACCGGGCTCCGCCCCCACCAGCTCCGCGAGCACGTGGACGAGAACACCATCGGTGTGGTCGCGATCCTCGGCGTCACCTACACCTGCGACTACGAGCCGGTGGCCGAACTCGCCGCGGCGCTGGACGCGATCGAGCGGGACACCGGGCTGGACGTGCCGATCCATGTCGACGCGGCGAGCGGCGGCTTCATCGCGCCGTTCCTCCACCCGGAGGTGGAGTGGGACTTCCGGCTGCCGCGCGTGGCCTCCATCAACGCCTCGGGTCACAAGTACGGCATGGCGCCGCTGGGCGTCGGCTGGGTGGTGTGGCGGGCCGAGGAGCTGCTCCCCGAGGAGCTGGTGTTCCGGGTGAGCTACCTCGGCGGGGACATGCCGACGTTCGCACTCAACTTCTCCCGCCCGGGCGGGGAGATCGTCGCGCAGTACTACACGTTCCTGCGGCTCGGCCGCGAGGGCTACCGCAAGGTGTACGAGGCCGCGGCCCGCACCGCCCGGTCGCTGGCGGAGCAGGTCCGCGCAATGGACGGGTTCCGGCTGCTCTACGACGGGCAGGGCGCGCTGCCCGCGGTGGCGTGGACGCTCACCGACCCGCAGCGCTCGCCGTTCACGCTCTACGACCTGACGGAGCGGCTGCGGCTGCGGGGGTGGCAGGTGCCCGCCTACCCGCTGCCCGCCGACCGGCAGGAGGTGGTGGTGCAGCGGGTCCTGATCCGCCACGGCATCAGCTTCGACAAGATCGCGCTGCTCGGGCAGGACCTCCGGTCCGCTGTGGCGGAGTTGGCGGACGGCCCGTGCGGCGCGGCGCCCCGGCCGGGGTTCCACCACTGATCGCGGCCGACCGGGCGGCGGGGTGCCCGACTCCGGGTCAGGTGCCCCGGGCGTTCTCCGGCGGGGCGACCAGCGCGTAGATGACCGCGACGCAGAGCCCGACGCCGATCAGCGACCAGAACGGGAAGGCCGCCAGGTAGGCGATCTGCCCGATCAACGCGAGGCCGGCCAGGGCGACACCGGCCGCACGGGCCACCAGGGAACCGGAGAGGACCCCGACGCCGACCGCGATCTGCAGGACCCCGATCGCGAGCCAGATCCAGCCCCACGCGGTGTAGTTGAAGACGAGCAGGCTGCCGGAGGCGACCTGGAAGTAGTCGTCCTTGAAGAGCGCGGCCAGGCCGCTCATCACGTGGATCAGGCCGAGCGTGAACAGCAGGACGCCGGCGAAGCCGAGCCAACCGGACAGCACGGGCCGCGCGGCGGACCGGTGCCCGTGGGCCGTGGTGGCGTTCATGGGAACCCTCCTCACCCGCCGCCGACGCGTGCGGCGACGACACTCCCAGTGCAGCCCCGCCACGGGACGCTCGCGTCCGGTACTACTCCGAACGGGTGAAGGCGGTCGCGGCCTCCCGCCGGATCACCCGCCCGGCGGCGCGGAGCCGCGAGCCGGGTGCGCCGGGGGAGAGCGGCGGCTCGATCCGTGCCAGGATCGAGCCCATGCGCTACATCATCATCGGGGCGGGCGCCGTCGGCGGGGCCATCGGCGGACGGCTCTTCCAGGGCGGTCACGAGGTCGTACTGGTCGCCCGCGGGGACCATCTCGCGGCGCTGCGCGAGGAGGGGCTGCACCTCGCGGTGCCCGACGACGCGCTGACGCTGCCGGTGCCCGCGGTCGCCGATCCGCGCGAGGTGACGCTCCGCCCGGACGACGTCCTGGTGCTGTCGGTCAAGGTCCAGGACGCGGTGGCGGCGCTGGACGCCTGGGCGCCCCGCCCGGTCGAGGGCGGCGGTACCGCCGGTGAACTGCTGCCGCTGGTCTGCGCGCAGAACGGCGTCGCCGGGGAGCGGATGGCGCTGCGCCGGTTCCGCCACGTGTACGGCATGTGCGTCTGGCTGCCCGCGCAGTTCCTGCGCCCCGGGCACGTGGTCGCGCACTGCGCGCCGCTGACCGGGATGCTGCACATCGGCCGCTATCCGACCGGCACCGACGACACCGCCCGCAGGATCGCGGCCGACCTGGAGAGCTCGCACTTCGCGGCGCCGGTCCCGGCCGACGTGATGCGCTGGAAGTACGGCAAGCTGCTCAGCAACCTGGCGAACGCGCTGGATGCCGTCGGCGGTACCGTGCTGCGCGGCGACGCCCGCGCCGCCGAACTGCTGCGGCGCGCGCGGGCGGAGGCGGTCGCCGTCCTCGACGCCGCCGGGATCGAGCCGGTGACGGCGGAGGAGCAGCAGCACGTGCGCGGTGACCGGATGCAGGTCCGCCCGGTCGCCGGCGCGGAGCCGGGCGGCGGGTCCTCGTGGCAGAGCCTCAGCCGGGGCACCGGCAGCATCGAGGCCGACTACCTCAACGGGGAGATCGTGCTGCTCGGCCGGGAGTACGGGATCGAGACGCCGGTGAACGAGGTGCTGCAACGGATGGCGAACGTCTTCGCCCACGAGCACCGGCGGCCCGGCTCCCTCACGCCCGCCGAACTGGCCGTGCTCGGCGCCCTCGCGGGCGAGGCCGACTGACCCTACGGTTCGACCGGTGGTCCGCACCGCCCGGAGTCCCGCCGCGCGCGGCTGCTCCGCGCCCGAGCACCCTTGACCCGGAGCAGCACCGTCCGCCTCCGGGGGCCGCCGCCGGACCACCTGACGCCGCCGGACCACCTGACGCTGCGGGCCGCCGGCCCCGCCGAGGGCGCCGGCCGCCGGCGCCGCGC
>NZ_JAAVJC010000356.1 GCF_012033785.1 Streptomyces bohaiensis
GTGCTGCGCTCCGCCCGGGCGACGCGCGGAGCGCAGCACCCGGCCGGCGGTGGTGTAGCAGGCGGCGAACGCGCCGGCGGCCAGCAGCACCACGAACGTGACGCGCGGCGTGGTCAGCGCGGTGAGGACGGCGATCAGCGCCCACCGCTCCCCGATCGGCAGCACGATCATGCGACGCGCCCACACCGTCCAGCCGACGGCGTCCAGGCGGCCGGAGAGCGCGGCGGCGCGACTGGCGCCGGGTTGCGCGGTCACGGTCTCGTTGAAGGAGAAGTCGACGATGTGGCGGGCGGTCTGGAGCACCATCGCCGCCAGGGCCAGTCCCCAGACGTCCTCGCCGCCGCGTGCCGCGCCGAGGGCGAGTCCGGCGTAGAAGGCGTACTCCTTGGCCCGGTCGAAGGTGGCGTCGAGCCAGGCGCCGAGGGTGGAGTACTTCAGGGCGTAGCGGGCGAGCTGGCCGTCGACGCAGTCGAGCACGAAGGAGGCGAGCAGCAGCAGGCCCGCGGCGACGAACCCGGCGCGCGTGCCGGTGGCGGCGCACCCGGCGGCCACCAGCGCGGTGAGCAGCGAGGCGGTGGTCACCTGGTTCGGTGTCAGTCCCCGCTCGGCGCACCAGCGGGCGATGTAGCGGGAGTAGGGGCTGACGCAGTGGGTGGTGAAGAACCCGTCGCGGCTCTTCACGGCATCGGCCAGTCTGACCTGCTCGCCGTCGACGGCCGCGACGGCGGCACGCGCCCGCTCGGCCGCGGTCGCCGACTCCGGGACCTCGGCGACCAGAGCGCCGAGGGCGGGCCGGTGGACGGCCGTGCCGGAGGCGTCGACGGCCTCGGCGAGGCGGTCGGTGAGCGGGGTGTCGGCCTCCGCCGCCGGCTCGGCGGGGACCGAGGCGAGTGCGGCGGTGAGCGCCGCCCGGCCGGCCGGGCCGACGGCCAGGGCGCCGGGGACGGCCGCCGCCGGGAACCGGGGATCGGTGAGGGCGAGCCGCAGGCTCTGCCGGTGGCCGGTGAAGCGGGCGTCGACGACGGCGATGCGCTCGCCGGTCGGCACCCGGCCGAGCTCCTCCCGCACGGCGCCTGAGTCCTGGGGGGCGCGGACCGTGAAGCCGAGGGCCCGCAGGTCGGCGTCGAGCGGTGACCCGGCGACGGGCCGTCCGATGACGATGGCGGTCGACAGCTGAACTCACTCCTCGGGGCGGCACCGCGCCGGCCGCGCGGGCACGGCGGGCCACGGGCGGGCACGAGGGCAGAGGTTATCCGATCCCCCGACCGGTCGTTCACCGCGGTTCATCGGGGGTTCGCCGCGGTCACGGCCGGGAGGTCCCGCACAGTCGACCGAGTGGTGACGGCTCCTGCGACCCCAAGGCCGCGCGGGCGGCTTCGCAGGCGTGTCGCCGCAGGTGGGCGCCGCATGGCCCGGATACGGTAAAAGCCCAGCTCAGAGCCAATGACAACGGTGTTCACTGCCGCGTTGCCGTATACCCCCCACCCGTAGTTCACTGAGGGGGCGGGCGCCGCGGCCACCCCGGCGCCGGGAGCACTCCGGCCACCGGACCGAGAGCACCCGCGCACGCCTGCGGACGAAACCACGACGGGAGCGGAGCGCCATGGGAGCGGGACACCACCACGGCGGCACAGGCGCACAGGCCACCGCCGGTGCGGCGCACCGGGGCAAACTCTGGATCGCCTTCGGCATCGCCACCGTGCTGCTGGTCGCGGAGCTGATCGGCGCGGCGCTGACCGGGTCGCTCGCCCTGCTGGCCGACGCCGGGCACGTCGCCACCGACCTCGTGGGCATCGGCATGGCGCTGACCGCCATCCACTTCGCCAACCGGCCGGCTGCCGCCAAGCGCACCTTCGGCATGGCGCGACTGGAGATCCTCGCAGCGCTGATGAACTGCCTGCTGCTGCTCGGCGTGGGCGGGTACATCGTCATCGAGGCGTTCCGGCGGATGCAGCAGCCGGCGGAGATCGAGGGCGGCCTCACCATGGTGTTCGGTGTGGTGGGTCTGGCGCTCAACTGCGTCTCGCTGCTGCTCCTCATGCAGGGCCAGAAGGAGAGCCTCAACGTCCGGGGCGCGTTCCTGGAGGTGCTCGCCGACACCCTCGGTTCGGTGGCGGTGATCGCCTCGGCGCTGGTGATCCTCCTCACCGGATGGCAGCAGGCCGACCTCGTCGCGTCCCTGCTCATCGCCGCGATGATCGTCCCGCGGACCTTCAAGCTGGGCCGCGAGGCGGTCGAGGTGCTGCTGGAGTCCGCGCCCCGGGACGTCGACATCCACGAGGTGCGGGATCACATCCTGGGCGTCGAGGGCGTCTCGGACGTGCACGACCTGCACGTGTGGACCATCACCTCCGGCATGCCGGTGGTCTCGGCGCACGTCGTGGTGGACCGGGAGGTGCTGGACGCGGTCGGCCACGAACGCGTGCTGCACGACCTCCAGGACTGCCTGGGAGACCATTTCGCGGTCGAGCACTGCACCTTCCAGCTGGAGCCCGACGGGCACGTCGCCCACGAGCCGCGCGTCTGCCACTGACTCCGCGCCGGCCCCGCCTCTCGCACCGCGGACCGAGCGTGCGCCCGGACGGGTGACGCGCCCGCGGGGTCCGCTACGGCACACTGGTGCCAGGCCCCAGCACGGCGGGCCGGTCCCCCGGGCGGCGCCCGGGGTGACGTGCACATCCCGAAAGGCGCCCATGCCCCAGCGAACCGACGTCACCACCGCCGGCCCCGAGCAGGCCGGGCCCGAGCCGATCCTGCTGGAGCTGGTCGACGAGGACGGCACCACCATCGGCACGGCGGAGAAGCTGTCGGCGCACCAGGCACCGGGGCGGCTCCACCGGGCGTTCTCGGTCTTCCTCCTCGACACCGAGGGCCGGCTCCTCCTCCAGCAGCGCGCGGCCGGCAAATACCACTCCCCCGGCGTGTGGTCCAACACCTGCTGCGGCCACCCCTACCCGGGCGAGCCGCCGTTCGTCGCCGCGGTGCGGCGGACCGCCGAGGAGCTGGGCACCGCACCCTCGCTGCTGCGCGAGGCGGGCACCGTGCGCTACAACCACCCGGACCCCGTCTCGGGCCTGGTGGAGCAGGAGTACAACCACCTCTTCGTCGGACTCACCGGCAACCCGCCGGCGCCCGATCCCGAGGAGGTCGGCGCGACGGCACTGGTCACGGCCGAGGAACTGGTGCGCCGCCACGCGGACGACCCGTTCTCGGCCTGGTTCATGACGGTGCTGGACGCGGCGCGCCCGACGATCCGCGAGGTCACGGGCGGCGCGGGCGGCTGGTGATCACCGGACCACCGGCAAGCGGCGCCGCCGACAGGCGGGTCAGCGGAGCGGCAGCGTCACCCAGACGACCTTGCCGCCCGCAGCGGTGGGGGTGACCCCGCAGTCGCCGCCGGCCTCCAGCGCGACGGCCTTGACCAGGAGCAGTCCCCGCCCGCCGATCTCATGCCGGTCGGGCGACGCCTCCAGCGCACGTGGCCGGTAGGGGTGTCCGTCCTCCACGCCCAGCCGTAGCCGGCCGTCTTGGAGGGTGACCTCGACGCCGACGCGGGGGGTCAGGAGCGCGGCGTGCCGCACCCCGTTGGTCACCAGTTCGGAGAGCACCAGCTCCACCGCGAACATCAGCTCGTCGCCGAGGGGCACGCGGCGCCGTCGGAGCAGGTCGCGGACCGCGTGCCGCACCCAGGGGACGGAACCCTCCACCGGTGGGACGGTGAAGCGCCAGGTGCCGTCCTGCCGGTGCCGCGCGGGCAGCAGGTGCTGCATCGAGGCGTGCGATCGGCTGTCCATGGTGTCCGGCACCGGCCCCTCATCTCTCGTGTCATGCGCTTCGGTGGGCGGTGCGAGAACGCGCCGCATGTCTCCGAGTGTTGGCATGTGCCAGTGCCCTGTGACCGACTGAACGCAAGTCACCGCATTAGCGCGACTTCCTTTCGCCAATGAGCGACCAGTTCCAGATGTCGACCACGAGATGCATGCATGGTGCCGCGAATCGTCGGTCGTCGGGTGATTCCGCGCCACTCACCCCCGCGCCGCGAGCTCGGCCGAGGATGCCCGCGACGGGCAGCCGGCGAGGCTGGTTCACCGGCCCGTCGGGCCGCCCTCGGGCGGCCGGACGTCCGCGGGCGGACCGGCGGCGGACCGACCCGGCCCCCGGCCGCCGTCCGCCTCCCCTCCC
>NZ_JAAVJC010000357.1 GCF_012033785.1 Streptomyces bohaiensis
GGCACCATCGCCGCGTTGAAGCCGTACTGCGCGGCCTCCCGGGCGTGGGCGACCATGTCCTCGCGGGTGGCGCGGGAGTCGATGCGGGTGTGCTGGATGTACCGCGCCGGGCGGAGGAGCTACCCGAGGTGGCCGGCACCGCGTTGGTCGGCGCGCTGGCCGAGCGGCCGGGCGCGGTCGGTTCCGGGCAGGTCCGCCCGCGGCCGGCCCGAGGTGCTGGGGCCGGTGCGCAGCGAGGCGAGGTAGGCGTTGTACGCCTCCAGCTCGCGGTCGCCGTCGCGGTCGGCGGCCCGGTCGCTGCGGCGCGCCCGGCGCTGCTCGGAGGCGTGCCACTGGATGACGAGCGCGATCAGCACGATGACGGTGGGGATCTCGCTGAAGGCCCAGGCGATGCCGCCGGCCGCCGTCTGGTCGGCGAGCGGGTCGACGCCCAGCGAGGCGGGCGGATCGGCGTAGGTCGCGATCATCGGCGCGGTGCCCATCATCAGCGCGATACCGAAGAAGGCGTGGAACGGCATGGTGGCGAACAGCTCCAGCATGCGCATGACGTGGCCGGGCCGGTGCGGGCCGGGGTCCACTCCCATGATCGGCCAGAAGAACACCAGGCCGATCGCGAGGAAGTGCAGCATCATCGCCAGGTGGCCGGCGGCGCTCTCCATCAGGAAGTCGAAGAGCGGGGTGAAGTACAGCCCGTAGAGGCTGGCGATGAACATCGGGATGGTGAACAGCGGGCTGGAGATGACCCGGACGTAGCCGCTGTGGAGGAACGACCGCAGCAGCTCGCGCGGGCCGGTGCGGCCGCGCGGTGCGGCGGGCAGCGCCCGCAGGGCCAGCGTCACCGGCGCGCCCAGCAGCAGCAGGATCGGCGAGAGCATGCTGATGACCATGTGCTGCGTCATGTGGACGCTGAACAGCACCATGCCGTAGTCGTTGAGGGCCGTGCAGGTGACCAGGAGCACCGAGGCGATGCCGAGGACGAACGAGGTCGTGCGGCTCGCCTGCCAGCGGTCCCCGCGCGACACCAGTCGGGCGACGCCCCAGAGGTAGAGCGCCAGGACCGCGAGGCTCCCGACCAGGAAGACCGGGTCCGGGCTGATCTCGAACGCCCGTCCGTAGCTGAACGGTGGCAGGTCCGCGCCACCGTGATCGCCGTGTCCCATCCGGCCGCTCCCGTTCCGTACCGATTGCCCGGACCAGCATAGATCGCGCCGCGCGTGCCGCTCGGCCCGGGGGCGGCAGCGCCCCCGCTGCCGCCGCGAATGCCACCGCCCGCGCCCCTGAAGGGGCACGGGCGGTGGCATTCCGCGGGGCGCGGGGCCGTCGGTGTCAGGCGGGCTGGGCCGCGGCCGCGATGCGCTCGGCGCGCAGGGCGTCGTACCAGCGGTCGTCCACCGGCGGCAGGGCGTTGACGTCCAGCGCCAGCTTGAGCAGGTGGTCGGCGACCAGCGGGTTGCGGGCGAGGACCGGGCCGTGGAGGTAGGTGCCGAACACCGTGTCGTTCCACGCCCCCTCGTTGCCGTCGCCGATGCCGTTGCCCTTGCCGAGCCGGACGGTCGCCAGCGGGCGTGCGTTGGGGCCGATGTGCGTGACGCCCTGGTGGTTCTCGAAGCCGGTCAGCTCCGGGAGACCGAGGCTCGGGTCCACGTCGGCGAGGACGTCGCCGACGCACCGCTCGGCCTCGCCGCGGACGCTGACGACGTCGAGGAGGCCGAGTCCCGGCTCCGGGTTGCCGAGGTCGTTGACGAACTCGTGGCCCAGGATCTGGTAGCCGGCGCAGACAGAGAAGACGATGGCGCCGTTGTTGACGGCCCGCTGGAGCCCGCCGTCCCGCCGGAGCCGTTCGGCGGCGAGCCGCTGCGGGCGGTCCTCGCCCCCGCCGATCAGGTAGATGTCGCCCGAGGTCGGGATCGGCTGGTCGGACCGCACGTCGATCCGGTCGACCTTGAGCCCGCGCCGGCGGGCGCGGCGCTCCACGACGAGCACGTTGCCCTGGTCGCCGTAGGTCGACAGCAGGTCGGGGTAGATCCACACCACGCGGAGACTGGTGTCGGACATGGCTTGACGTCCCTTCGGTGGTAGTGGGTCAGTTGCCGACGACGCGGCGGACGTCCTGGAAGGCGGTGTAGTTGGCGATCAGCTCGATCCTGCCCGGGGGCAGCGCGCCGATGGCCTGCTGGAGGGTGTCGTGGACCGTGAACTCCAGTCCGGCCACCTCCAGCCGGACCGCCAGGTCCAGCCGCCGGTCGCCGATCACGGCGATGGGGTGGCCGGCGAGCCGGGTGTAGTCGACGTCCCACAGCCAGGAGGTGTCGGTGCCGTCGGCGCCCCGCGCGTTGACCGAGAGCACCACCGGCGTGGGCGGCGGGTCGATCAGCGAGAACGTCTCCAGCCAGCCGGCCGGGTTCTTCGCCAGCAGCAGCCGCAGCTCACGGTCCTGGTAGGAGACCACGTCGTACCGGCCGGCGACCGCGGCCACGGAGTACATCCGCTCCAGGGCGATCTGCGGCGCGATGCCGAAGACCGCGGCGACGGCCGCGGAGGAGGCGGCGTTGGCCTTGTTGGCCCGGCCGGGCAGCTGGAGCCGGATCGGCCAGGCCGAACCGTGCGGGTCCAGCACGTGGTCCCCGGAGAGCACCCAGGTCGGCTCGGGGCGGGCGAACCCGCACTCGCCGCAGACGAACCCGTCGTCCGGGCGCTGGAGCACACCGCCGCAGGCGGGGCAGGACCAGGCGTCGTCCTTCCACTCCTGACCCGCGGCCACCCACACCACGTGGGCGGAGGAGGAGGCGGCCCAGACGACCAGCGGGTCGTCGCAGTTGGCGACGATGACGGCCTTCGAGCCCTCCAGGCCGGTGCGCCAGTGCTCGGCGAGCATCCGGGTCTCGGCGGCGCGGTCCAGCTGGTCGCGGGAGAGGTTGAGCAGCGCGATGACCTTGGGCTCGACGTCGCGGGCGACACCGGCCAGGTACTTCTCGTCGACCTCGATGACGCCGTAGCGCGCCTCGGATCCCCCGGCGAGCGCCGAGGTGATGCCCGCGGGCATGTTGGCGCCCAGCGCGTTGGAGACCACCGGGCCGCCGGCGCGCAGCGCCTCGGCGATCAGCCGGGTGGTCGTGGTCTTGCCGTTCGTCGCCGACACCAGCACCACGTCGAGGTGCCCGGCCAGACGGGCGAGCAGGTCGGGGTCCAGCTTCAGGGCCACCCTGCCCCCGATCACCGACCCGCTGCCGCGGCCCGCTGCCCGGGACACGGCTGCCGCTGCCTTACCCGCCGTCACTGCCAACCTGGCGCGCGGCGACAGCGGTTCAGTGCTCTCCGTCATCGTCTCTCTTCCTCCTTGCCCCTTGGTGGGGCCCACCCTATCGACCTCGGGGAGTGCCTCGGCCGCCGCGCGCCGCGGCGGGCGGGGTGGCGTGCGGCACGCGGGGCGGACCGAGGGCGTCCGCGCCCGGCCGTGCCGCGGCTTTCACCCCACCGTTCACCCATATGATCGGATCAACTGTTGTGTACCGATGGTGCGCATTACGGTGCGGAGAGTGACCTGCGTGCCGCAACATCGGGAGTCCCCATGATCTTGTCCGTCTCCGGCGTCGTCCTTCTCGGAGTCATCATGTTCCTCTTCTTCCGGAAGGACGGAATGAAGCCGCTGCACGCGGCGGTCTGCGCCATGTTCGGCTTCTATCTCGCCGGCACGGCGATCGCGCCGAGCATCCAGGCCGGTAGCGACAGCCTCGCCAGCCTCCTCGGCGGCATCGCCCCCTGACCCGTCCGAACCCATCGGCGGCGGGGAGCGGGGCCGCTCCCTGCCGCCGGTGGCCGGCCCCCCGGCGGAGGTGCCCCGGTGCTGGAGAAGATCCGTTCGCTGCCCGCGCGTGCCCGCGGGCTGGCCGAGGCGGTCCGCAACCCGGACGACCTCGGTTCCCCCTCCGCCGTCCCCCGCCTTGTGGCGGCCGGGCTGCGCGGCCTGGCCGGCGGCGCCCTGGCCCGCTGGCGCGCCACCCCGCGCGACCGGCGGCTGCCGCTGGCGGCGGTCGTGGTGTCGGGGCTGGCACTGGTGTGGCTGATGCCGCACGGACCGCTCCTCGCCGCGTGCGCCCTGCTCCCGGTGGCGGTGGTCGCCGGCCGCCGGGCGGAGCGCGGGGGG
>NZ_JAAVJC010000358.1 GCF_012033785.1 Streptomyces bohaiensis
CCCCCCGGGGCCGCGGCCCCGCTCCGTCCCGGTCCGGAACGCCTCGCCCGCGGCGCGGGCGGGACCGCCCGGGACCGCCCGGGACCGGCGCGCGGTCCGGACGGTCCGGGCAGCCCCCGGGGGCCGCCGCGCTCAGGAGCGGCCGGGCGCACCCCCGTCCACCGTCCCGGCGCCGTCACCGAGGTCGTCGACGAAGGAAGCGACCCAGGCCAGCGGCGCGTTCCAGTTGATGGTGATCTCGTTGGTGGCGTAGGATTCGATGTGGTCGATGTAGCACATCGCGGGCGCGCATCCCTCCAGCAGGTCGGCGGCGATCGGGTCCTGCAGCTCCTCGTTGGGACCGCCCGCGACCGAGCCGGGCGCCGGGTGGGGCAGCGCCGGGTTCAGCTGCCGGGCCCAGTGCCGGTGGTGCTGGTTGCGGGAGTCCCGCTCGCCGTAGCCGGTGACGTAGGACTGGTTGAGCGGGTTGCGGCCCAGCAGGTAGTCGAGCCCGCGCAGCACCGCCGCGCCGTACCGGGCCTCCCCGGTCAGGTCGTGGGCGACGCCGAGCACCACCATGTTGTTCAGCACCTGTGAGTTGGAGCCCCAGACGTAGTTCTGGGAGAAGGGCAGCCCGTACGCCTCGGAGACGGAGTCGGCCGCGTAGCCGTCGGCCGCCTCCAGCAGCGTCGCCGTGATGTCGGCCCGCTCCGCGGGGGTGAGCGCGGTGTCGACGGTGGCGAGGGTGATCGCGCCCAGCCCGGCGGTGGCCGCCCAGGCGAGTCCGCCGCGCGGGAACACCGCGTCGGTGTCACCGTGCAGCGGGGAGTTCCGCAGGTCCTCCAGGTACTGCTCCTCACCGGTGGTGGCGAAGAGTTCGGCGGCCGCCCAGTAGAACTCGTCCGTGACGTTGTCGTCGCTGTAGGCGCCGCCGCCCTGGCCGTCGTTCGGGTCCGCGTAGTGGTCGGGGTGGCGCTGCGCGGCCTCGTAGGCGGTGACCGCGCTCGTCAGCGCCTCGGCGGCGAAGTCGGGGTCGTACGGCTCGAAGAGCCGGGCGGCCTGCGCCCCCGCGGCGGCGAGGTTGAGGGTCGCCGCCGTGGACGGCGCGTGCAGCTGCCGGAGCTCGGCATCCCGGTGCGGCAGCAGCGGCAGCCCGGTCCAGTTGGCGTCGTGCAGCTTGTGGTGGGCCATGCCCGCCAGTTCCTCGCCCTGGGGGACCTGCATGGCGAGCAGGAAGTCGAGCTGCCAGCGCGCCTCGTCCAGGATGTCGGGAACCCCGTTGCCCTGCTCGGGCACCCGGAGCGAGCCGTCACCCAGCGCCTCGCCGTCGGCTCCGTCGGCCCAGAGGGTGCGCTCGTACAGGGACATCAACTGGGCGACCGAGATGCCGCCGTTGACGACGTACTTGCCGTGGTCCCCCGCGTCGTACCAGCCGCCCGGCGCGTCGAGCCGGTAGTCGCAGACCCCGGGGCGGCAGGGGACGTCGAAGTCGCCCCGGTTGGGCGCGACGTTGAGGTGGCCGGCGGGCCGGGCGTACTCCTCGCCGACGAGCTCCGCCTCGATCTCGATGCCGCTGCGGTTGTGGTAGTAGTACGCCAGCGCGTCGGTCCGCAGGCCGGAGTAGAGCGTGTCCCCGATGGCGAACGGCTGGCTGGTCTCCCCGTCGACCGTGACCGTCCACCCCTCGCCCTCCCGCTGGACGGCGTCGAAGGAGAACCGGTGGACGTGCTGCCCGGACGTCGGGTCGGTGCCGAACGGTGCGGTCTTCCCGCTCGCGGCCCGCCTCCCGTCGGCGTCGCGCAGCACCCAGCGCAGCGCCTTGGGTGCGTCGGTGACAACGGTGCCGCTCTTGGGGCCGTGGGTCAGGTAGCCCACCTGGTTGACGCGGACCGGTGAGCCGGTGTCCGGCTCGTAGACCGGCGGCACGGCTCCGCCGCGCAGTGACACCTCTTCGAGGCAGAACGTGAACGGCTCCGCCGAACCGCCCAGTTCGACGGAGAACTGCGCCGCCTCGTAGTCGGCGCCGACAGTGAACACGTGCTCGAAGGAGACCGCCGGCCCCGAGACCGTGTCGGTGGTGGCGAGTTCCTTGGTGTACGGCTCCTCGGCCAGCATCACGTTGGCCCGGGAGACCACCGGGGCGCTGGAACTGGCCGTGTAGCGCAGGGCGTAGCTCTCCCCCTCCTCCAGCGCGATGCCGGCCTGCCCGACGATGGCGTCCCAGGGGTTGGCGGTGCCGCCGGGGATGTCGACGCACAACCGGCCGTCGGAGACGACGCCCTCGGTGTTCGGGGTCCACCACCACGCCTCGGTGCCGTTGGCGAAGTCACCGTTGACGATCAGTTCGGGCCCCTCCTCCTCGCCGGAGGGGGGCCCGGCCGCCGCCCCGACGGCGGGCACCGACAGCAGTCCGGCGGCGAGCGCGGCGGCGGTGGCCGCGCCGAGCACCACCCGGGTCCGCAGGGGTGAGCGATGCGGGCGGGGCCCGATGAGGGGCGGTGGCGAGGCGTTCGACGTGCGGCTCTGACGGTTCACAGCTCGTTCCTTCCAGCGGTGGGGGTCCGGTGGTGTCGGCGCGGTGGGGGCCGGCAGCCGGACGGCGCGGGGAGACCACGAGACGCTTGGGAGCGCTCCCATAGAGCGTGGAACCGGTGCGCCAAGCCGTCAAGACGACCCGCACCGGAAAGTCTGGAAGCGCTCCCAGGGTCTGGCGCGGTCGATCTCCAGGCGTTAGCGTCCCCGACTGCCCAGGGGCCGGGCCGGTCCAGCCGATCGGCCTCCCCGGGACGGCTCGACCACCCCCACACCCGTTGGAGTCGCCATGTCACGACGCCGCAGCTGGACGCTCCGCGCCCTGCTCGCCCTCTCCCTCGCCGCCGCACCGCTGGCTCACGGCACGGTCACCGCCCAGGCGCAGGAGCCGACCGCCTCCGTCGACGCCGAGGGCGCGCCCGTCCTGGAGGATCTGACCGTCACCACCGAGCAGGTGGGCTTCGGCCTGAGTCGTCCGACCGGGCTCGACGGACCCGACGACGGCACCGGACGGCTTCTCATCGCGGAGAAGGCGGGGACGGTGCGCGTCTACCACCCCGACACCGGACTGGAAGCCCAACCGCTGCTGGACATCCGCACGTTGGTGAACGCGAGCGGCAACGAGCGCGGCCTGCTGGGACTCGCGACGGCCAAGGACTTCGCCGAGACCCAGGAGGTCTACCTCTCCTACACCGCCCAGCCGGACGGCGCTGTCACCCTCGCACGCCACCACCTGGACGACGGCACCACCGAGGTACTGATCAGCCAGGACCACCCCGACTACACCAACCACAACGGCGGCGAGGTCGCCTTCGGCCAGACGGACCAGTACCTGTACTGGTCCCTCGGGGACGGCGGCGGCGCCGGCGACCCGAACAACAACAGCCAGCGCATCGACACCCTGCTCGGCAAGATCGTGCGCATCGACGTGAGCACCACCTGCGGGCCCGTGCCGTACTGCGTGCCCTGGGACAACCCCTATCTCCACGACCCCACGGCGGAGCCCGAGATCTGGGTCTCGGGGCTGCGCAACCCCTGGCGGTTCTCGATCGACCCCGTGACCCACGCGGTGTGGGTCGCCGACGTCGGCCAGGGGCGCTGGGAGGAGATCAACCGGCTCGGCGCCTGGGCGGGTGGCTCCAACCTGGGCTGGTCGTGCAAGGAGGGTCTGGAGATCTTCGACGAGGACCGCTGCCTGTCGGGCGTCGTCTACCACGACCCGGTCTTCACCTACCAGACCTCCGTGGACGGCTGTGCGGTCGTCGGCGGCCACGTCTACCGGGGCGAGCGGTACGCGGACATCGCCGACGGCGTGTACCTGGCGACCGACTACTGCTCCTCGACCGCCTTCGCCCTCAGCGCCGACGGCTCCCAGAACGCGCGGATCGGTACCTTCCCGACCCAGGTCACCGCGTTCGGCACCACTGCCGACGGTGAGCAGTACCTCGTGAACGACCTGCCCGGCCAGCTGCACCGGGTCGGCTTCGAGTCGGCCTCCGCCTCACGCTGACCCCGGGCGGCGCGGGCGGGCGCCGTCCACGGCCGGCTGCCGTCGCCCCGGTGCGCGGCGGCCGGCCG
>NZ_JAAVJC010000359.1 GCF_012033785.1 Streptomyces bohaiensis
TCCGTGAGGACCGGCGGGCACCCCGACTGCACCGAGGAACGGCTGCTCACGCTGCTCGCCGTGGTCGGCGCGGTGCAGGCGACCCGCGGCACGTCCCGGCCGCCGGAAAGGAACGGACGTCATGCGTACGCGCACCCCTTACTCACCGACGCTCGCCGTGGTCACCGCGGCAGCGCTCGTCGGCCTCCTCGCCGCCTGCGGCCAGGAGGCCCGCGGCGGCAGCCGCTACGTACCCGACGCGGGCAAGGGCTCCACCGTGGGGCTGGCGATGCCCACCAAGGCCTCCGAGCGCTGGATCATGGACGGCTCCAACATGGCGGAGCAGTTCCAGGCCGCCGGGTACGAGACCGACCTCCAGTACGGCGACAACAAGGTGGAGAACCAGGTCGCCCAGATCGAGAACATGATCACCAAGGGGCACCAACTGCTGGTGGTGGCCGCCATCGACGGCTCCGCGCTGACCGACGTCCTGCAGCGGGCGAAGGACGCGGGCACCCGGGTCATCTCCTACGACCGGCTGATCCTCGGGACCGAGAACGTCGACTCCTACGCCTCGTTCGACAACGAGCGCGTCGGCCGCCTCCAGGCCACCTACCTGGTCGAGGCGCTGGGGCTCGAGGACGAGGACGACGGCGAGACCCGGACCATCGAGTTGTTCGCCGGGTCCAGCGACGACAACAACACCAAGTACTTCTGGGACGGTGCGATGACCGTGCTGGAGCCGTACTTCGAGGACGGCCGACTGGAGGTCCTCAGCGGCCAGACGCGGATGAACCAGGCCACGACCCAGCAGTGGGACGGCGGCATCGCCCAGAAGCGGATGGACGACCTGATCAGCCGCCACTACGGCTCCACCGCGATCGATGCGGTGCTCTCGCCCTACGACGGCATCTCCATCGGGATCATCTCCGCGCTGCGGAGCGCGGGTTACGGCACCGAGGCCCGTCCGTACCCGGTGGTCACCGGCCAGGACGCCGAGCTGGCCTCCATCAAGTCGATCATCGCCGGCCACCAGCAGCAGACCGTCTTCAAGGACACCCGCAAGCTCGCGGAGCAGGCGGTCCGGATGGGTGACGCCCTCCTCAACGACGAGGAGCCCGAGTACAACAACACCACCGACTACGACAACGGCGTGAAGGTGGTGCCGGCCTACCTGCTCGATCCGGTCAGTGTCGACGCCGACAACACCGACCTGCTGGTCGAGGAGGGTTACTACACCGCGGAGCAGCTGTCGTGACCGCCCCGGTGCTGACGATGCGCGGCATCGTCAAGGAGTTCTCCGGAGTGCGGGCCCTCAACGGCGTCGACCTGACCGTGGCGCCGGGCGAGGTGCACGCGATCTGCGGGGAGAACGGCGCCGGCAAGTCCACGCTGATGAAGGTGGTCAGCGGCGTGCACCCGCCGGGTAGCTGGGAGGGCCGGATCGAACTGGACGGCGAGGAGGTCGCCTTCCGCAACGTCCGGGCGAGCGAACGGCGCGGGGTGGTGATCATCCACCAGGAACTCGCGCTGGTGCCGCACCTGTCGCTGGCGGAGAACATCTTCCTGGGCAACGAGCACGCCCGGCGCGGTCTCGTCGACTGGGGCCGCACCATGCGGCACGCCACCGAGCTGCTGGAACGTGTCGGCCTGCCGGAGCAACCGCAGACCCGGGTCGCCGACATCGGGATCGGCAAGCAGCAGCTGGTGGAGATCGCCAAGGCGCTCTCCAAGGAGGTGCGGCTGCTGATCCTCGACGAGCCGACCGCCGCGCTCAACGACGAGGACAGCGCGCACCTGCTGCGGCTGATCGGTGGCCTGCGGGACCAGGGCATCGCCTGCATCGTGATCTCCCACAAGCTGGAGGAGATCCGGCGCATCGCCGACACGGTCACGATTCTGCGGGACGGGCGCAGCGTGGAGACGCTGACGGTCCGGTCGGAACCGGGCGCACCGGCGCGGATCGAGGAGGACCGCATCATCCGCGGCATGGTGGGGCGCGACCTCGACCACCGCTTCCCGGAACCCGTGGCGTACGCGGGCGAGAACGCCGGTCGTACGGCGCTGGAGATCACCGGGTGGACGGTGCGGCACCCCATCGACCAGCAGCGGAAGGTGGTGGACAACGTCTCGCTGTCCGTCCGGCACGGCGAGATCGTCGGTGTGGCCGGGCTGATGGGGGCGGGCCGCACCGAACTGGCGATGAGCGTGTTCGGGCGCAGCTACGGAGTGCACGACGGCGGGACGGTCGCGGTCGACGGGCGCGAGGTGAGCACCCGCACCGTCCCCGAGGCGGTGGCCCACGGCATCGCCTACGTCACCGAGGACCGCAAGACGTACGGCCTCAACCTCATCGACACCGTCCACCGCAACATCTCGCTGACCTCGCTGAGTTCGATGGCGCGGCGCGGGGTGGTGGACGAGCACGAGGAGCGCCGGCTCGGCGAGCGGTACCGGCGGTCGATGCGGATCAAAACGTCGTCGGTGCTGGAGCCGGTGGAGCGGCTGAGCGGCGGCAACCAGCAGAAGGTCGTCCTCAGCAAGTGGATCAACACCGATCCCGGGGTGCTGATCCTCGACGAGCCCAGCCGGGGCATCGACATCGGGGCCAAGGCGGAGATCTACGGCATCGTCCGCGACCTCGCCGCGCAGGGCAAGGCCGTCCTCTTCATCTCCTCGGAGCTGCCCGAGCTGCTCGGCATGTGCGACCGCATCTACACCATGGCCGCCGGGCGGCTCACCGGTGAGGTCGCCCGCGAGGACGCCACCCAGGAAGTGCTGATGCGCCACATGACCCAGGACAGGAACTGAGGCACCCCACATGACGACTCCGACCACGACGCGGAGCGGCGACACGCCGGGCTCCGGGCGTTCCTCGCTCGACGTGCTGCGTGACGCCGTACGCAACAACATGCGGCAGTACGGCATGCTGATCGCGCTGGCCGCGATCGTCCTGCTCTTCCAGATCTGGACGGGCGGGACGCTGCTGCTGCCCAACAACGTCTCCAACCTGATCCAGCAGAACAGCTACATCCTCATCCTGGCGATGGGGATGATGATGGTGATCATCTGTGGCCACATCGACCTGTCGGTGGGGTCGCTGGCCGCGTTCGTCGGCGCGATCGCCGCGGTGATGATGGTGCGGCACGACGTGCCGTGGGTGGTGGCGCTGGTCCTGGCGCTGCTCATCGGCGCGCTGGCGGGCGCGTGGCAGGGATTCTGGATCGCCTACGTGGGCATTCCGTCCTTCATCGTCACCCTCGCGGGCATGCTGCTGTTCCGGGGCGCCACCCAGATCGTGCTGGAGGGCCAGTCGGTCAGCCCGTTCCCGCAGGGGTTCCAGCAGATGGCCCAGGGGTTCATCCCCGAGGCGGGGCCGTACACGCAGTACCACAATCCGACGCTCGTGATCGGACTGGTCGTCGCGGTGGTGCTGGTGCTCCAGCAGTGGCGCGACCGTCGGCGGCAGCTGTCGTTCGACCTGGACCCGCTGCCGTTCAACCTCTGGGTGCTGAAGTGCTCGGCGATCGTGCTCGCGGTCGTGGCGGTCACACTGACGCTGGCCAGCTACCACGGTGTGCCGCTGGTGCTGCTGATCCTCTGCGCGCTGCTGATCGCGCTGGGCTACATCATGCGCCACTCGGTGTTCGGGCGGCACGTCTACGCGCTGGGCGGGAACAAGGCCGCGGCGAAGCTGTCGGGCGTGAAGGACAAGCGGGTCACGTTCTCGGTCTTCGTGATCATGGGCATGCTGGCGGCGCTGGCCGGCTGCCTGTACGCCGCCCGGTTGAACGCGGCGACGCCCCAGGCGGGTCTGATGTTCGAACTGGAGGCCATCGCTGCTGCCTTCATCGGCGGCGCCTCGATGAGCGGCGGCGTCGGCAAGGTACTCGGGGCCGTCATCGGCGGCTTGGTGCTGGGCGTGCTCAACAACGGCATGTCACTGGTCGGCATCGGCACCGACGTGCAGCAGGTGATCAAGGGCCTGGTGCTGCTGGCGGCAGTCGGCTTCGACGTCTGGAACAAGCGGCGCGCCGGCTCGTGACACACCCGCGCGGCCCCGGCGGAGCCCGGGGC
>NZ_JAAVJC010000035.1 GCF_012033785.1 Streptomyces bohaiensis
GGCTCCGGCACCGGCACGGGCTCCGGACGCGGCTCCGCCGGGCAGGCCGGCCCCGCCGAGCCCGACACGGACGCGGCGGCCGACGCCGACGCGGCGTTCGCCGCCCGCGTCATGGACCTGGTGCGGCTGGAACTGCGGCCCGGCCGCAACCTGCCGCTGGGCGGCCTCACCGAGGACCACTGGGTCGGTGAGACGACCGTGACGAAGACCTTCCGCGCGGCGGCGGAGACCCTGCCCGGTGTCCGCGCCGGCAGCTGCCGCATCACCCCCGACGACCCCGCCGCCTCCACCGGTCTGCTGGGGCGGGGCGCGCCGCGCGGCCCGGTCCGCGTCCGGATGGAGGTCGCCGCGCCGCTCACCTGGACGGTGCCGGAGCTGGCCGCCGCCGTCCGCGACCGGGTGCTGTCCGTCGCGGAGGAGGCGCTCGGCATGCCCGTCGCCGCCGTCGACGTCCGCGTCACCGACATGTACGAGCCGGCGGCACCGCCCCCCGCCCGGGGCGGCGGCGCCTCCGGCCCCGCGCCGGCGGGCGGGCCCGGCGACGACCCGACGGAGGGCCCATGACGACCGGTGCGTCCGACTGGCGGGAGGTCGCGGACCGCGCGGCGCGCGCCGCCGAGGAGGTGCCCGGCGTCGCGTTCCTCAGCCCCGGGCTCGCCGGGCTGGTCCGCAACGCCGCACAGCTGCTGGCCGGCGCGGAGTCCGGCGGCCGGCCGCCGTCCCGACCGCACGGCGTGCGGGTCTCCCGCCGCCAGGACCCGGAACGGTGGCACGTCGACGTCCAGGTCGCGGTGCGGCGCGGACACCGCGCGCTGGACGTGGCGCGCGCGGTGACCGCCGCCGTCGCCCCGGCGGTGGCGGGCGGCGTCCCGCCGACGGTCCGGGTGACCGTCACCCATCTGGTCTGAGGCAGCCGCACCCTCCCGCGCCGGCCGTGCATCAGCCGTGCGCCGGGAGGCACCGGCCGCACCGCGTCGCGGGCGCGCCGGGCAGCGGTCGCCCCGCCGGAACGCACCGCACGGCGGGGCGTTCCGGCGCCCCGCGTCTGCCCGCCCCCCCCCCCCCCGCCCCGCGTCTCCCTCCCACCCCACCCGCACCCCGTGTGACCTGCTGTGACATGCATCGACACGGCATGTCACCACCCCGCCTCCGGTGGGGGGTTCGCCCTGCCGCTTCCGCTCCGTCGCCCGTGCGGGGCTCCGGCAGGGGTGCCCCGAAACGTCTGGTTAGGGTGACGCCATGGACGCAGCGGACGTGACGAGGCTGCACAGCGCGCTCAACACGCTGTCGAAGCTGTACTGGGCCGCCAAGGCCGAGCGGCTGGCCGAACTGGGCCTGCACCCCGGCCAGGACGTCCTGCTGTGGCTGCTCGCCGAGGCCGAACCCGACGGCGGCATGTCCATCTCCGCGCTCGCCTCCCGCCTCGGCATCGAACCCGCGACGGCGACCCGCAGCCTGACCCGGCTGGAGCGCTCCGGTCTCTTCAGCCGCGAGCCGGTCCCCGGCGACCGGCGGCAGGTCCGCATCCGGCTGACGGACCGGGGGCGCGACCTCGTCCCGGTCATCGAGCGGATCTGGGACGACCTCGCCGTCGTCACCACCTCCTCGCTCGCACCGGACGAGGGGCGCGCCCTGGTCGGCATGCTGGACCGCGCCAACGACGGGCTGCGCGAGGTCATCGGCGACCGTGCGGCCCGCTCCGTCCTCGTCGCCGACTGAACCGCGCGGGGCTGCGCGCCGCACGCCCGCGCCACGTCCGAGCCGCTGCCGGCCCCGCAGTCCCGCAGACGCGGCCGCCCGTCCCACGCCGCCGGTGCTCCGCCCCCGGCGGCGTCTCCCGGCCCGGGCGGGGCGAAAACCGCTCGGCGCCGCCCGGTGGCCCGGGGCAGAGTGGCCCCATGGAGCAGTGGACACCGGACGGCCGGGGACTGAACAGGGACGGCACCATCGCCCGCGAGGGCGCGCTCGGCCTGGTCACCCCGCCGTTCCGGCCGGTCGTCGCGGCCCTCCGCACCCACCTCACCGCAGCTTTCGGCCCCGCCGACGGCGCCTGCTCGGCCGCGGACGGCGCGAGCAGTGGCGACGGCGGGACCAGCCGTGACGGCGGTGGCAGCGGGAGCAGCGGAGCGGGCGGTGACGGCGCCGGTCGCGGGCGGCTGCACAGCGCCTACCTCTACGGCAGCATCCCGCGCGGCACCGCCGTCCCCGGCCGCTCCGACCTGGACGTCCTCCTCGCGCTGCGCGCCGAACCCGCACCCGCCGACCGCGCCGCCGCCGACGCGGTCGAGGCCGCGATCGACGGCGCGTTCCCGCAGGTCGTCGGCGGCGGCATCCTGCTCGCCTCGGCGGCGACCCTGACCAGCGAGCTGGAACGGCACGACCTGGGCTTCTTCGTCGCCTGCCTCTGCACCCCGCTGCTGGGGAAGGACCTCGCCGCGCACCTCCCGGCGTACCGGCCCACCGCGCTCCTCGCCCGCGAGACCAACGGCGATCTCCACCTCGCGCTGCCCGGCTGGCGCGCCCGCGCCGCCGCGGCCCGTACCGACGCCGACCGGCGGGCGCTCACCCGGCTGGTCGCCCGCCGCGTGGTCCGCACCGGCTTCACGCTGGTCATGCCCGACTGGGGCGGCTGGACCAGCGACCTCGACCGCTCCGCCGAACTCTTCGCCCGACGCCACCCCGACCACGCCGGGCGGATGCGCACGGCGGCCGCCGCCGGCCGCGCGCCGACGGGCGACCCGGCGGTCCTGGCCATGCTGCTGGACGACCTCGCGCCCTGGCTCGCCGCCGAGTACGCCGCCGTCCACGGCCGCAAGGCGCCCCGCCCCTGACCCCTCCGGCAGGCGGCTCGCGGGGCAACTTCCGGGGTGTGCGCATCCGTTGGTTCTTCCCCGGCCGCGAACCGTCCGTTCTTAACCGCGTCTTAAGCGCGGCTGAGCCGACGGTGATCCCTCGACGCCTCCCCAGGCCTCGCATGTACCCGACAACAGCCGGTTGTCGCCGCTCCGACCTGCGGGTAAACGCCGCACCCGGGGGGCGGGTCCCGTTCCCGGAACCCGCCGGGGCCCGTTGACACCCGCTCCGGGCGCTCCTAGCTTCGCGTTCGCCGGAACCGCTTCCGGTGTTCGCCGGAACCGCTTCCGGTGGTGCCCGTCTCCCCCCACACCATGAGGTAGCAGATGAGCCAGCATCGCGTGACCCGGCGACGACGCCGGATCGCACTGACGACCGTGGCCGCCGCGACGGCGGCCGCCGTCACCGGCGTCGTCGTGATCCCGTCCGCCGGCGCCGCCGAGGTCCCCGTCGGCAACGGCGGCTACTCCGACACCCGCCCGGCCGGCACGCAGGGCCCCACCGACAACATGGGCACCCCGGTCCTGCCGACGGTCACCGACGCGGTCGCCGACGAGCCCGTCCCCACCAACGACTGGTGGTCCTCGCTCGTCTTCAAGCGGTACGCGGACAACCCGTACTCCCAGCCGATGTACGGCCACCCGCTCACCTACCAGGCCGTCGCCGAGGGCCTCCAGGTCGGCTACCCGACCGACCACGCGATCGTCGGCGACGGGCGCCAGTACGAGTTCGTCCACACCGCCGACCTCACGCTGAGCGTCGCCGGCCTCAACTCGCCCGACGTCAAGGCCGACGGCTGGTCCGACTGGACCGTCACGCCCTACTGGGCCGACAACGACCGCGAGCTGCGCGCCACCATCGGCCACGGCCTGCCCTACGTCTACGCCGAGACGAGCGGCGGCGACGCCGAGATCATCACCAACGGCACCCCCGAGGTCTTCGCCGACGAGGGCAACGTCCTCGGCGTGACCGTCGCCGGAAACCACTACGCGCTGTTCGCCCCCACCGGCAGCGACTGGAACGTCTCCGGCACCTCCGTCACCGCCTCCCTCGGCGGCAACGACTACTACTCGGTCGCGCTGCTCCCCGAGCGGGAGGCGCTGGAGACGTACTCGCAGTACGCGTTCAGCTTCGTCACCGGCTCCGAGGTAGCGTGGGACTACGACACCGACGCCGGCGAGGTCAACGCGACCTACACGCTCCAGACCGAGGCCCGCGAGGGCTCCGAGACCGGCACCATCTCGGCGCTCTACCGCCACCAGTGGCTGCACACCGACGACGCGCTCCTCGACTACGAGTACGTCTCGCCGCGCGGCGCGATGAAGGTCCGCGAGAGCAACTCCTTCACCACCACCCAGACCGTTCCCGGCGTGCTGCCCGCCCTCCCCGAGAGCGACGGCGTCGACAACGCCCGGGTCGACGGCTACATCGCCGACGTCCTCGGCTCGCCCGACCCGTTCGAGGGCGCCACCGACACCTACTGGACCGGCAAGCAGCTCGGCAAGCTCGCCCAGCTGGTGACCCTCGCCGACCAGACCGGCAACGACGGCGCGCGCGACCAGCTGCTCACGCTCATCAAGGACCGCCTCCAGGAGTGGTTCACCGTCGGCGGCCCGGCCGAGTTCTCCTACGACTCCGACTGGTCGACCCTGACGGGCTACCCGGCGTCCTACGGCAGCGACACCGAGCTCAACGACCACCACTTCCACTACAGCTACTTCGTGATGGCCGCCGCGATCGTCGCGCAGTTCGACCCGCAGTGGGCCGAGCAGTCCGAGTGGGGCGGCATGGTCACGGAGCTGATCCGCGACACCGCCAACCCGGCGCGCGACGACGACCGCTACCCGTTCCTGCGGGGCTTCGACCCCTACGCGGGCCACAGCTGGGCCGCCGGCCACCAGGGCTTCGCCGCCGGCAACAACCAGGAGTCGTCCTCCGAGTCGATCAACCTGAGCGTCGGCCTCATCAAGTGGGGCTCGGCCACCGGTGACGACGAGCTGCGCGACCTCGGCGTCTACCTGCTGACCACCGAGGCCGAGGCCATCCGCCAGTACTGGTTCGACGCGGACCAGGAGGTCTACCCCGACAACTACGGTCACCCGATCGTCGGCATGGTCTGGGGCTCCGGCGCCGCGTACTCCACCTGGTGGACCGCCAACCCGGAGGAGATCCACGGCATCAACGTGCTCCCGGTGACCGGTGGTTCGCTGCACCTCGCCGCCAACCCCGAGGCCGTCAACCGCAACCTCGACCACCTCGTCGACCAGAACGGCGGGCCGTTCGAGGAGTGGCGCGACCTGCTGTGGCAGTTCCAGGCCCTCGCCGACCCGGACACCGCCAAGTCCTCGTACGACGCCGACAACAACGCGTACGAGCCGGAGGCCGGTGCGACCCGCGCGCACACCTACCACTGGATCAACACCCTCGCGACGGTCGGCACGCCCAACCTCGACGTGACGGCCGACAGCCCGACCGCCGCGGTCTTCGAGAAGGACGGCAACCGCACCTACGCCGCGCACAACTACGGCGACACCGAGACGACGGTGACCTTCTCCGACGGCACCACCCTCACCGTCCCGGCCAACTCCTCCGCCAGCTCCAACGGCTGACGAGCGGCAGACGCAGCCCTGACGGCGCAGCCCTGACGGCGCTGCCCCGATTGCCGGCTGACGACTGACAGTCGACCGACAGGCAGCACAGGCAGCACGAGACCGCCGCGGTCGCCCCGGCAACGGGGCGGCCCGCGGTGAACTCCCGGGCCGCGGCCACGGCCCGGGTCACGGACCGGCCCCTGCCGGCCGGTCCCCACAAGCGGTGCCCGCCACCCTCCACCAGGGGTGGCGGGCACCGCTGCGTTCCCGGCCGGGGCCGCTCCGCGCGGACCCCGGCCGCCCGGCTCACCAGATGACGGCGTCGTCCACGGTGTCCTGCCAGTGGGTGACGGTCAGGGTGTCGTCGATGTGCACCCCGTCGTCCGGGAGTTCGAGATCGACGCCCTGGCCGTAGGAGCCGTGGCCGAGCAGGCTGAACCCGACGGTCAGCGCGTCGTACGTGGCGCCGTCGCCACCGCTGCCGTCCGTCGCCGACAGCGCCACCGAGGCGTACCCGGACTCACCCGGGGCGAGGACCACCGGCGACGCGGGCCGCGACTCCGCGAACGCCGGCGGCACCGCCTGGGCGCCCTCGTGCCACAGCGACGGGTACTCCAGCAGCACGCAGCTGGTGTCACCGGTGTTGGTCGCGGTCAGCAGCAGCCGGTTCAGCGGCTGCTCCAACGGCTCGGCTGCGATGTCGGTGTTGGACCCCTCGCACAGCACCAGCTCGTCGTAGTCGCCTGCGACCGCGACGGGCGTCCCGGCGGGGGCGGGCCCCGTCCGGTGATCGTTGGACGCACCACCGGCGGTGGCGACCCCCGTTGTCACGCCCAGCGCGGCGACGGCGGCAGCGACGGTGACGGCAGTGCGGAAGCGGGGGCGGCGAGGAAGGGAGGAAGCCATGGCGTCTACCTCTTTCAGGTTCGGATTCGGATGGGGAGGTGGAGTCGGGACGCCGAGCGCTGAGCTCGACAGGACCGACCCTGCGCCCGCCCCCGTCCCAGCCGCCACCTTCCACGACCATTCCGGGACGCCGGGACACCGGGACTGCCCCTGAACAGCAGAGACACCACCCCGCTGGGACACCGATCCGGGACGCTGCAGGCCGCCCGGCGCCGCCGAATCCCACCGAAGCCCCACCCGTACCCGCCCACCCATGCCATCCTGACCGAGCCCGCACCAGCCCCGGATTTCAGCGCCACACTGAGGTCCCGAGCACAACCGGACACCCGCTGAAGACCGCCCCACCCCCGACCCCAGCCACGCCCTCCCGGACCTGGACCTTCACCATGGGGTCCTCATCGCCCCTCCGAGGGGTAGCGTCGCTTCGTAGCGCGGCGCTTCCGGCATGAGGCCGTCCTCATCGCTCCCGATGAGGACGGCAGCCGGAACATCCAGTGGTGCTTCTTCAGATTCGGTGTCTTCGTCGCCTCTATGAGGAATGGCAATGAGAGCCATCCCTTCGGCGCTGTGGGCCCCCGCTCGTCCTCATCGGTCCCGACGAGGGAGCAGCGCCCGGTACACGCTTACGGCCTCCGGGCTGCCCAGACGGTGCGCGTGGTCCGGACGGCGAGGTCGGTGCGGCGGAGGATGCTGTTCGGGCTCATGGCGTCCAGCAGGGCGTCGAGCGCGATGACGTCGGCGGGGTCCAGGCCCGGCGCTGCCGCGTTGCGGAGCCGCTGGAGGCTGCCCAGGGCGTAGCGGCCGATGGCTTCGCTGCGGTTGCCCTCGATGTTCACCGCGATGGTGCGGGTGTCCTCGACGGTGAATCCGGCGGCCGAGAGCATCGGGCCCCAGTCTGCGCCCCGGTGGGGGACGTGTTCGGCGTGGAAGCTGTCGGTAGCCCGATGACAGCGTTCCTCCAGCCCGGGGCGTTCGGCCGGTGCGTCGGCCGGGAGGAAGCGGGGGAAGCCGTCCAACTCGACGACGGCGAAGAGGCCACCGGGCGGCAGCAGCTCGTGGACCTTGGCGAGCGCGTCTGCGGGGTCGGCCATGTGGTGCATCGAGGCGGATGCCCACACCAGGTCCGGCGCGCCCAGCTCAGGCCAGTCGGCGGCGTCCAGGTCGGCTTGCACGGTCCGCACGCGGTCCTGCACGCCCTCGGCGCACGCTCTGTCGGTGAGCAGCTTCAGATGCCCGGTCGAGGTGTCCACGGCAGTGACGTGCGCCTCCGGGAACCGCTCCAGCAGAGCGAAGGTGCCAGCGCCCGTACCGCATCCGAGGTCCACGATCTGACGTGGCGCGGCGGCCAACGGCAGCGAGCCGGTGATCCCGGCAATGTGCTCCGCGAGGACCTCGGCGTCGAGGTCGAGGATCTCGGCCTGGCCGCTGTCGTCGTGCTGGTGCTGGTGCTGGTGCTGGTGCTGGTGCAGGTCGGAGGTGTGGGTGCCGGGCTGGTGTGAGTGCGTCATGGCTTCACCGTACGAACGGCGTGCCTGAACAGCATGCCACCTTGCTGACTCGGCAAGAAGGTCGTGACGCCTGCTGCACCAGGCGCAAGCAGGCCGGGCCGGGCACATCGCCTTGCTCCTGGCTAGCACGGCACGGCGGGTTGGCTTCGCATACAGGCGGGGCTCATTGGCGCCGTCAGGAGTGCGAACGGCTGAACTTGGCGGAAGATGCCGAAGCCCTCACCACCACCCGACTCGACACCGCCGTCACTGGGCGCCCCGTGCCGCACAATCGATGAGCTGGTCGCTGGTCTACAGGGGTAGGAGTGGAAGCGTTGCTCGTGAGGCGAGGGCGCTCTGGTCTGAGGAGTTTGCGACTGAACCTGAGTAGGGTTCGCCGCTGGCGCCGTTCTGGCCGAAAGCACGGGGTTCTGGCCCGCCGGAGAATCGCCGATCTGGCGGAGGCCGCCTACTGCATGGCCTACGTGCCCGCCGACACCACACGAACTATGCCGGGGTCGGAGCTCCATCGGCCATACTTACGAGCTGATGAACAACCTGCCTCAAGAGCCAGCCGCTGGCGACTGGTCTCCACCGGACGGATCCTGGGCGTCTTCCGCCGCAAACCGCCGCAGCATGCTCGGGAACCGGAATAGGGACACCTCTCCCGAGCGAGCGCTTCGCTCTCTCGTTCACGCGGCCGGACTCCGCTACCGGGTCGCTGCCAAGCCGTTGCCGAACATGCGCCGCACGGCCGACCTCGTCTTCCGTCCCACCCGTGTTGCAGTCTTCGTCGACGGCTGCTTCTGGCACAGGTGCCCGGAGCACTTTGTCCTGCCGAAGACGAATCCTGACTACTGGAGGGAGAAGATCGCGAAGAACATGCAGCGCGATAGAGATGTGGATATACGTCTTGAAGAGGCGGGGTGGCTGGTACTCCGGTTCTGGGAGCACGATTCCGCTGATGCAAGCTCCGCGGTCGTCTGCGCTGCAGTGCGATCCCGTCGAGATGCCGCAGCACCGCGACACGAGCAAGGAAAGTAGCCTAGCTGAGCTCTCCTACGAAGGCCGGGTGCCGGCTCTAGGTACTTGAATCGAAGGTGAGGGCAGCCGCATCCGTTGCTCGCGATGGAGCGGGCAGGACGAAGACCGCGTACACCATGGACCGCTGAACTACGAGCACCGTTCGACTCGGCTGTCAGCGGCCTCAATGGCGACGCTTCCGTGACCACCGAGAGTGCCCCCCCCAATGGCGTTCGGCGACGGTTGCGTCGCGCTGCCTGTCGCCCCCCTTTGGACCTCGCGGTACCGCGCTCGAAGGGCAGCCGGGCTATCCAGGGCGTCCTGCCTGCGCCCGACTATCCGGGTGTCTGGATCGGAGAAGCCGAGCGAGTCCCGCCGGTGGACCTCGCGGTCCACCTGCGGGAGTGCACTTGCAAAAGGTCGGAGCGCTGCACGGTCTGCCGTCAGCTGCTCGCACCGCCTCGAAGAACCGCTCCGGCCGCCCCGGTCCCGAGCAGGGGGGTGAGTCGCGGGATACCGTGGACGATCGCGTCCGATGGCACATCGATCCGACACGCTTCCCAATATCCGAAGGGGCCGACGTCACGAGGCACTTGGCTGTTAATCCATTCGGAAGAGATGGAAGCGATGGCGGCAATCGTGTGCCCCTCTGTCAGTTGCACCGTCACGAGTTGCCATGCAGCGTCGCGGCGCATGGTCTCGTACTCGTGGCGGGACAGGTAGAAGGCCGACCTCCCGCGGCGCACCGTGCTCTTGACCTCGATGTGCAGCGGGTGCCGTCTCGCGTGGACGGCAATGTCGTATCCGAAGCCGTCGGAGTAAGCGGCGACATGTTCGATGCGGGCATCAAGACTCTCGGTGAGGAGGGCGACGAGGGCAAGTTCACCGGCGCTGCCGATGAGAGCTCGTGCCTCTGTATCCACCTTGCCGAAGACGGCACGGACCTGCTCGTACGCCTTGCGCTCGGAAAGGCGCAGAGCCTCCGCCGCTCGCAGAGCGTCCTCGGGGAGCTCCCCCGGTCCACGCACTAGGACGTCTGCGTCTTGGAGCCACGGCGCGCCGCTGGAGGCCAGTGCGGCACGAAAGACGCGCTCCTCCGCCGCGGCGCTGCTGTCCGGGTCTCCGAGCAGGCTGTTCTCGCCGAGCCACGCGTAGGCCGCTTCGTACTGCGTGGGAGTGAGGTCGCTGTAGTCGGTGTGGTTGGTGAACAGGGCGCGGCACCGTGCGGGGCTGGAGGCCGGGAGCCGTTCCAGCCACCGCAGGGCGGCGCGCAGGACAGGGCTAGGCGGGACGGGCACGGAGGTGGCCCATCAGCGCCTGCAGGTCCCTCTGGTCGAGGCCGCCGCCGACGGTCGGCTCCGCGTCGAGGTCTGCGAGCTCCTGAACTGCGGGGTCGTCGAGGATGCGACCCATGAAGAGCAGCTTGTCGCTCAGCCGCTGCTCGACGACCTCGTCGATGCTCCCTTCGGAGGCGAGCACGGTGATGCGGGTCTCCACTTCGGGCGCGAGCCCGAGGCGGTGGATCCGGTCGAGGCTCTGCAAGAACCGACCGGCGGCGAAGTCACGGTCGACGTAGACCGCGTCGTGGCAGTCGTGGTGCAGGCTGATGCCCTCGCCGAGCGTGGCCGGGTTCGACAGCAGCACCATGCAGTCGGGGTCCTTCCGGAAGCGCTCGATCTCGGCTTCGCGGTCCTCCGTGCCTCCGTGGACCATGGCCGGCCGGAACTCCCTGAGGACTCTCTTCAGCGTGTTCAGGCTGCGGATGAACGTGGACCACACCAGGGTCTTGCGGCCCTGAGCTGCGTTATTCGCGACGATGGCGAGGACTTCGCGATACTTCGGGGACATCTCGTAGCTGGGGAGGTCCCTCATGAGGTCGAAGAGTGGGCTGCCCTCGGGCACGGCCAGGGGCGGGACCTGGTAGTTCAGCGGTTCGTAGCGAGTTGTGCCGACAGCGAGCAGAGCGGGGCTGGTGGCCGCCATCAGCATGTAGACGATGATCTTGCCGAGGGCCTGAAAGTCGCTTTCCGATCCGGCGGCCCGGGCCGAGAACCGGCCGATCAGGGCTTCGTACACCTCCTGGTGGAGCGGGGGCATCGGAAGCCTGCGGAGGGTCGTCGTCACGGGGGGCAGCCCCAGTTCGTGCTTGGTCGTGCGGGTGAACAGCGGGCGCAGCACTTGGCTGGCTTTGGCGAGGTCGCCGCCAGCCACGGCCTGCGTCACCTTCTGGCGCCCGTACCCGGGCCACACGAAGCCGAAGAGGTTCTCGATGTCCTTGACACCGTTGGGAGCCGGGGTACCGGTCAGGATCAACCGGTGGCGGGCCCGCGGGCCGAGGGCGAGGCAGGCTGCCCCGTACTTCCCCTCGGCGCCGAGCTTCATCCTGTGCGCCTCGTCGAGCAGCAGCATGGAGGGCCGGGCGCTCAGCCAGTGGCCGAGCTCTTCGACGGACTGGCTGAGGCGCTCGTAGTTCACGATGATCACATCGGCTGCCGGATCGGTGTATCGGGACAGCACCTCCACGCGCAGAGGCTCGCTGAGGCACTGCGCGTTCTCGTACTGCCACGATTCGTAGCAGGACTTCGGACCGACGATCAGCAGGCGCTCGACGCCCTTGGCCGCGCGCAGCGACTGGAACACAGCGAGTCCGACGCGCGTCTTGCCGGCCCCGGGGACGGAGAAGTTGGCTCCGTGGCGCAGCGAGAGGAGCTTGGCGATGTCCCGGCGCTGGAAGGAGGTCAGGTCGGCAATCCACTCGGGGCCGAGCAGGTCGGCAAGCTCGTCCTCCTGCACCTCTCCGGCTCCTCCGGCCGCCGGGTCGAGACGGTCGGACACCGTCTGGGCATCTGCTGCGGAGTCCGTCGCGAGCGCGGCCAGTTGCGGGTCCCAGGCGACGCTGGACTGCGCAGGCCATGCCGCAAGCGCCGCGAGGTTCGTCAGGAGGTCGTCGAGGTCGACTTCCATGCTCGCGGGAGAACGCTGCACACTGCTGCGGAAGCGCAGGGCGAGACGGCGCAGGTCTGCCTCGTGCCCGGAGCCGGCCCTCAAGCGAGCCGTCGCCACGCTGTCGCCGAAGCCGATCTCGAGGCTCGCTGCGGAGGCGGGCAGTTCCATCAGCTCTCCCGGGTGGCGTTGAGCAGCCACTCGACGCCGTCACCCGGCGAGCTGAATGTGCGGCCCGCCTGCTTGGCCAGCCGCGCGAGACTCGCCCGGAGGGTGAGCAGAGCATCGTCGAAGGAGTCCTCGTCCAAGGCGCGCTTCGCCTTCGCCTCGGCGAACTCCGCCGCGCACTGGTTCACGTAGTCGGCGGCGTCCGTCAGCCGCTCGGGTACCGCGATCTTCCGCTTCTGCAGTTGCGCGTTCTGGCCGGCCATCTTCACAGCAACGTCGAACGTGCCGCGGGCCGACTTGATCTTCGCAACGGCCTGCGTCACTTCCGAGGGGGTGAGTTTGTCGGCGGCGAGGGTCGCAGCCTTCGCCCTCAGGAGGTCGTCGGTGAGGGCCCGCGTCGCGTTCACGACCGAGGTGCCGTCCTGGACCGCGACGCCCGGCAGGCCGGGGATGGACACTGCGGCGGACTCCTGCGCGGCAGGTCGGAGATCGTCCGGCAGCCGCTCGTCGAGGAAGCGGGTGTGGAAGTCGGCTTCAGCGAGGCGGACCGAGGTCTTCGGGTAGTTCAGGACGACCATCGCGAGCCGGGACTCTTTCAGCTGCTCGGCTGCATCCTGGTCTGTCTTCGCGAGCTTGGTGTAGTCGCGCTGCAGTTCGCGGAGCTTCTCCTGGTGGTCCTCGAAGTCGACCAGTCGCAGCCCGACGCCGCTGGCGGGGTCCTTGCTGCGGTCGATGGCATCACTGACCAGTTGGTAGACCCACCGGTCCTGGCGGAGCGTCGTGGTCTTGATGTTGAAGTCCCGAGCCACGTCCTCCGGTCGGCGCCCGTTGGCCAGCTCCTCCTCGATGGCGATCAGGCGGTTGATGTAGGAGTACTCGCGCCGCTTGTCCTTCCGCAGCTGGAGGGCGAGCTCGACGTTGTTGATGTCCCGCCGCGACGTGTCCGCAGGCAGGACCCCCACGCGGATGTTCTTGATTCCGAGCTTTCGGAGGGCCGCGCAGCGGGTGTTCCCGTCGACGAGGATGCCGTCGGGGCTGATGATGCCGGGCTCCTTCTGCCCGAAGTCGTCCAGCTCGTCCTGCAGCGCCGTAAAGTCGGGGTCCGTCTGCGTCGGGTTTGCAGGGTTGCGGCTGAGGAGGAGGGCGAGGTAGTCCTGCGCGAGCTCGCTCCAGGGCTCCCCTTCGAGCACCCGGTTCTGCTCGGGGTCCAGTGTGCGCTGCGCGCGGATGCGGTGGGTGTCGGGATTGAAGTACAGGAGGTCCACCGGCATGGAGATCACGCTCAGGTGCTTCTGCTCACCGCGCCACTCCACGGTGACCTTGGCGCCGTTCTCCGCCATGGCCTGCTTCAGCCGCTCCTCGACCATGGACCGGATCCGCTCGCCCTCGGGCGGAACACCGAACTTCACAGCCATAGCCAGACCTCTCTTCAGCGGGCAAGCACGGGTACGCACTCGTCAGGAATAATGGCAGGCTCCACTGACAACGGGGCTGGCTATCAAGCAGACTTGCACATCTGGCGGCCCGAGGAACGGAGTAGACGTGGCCCTCCCCGCCTGGGACGACCGTAACTTCAAGGGTGGCACCATGATCAGGGGCGCGCTCTGGCTCGTCCAGGCGGTCGGTGAGGGCAACACCTTCACAAAGGAAGAGGTGCGCGAGGCGTTTCCCGGCGTCGCCCAGGCGGACCGTCGGATCCGCGACCTCCGGTCCTACGGCTGGGTCATCCACACAAATACCGAGGACGCCTCGCTCACGGCGGAGGACCAGCGTTTCGTGAAGGCGGGGGCGGCTGTGTGGGACCCGGTTGCCCGCCGGGCGGCTGCGCCCGGGAAGACGATCACGGCTAAGCAGATCCAGGCCGTACTCGCTCGCGACGACTACATGTGCACGGTGTGCGGTATTGGCAGCGCAGAAGCCTACCTTGATGACTCGAACCAGACGGCAGTGCTTTCGGTCACCCGGCGCGCCCTTGTTCGCTCCGACGGCCGCGAGGAAGAGCACTTGGTCACGGAGTGCAAGCGCTGCCGCGCCGGCGGCGGGCGGGCAGCCTGTGCCGACGAAACCCTCGCTGAGATCAAGGGTCTGGACCCCGCAGATCAGCGGCGGCTGGTCCGATGGGCGGAGCGGGGCAGGCGCGGCTCGACTGCGCTCGAGCGGGCATGGAACTCCTACCGGCGCCTCCCCGCAGCAACGCAGGCGGAAGTCCTGAGGACGCTGGACTCGTGATCAGCACTCGTGACGCCCCCCCTCACGTCGGGTGATCCTGCTGGAAGCCGCCACTGGCGCCAGGTGTACTCCCTGCTCTTGCACGGTTCGGAGAGGCTGATGAGCCCCCGTTGGCCGCCACCTGCGACTATGGTGCTGGCGCGGAGCCTGTGCTGTCGGATGCCTATCTGTGCGTCTGAGCGGCTGGGGGAGTACCGCCGCTTCTGCGCTGGAGAGCCTGGCGTGCTGGAGGGAGATCGCTATGTCGGCTGTCGGGCCTGAGAAGCCGCTTGAGGTGGTCGAGATCTGCGCGGGTGCGGGCGGCCAGACCCTGGGCCTGGAGCGGGCAGGCTTCCGTCACCGCCTAGCCATTGAGCTCGATGACAAGGCTGCCGAGACACTGCGTCGCAACCTTGTTGAGTTCCTCGGGTACAGCGAGGACGAGGCACGCGACTCTGTCAAGGTTGGCGACGTTGCGGACCCTGCTGTCTGGAACCCGGCCGTTGATGCTGAGGACCTTGACCTCCTCGCGGGCGGAGTTCCGTGCCCTCCCTTCAGTATCGCGGGCAGACAGCTCGGGTCGAGCGACGAGCGCGATCTCTTTGCCTGGGCGATCGAGCTCTGCGGAAAGGTGCAGCCGAAAGCCCTGCTGCTCGAGAACGTGCGCGGGCTCAGCGCCAACCGCTTCGCGGGCTACCGCCAGCATGTCCTTGACCGGCTCAAAGAGCACGGGTACATCGCAGACTGGAAGCTTCTCCAGGCAGACGACTTCGGCGTCTCCCAGCTGCGTCCGCGCTTCGTCCTGGTCGCACTCAAGGAGGAGTACGCGCCGTACTTCCGGTGGCCGGAGCCTGAGCCCGGCGGCGCCAAGTCTGTAGGCGAGCTGCTGGTAGACCTCATGTCGGAGAACGGCTGGACGGGGGCTCGAGAGTGGGCCGACGGTGCCACCGGCATTGCGCCCACCATCGTTGGAGGGTCGAAGAAGCACGGCGGAGCCGACCTGGGGCCCACGCGCGCGAAGCGCGCATGGGCTGAGAAGGGCGTCGACGCCATGGGCGTCGCAAACGAAGCGCCACCTGCTGCCGGGCCGCCTGTCATCGAAGGTCGGCCGCGCCCGAAGTTGACCACGGCCATGGTCGCCCGCATTCAAGGCTGGCAGGACGCGGATAGGGAAGTCCCCGAGGGGGCTGACGACTTCCGTTGGCGGTTCCACGGCCGGAAGACCAGCGTGTATCGCCAGATCGGAAATGCCTTCCCGCCTCCAGTCGCCAAGAAGCTCGGAGATTCTCTCTACCAAGCACTGACGAAGCGCGGCGTACCTCAAGCCCTAGTCGAGACCGCGGATATCGTCACTGATCCCGTGTACAAGCTGTTGCGCGGCAGTACTCGAGCACTTTCAGTCGACCAGATTATCGCCAAGCTCTCGGTTGCGGGAACTGTCATGGACCAACCTTCAGTGGAGCGGCACCTCAATCACCTCAAGCACGACTTCGAGATTATGACCGTTGCGCGCTCCAACGGCGCCGCCGCATACAGGATCGGTGAGTTCAAGGGGTTCACCGGGCAAGAAGACCATCGGCGCCACGATCTCTTCACCCAGCGCCGCTCCAAGATCAGCTGACGCGCGGGAGTTTCCCACGCGTCAGCTCAGGTCATGCGGCGGGAGTAGAGATCAGATTATTCTTCTCTTCTTCAGGTAGGGAAGAATTCTTGATCGCTTTGGTGACAAACTTCGGCAGCTGGGTGTGGTCGAGCTTCAGCGATGACAGTCGATAGCCGCCAACCCCGTTGTTCTTCACCGAATCGATACGGAGGCCAAGCTCACGTAGTTCGCGAATGCGGCGTTCAGTGTGGACGTCATCCGTATTGATGGCGCGCAGGACGGCCGTATCCACTGGCTTTCCCAGGTTTTCGCGCAGGATTCCGAAGAGATCCTGGCAGGCAACGGAGTCGTACGGGACCGCCAAGTATTTCGCGGGGATCTGCTGGCCAAAGCGCTCCTGCAGAGATTCGCTCACGCGCGAACGCAGTTCTTCGAATGCGGGACGGGACGGCGGTAGCGTGGCGCGAAGCAGTTCTTGCATCGAGCGAGCCAAGTCCTTTTTTGCGAACAGGTAGGCGCTGAAGATCGCTTCGGCTGACTCATCGGTCGCGCCCAGCAAGTCCGCCAGTTGCCTCACCGCGAACTCGGTATTTGGTTTGTGGCGGTTCCAGGCGGCGTAGGCTTCCTCGTTCTCCATAGCTCCTCTTCGGCGCGTTGCTCTGCAGTAGAGCGCGGCGGATTGCTGGGTGGGTACGTGCGCCGGGTCTCTTCGGGCGGCCTGCGGCTGCGGGCCGGTCTAGTCAGAATCCGATCGGTTCGCCTCGGCCTGCTGCGCGGCGAGGCTTCGGAGGACGTCGTGGTCGGACCTCGGCAGCTCGTGGAGGAGCCGGATGAACCAGGACGCGATCCAGCAGGATTCACGGTGGACCCAGTCTCCTGGCCTGAGCCTGGTCGCAGGTTCCCACTGGCCGTGCGTGGGCTTGTCACCTCGAACCGCAGCAGCGATATCAATCTTGACCTCGGAGGCCGATGCCTCTCGGCGTCCCAGCTGTGCGGTGACACCGATGATCCACCACTGGAAGATACGGAACGATGGCGCCGACGACTTCAGCGCAGCCTGCGTCCCTGTCGTGGTGAGCCCAATAGCACGGGATGCTTCGGTGGCGAGGCCTCGAGGCGGCGCCAGGTGGGTCGCGCTATGCACAGTGACGAGACTGGTCCCCTCATCCTCGCCGACCGGGATGTCCTGGGCTGACGAAATTCGCTCGATTTCTTCGTACGTATTCGCGTCGAGACCGGTGTGGAGAAACTGCTTGATTCCGGCGTAGAAAAGAGAGGGGGTTTCGATGCGAAGTTCCGTGCCGGTTCGCTTGCGTACTTCGTCAAATAGCATGGGCCATGGCCGCTGTGTGTCGCCGGAGCCCTTCCTGCTCTCATACCAGTCTTCCTTTGTGTCGTTCGAGACGAAGAGGATGCGGGACCCAGTCGGGAGGCTCTGCGCGTGTTCGATGACTTCTTCCCAGAGAAGAAAATCACCGGCTGCCTTCATGGGGGTTTCCTTGCCGAAATCCCGGTAGCCGGGGGGAATTTCATTCGGAAACCGAAAGTCTACAGCTTCTTCGATTCGTGCTCGCAGAACGGAGTCATTGGGTTGAGTGCCGATGCGGTCGCCGTACATGTGAGCAACGCGGAGGAGAACGGGGTCATTGGGTCCGGCGAGGCCCTGCGGTAGCCCGTGCTGTGACTTGAGTCCCTCGAGGTGCGCTTTGAGTAGTTCGCGATTCTTCAGCAGTAGATCTTTCACCGAAGCATCGCTGATAACCTTCGTCAGTTCGTCACCAACATCGAGTGCTGCCCCGTACTTAGCAAGCTGTCGGACCACGACGTTGCGTGCTGCGATGACCGACGCCACCGCCTTCGTCAGGTGCTGATTGACCTCCTTGGCGGAGGTGTCGAGAGCGGCCTTGCGTGACTCCAGGGTGCCTCGCCGTCCACGTACGAACTCCAGGCCCACCTGATGCGGCATCCAGAGCCGCTCCGATACGGCCTCCAGCGCCGTGAACACGTCCTCGCGAGCAGACTCGGTGTACTCGTACAGACTCAGTAGGATGTTCGTGTCGAGGACGACCAGGCCGTCCGTGAAGAACCGCTCTCGAGCAGCATCCTCCGCCGAAGGCGCCGGCTCGAGCCAGGACCTGAATCGCTGGATCAACGGGGGTTCAGTCGGGCCCACTTGATCTCCTTGGAACTTGCCGCCGCCTTCTCGGACGTTCATGCTGCCATGAGATCGGGCCAGGCGGCGATGAGTGGGGCACCCCCGCGAGACAGATGGTGAGCTGATTGGAACCCCTCACGGGGGAGTGCGACCCCGGACGCCACAGCCTGGGGTGACGTTCTCGGTTGCGCTTTCCTTCGGCACCCGTAACCACGCGGCCTCCAGGGGCGCGGCGACGTCAAAATCGCCGGCCCGGCCCGGCCCGGTCGTGTCGAGCCGAGGTCTGCCCGCTCGTGAGGTCACGCAGCTCGCGCCCGGCAGAACTCACCACTCGGGCGATCACTGCCTGCCGTGGCATGAAGGGCAGCGGGTCGCCTCGTGGGTGTGGGCTGCGGCCATGAGGTCGGCTACGACGGCTGCCTTGGCGTCGGAGTAGGCGAGGAGCGCCGGGGCGCGCCGGGCTGCTTCCCGCTTGGCGGCGGCGTAGCGGTTGGCCGATGCGGGGTGGGCGGCCAGATAGTCGCGGAAGAGGATGTTGTCGCGCCACAACGAGCCGTCTCGCTCGACCACATGGACGTTGACCGGCGGTTCGCCTCGCGTGCGCAGGTACTCCCGGCCTGGAACACCGGCGGTGCCGAGGTGGTCGTACCCCGCGCGGCGAAGCGCGGCCACGACGGCGGGTACCTCGCTCCTTCGGCAGCCGACTTGGAGGTCGATGATCGGCTTTGCGTCCAGCCCGGGGACAGCCGTCGAGCCGATGTGTGCGACGACGGCTGCGGCCGACTCCTGCTCGACCAGCCGCCCGACGTCGCGCGCCAGGTCTCGTCCCTGATCCGCCCACTCGGGGGCGGCGGCGACGACGTGGACGGGTTCGTCGAGATCCGGCATCCGGCCAGCCTAGTGACCGAAGGGCTCACGGGCGCATGGCACAGCGCGCGCCCTGCCGGGGCCGTTCAGGGTGCGTCGGCCTCGCTGCGGAGGTCGGTGAGGAGGTGGAAGCGTTCGAGGACGACCGGGGTGGTGTCGTCCACGGTGAACGTCGGGTCGTCGAGGGCCGCGCGCATTTCGTCGCTGTGCCAGAACCGCTCGTGGGCGGCGCGCCAGCCGGCGACGGTGGTGTCGCCTTCTCCCTCGTCCACGGCGTGGGCGAGGTCCACGTCGCCCAGGGGCACGATGCGTACGTCGGTGATCTCGATGACGGCGACGGGCCGGTCCGCCGAGTCGACCACCACGGACCGGGCACCCACCTCCGGCAGCGGCTCGCCCTCGTGCTCGTAGTCGAGCAGCAGCCCGGTCGTCGCCGTTTTGGAGCCGTCGAGGATCGCCGCCACCAGCTTGTCGCGCAGCGGGCCGGGGAACGCGAACTCGGCGCGGGGCAGTTCGGCCGGGTCGCCGAGGGGCGCGGGGTCGTGGGTCATGCCGACACCGTAGCCGTGCGCCCCGGCCGTCGGCCGCCGCTTTTCCGGCGCCCCGCGCCCCGCGCCACCGCCACCAGCCACCGGCGAGCGATTCGCCCTCGCCCCGGCCCCGGCGCTCCGGCCGCACGGGAGCGGTGGCGTCACGGGCCGCCCGTACGTCCCCGGTCGGCGCGTCCGGCCGGGGCGTCTGCCGCGCGGCGTCGGCCCGGGAGCGCGGGGCGTGGCTGGCCGGGGAGGTGCCGGTTCGGCCGGGTGACGGTCACGGCGACAGCGGGGGCGAGCGTGACCCGGGCGACTGTGCCGAGTTCCAGGCGGACGACCCCGCCGCGATGCTCCCGGAACGTGACGGCCAGTGCCGTCCCGCCGAAGGTGACCAGGTCGCCGATACGGATCTCGTCCGCAGTCAGCCGGAGGCTGCGTGCCCGCACGGCTGGTGCCGCTCGCAGCGCGGTTATGTTGCCGGACCGTCGCCGCAGCCGTCGTCCTCGGTGCGCGAACGCCGTCTGTCGAGCGCGCTGTTGAGCACGGTCACCTCTTCGTGGGTGAGGTGGCCGAGCTGGATGCGGTAGTCACGGCGGCGGCAGCCGTCGCACGGGTCGATGACGTCGATGTCGTCCAGCCGGACCCCGAGGTGCTTGATGTGGTTGAACAGTTCGCGGGCGGCTTCCTCGGCGGCCTCGCGGTCGGAGTTGGTGAAGCTGATGTCCTCGTACACGGGTTGCGTCGTCTCCTGTGCGCGGTGGTGGCGGGGTGTAGCAATCAGGCGGGGTGGCGTGGGGCCGACTGCGGCCGGAGCGGGCAGGGGTGCGAGCCGCCGGCGGAGGATCGGGCGGGCCGAGAGCGAGTACAGGACGTCCACCTCGCCGCAGCCGTCGACGCGGTCCGGTCCGCGGGCGTTGGTGCTGATCGGGCGCCCGGCGGCGAGCGCGGCACGCTGCACCTGCTGGAATGCGTGGTCATCTGCCCAGTCGCGGAATACCTGGGCGGGCGACCCGTCACCGCTGCTCACCGGTGTGAGCGTCCAGATGGGGAACGGCGACGCCACGGGAGTGGGCTCCAGCGCATCCGCGAGCCGCAGCGCCTGGCGCCGCAACCAGGCCATGGCCTCGGGCGCGCAGTCCGCCCAGTGCCCGCCGAGGTACCACTCACCACCGGCCTCCGGACTCCGTGCGACCACCTCGCACCAGATGCCGTCGAGCGAAGCGCCGGAGGTCATGTCTCCTCGCCCTCGGGCGAACCAGTTCGGTCGCTCTCGGTCGACGGAGGCACGGTGCCGCGATGACGTTCCAGCACCGCCAAGTGCTCGTCGATCGCCCGGGACAGCGCCGCGATGCGGCGGCGCAGCTCCCCGGCGGGGCTCGTGGCGTCGTCCGGCACCGCTCCGGGCGGGCGGTCGTCCACCGATCACCGCTTCGCGTTCGACGCGGCAGCAACTGCCGCTGTCGTTCGTTCGGTGGCGACTTTCAGTGCCAGGCCGTACATGGCACTCCTTCCTGTCCCTGACCAGCTCTCTCACCTGGGCTACAACCCTCATCAACAGGTGCAAACTTCGCAAAGCGCGCACGGCAGTGCCCGCCAGCAGGTAGCTTCTTGTGCCATCAAGGTTTCCCTGAGCGACTGGGTGATCGCCAGGGGTGACGGCTTCAATCCGTGCGGTCTTGAAGAAAGCCCGCACACTGCACGCAGGGGGCACCGGTGGCAGGCAAGGGCAAGGAACTCAACCCGCGAGGCTCAGTGGCGGCACTGCTCGGGGCCAAGGTCCGGCGGGCTCGGGAGCGCAAGGGGCTCACGCAGAGCCAGCTCGCGGGGACGCTCTTCACCTCCCCGAACCGCGTGGCGCAGATCGAACTGGCCACTGATCCGCCGACGTTCAAGATGATGAAGCAGATCGAACAGGTGCTGGACATCGACGAGGAGCTGGAGGAGCTGTGGCACCTGATCAGCAAGCAGCCCTACCCGAGCTGGTCCGCCCGCTTCCTCGCTCTCCAAGGCAAGGCCCGCCTCATCTACGAGTTCGCCCACTTGATCCCCGGCTTGCTCCAGACGCCCGGCTACGCCCGAGCGCTGATGGAAGCCGCTCAGGTCTACTCAGAGTTCGAGATTGACGAACGTCTTGCTCCGCGAATGGCCAGGCAAGAGGCGTTGGATGGGGGATCGCCCCCGTGGCTGTGGGTGGTTCTGGGCGAAGCAGCGCTGAGGCAGGTGGTCGGCTCGCGCGAAGTCATGCGCGAGCAACTGGAGCATGTCTTGCGGATGGCACAGCGACCGCGGGTCCACGTCCAAGTCCTGCCGTTTCACAAGGCTGACGCCGCAGCTCTGAGCGGGTCCATCTCGATCGGTCAGTTGCCTGACGGGGACCGCTACGCCTACACGGAGGGCAACTACTCCGGCATCCTGGTCGAAGAGCAAGAGAGCGTGACCCGCCAAGACATCCTCTTCGATCGTCTTCAGGCTAGAGCGCTGGACCAAGAGGCGTCAGCGGAAGCCATCCGCGAAGCAGTGAAGGAGCACTCAACGTGAACACCGCCCAGCCCAACTGGCGCACGAGCAGCTACAGCGGGAACGGTGACAACAACTGCGTCGAGGTCGCGGACGACCATCCGTCGGTCCTCGTGCGCGACACGAAGCACGCCGGCGCGGGGCCGATGATCTCTTTCTCACCGGGGGCCTGGGGGCACTTCACCGCTGCGCAGCGCGAAAGCTCAAGCCGTTGAGGTTCGGGCCGAACAGCCGCGCCGTCGTCTGCCCCCCTGGCGTGGCGTAAGCGCGCAAGGGGGGCTTCGGTTTCCGCAGTCTCAATGGAGGAGGGCACGCGTGAGTGAGTCCTGCCAGCCCAACTGGCGTACCAGCAGCTACACCGGCTCTGGCGACAACAGCTGCGTCGAGGTGGCGGACAACCAACCGGCAGTGCTCGTGCGCGACACGAAGCATGCGGGCGCGGGGCCGATGATCTCCTTCTCGCCCGAGGTATGGAGTCGCTTCACCGCCACGGTGCCGGGCAGGCGCTTCCACTCCTGACGGCAGCGCCCGTGGGCCCGGAGCGCTGCCGTGTCCCGCTGGCTCAGCGGGGGGCGGGGCGGTCGCGGCTGACCGTGCGGGCGAGGCCGAGGGTCAGGAGGGCGGCCGAGCCGGCCCAGGCCAGCGGGTCGGCGGGTTCGGCTGCGGGCCAGGCCCACCAGTGGGCCCGCTGCTCCGGGCCGTAGCCGAAGACCGCCACGGTCAGCGCCGTCAGGGTGGGCAGCAGGGTCGCCGCGTGGTGGCCGAACTCCGCGCGGGCGAGCAGCGCCAGACCGGTGTAGGCGCCGAGGTTGCGCACCACGGACCAGAGCGGCGAACCCCCACTGCCGTCACCGGCCCCGAACCCTGCGAGCACCGCCACCCCCACCACGACGGCGGTGGCCGCCGGGAGTGCTGCTGCCAGCGCGGCGTCGCGGGCACCGACGCGGCGCACGGTGGTCGCCTCGTGCGCCGGTGCTCCGCCGCAGCAGACGATCAGCGCCACCACCGGCAGCAGCGGCGCGAAGAGCAGCAGCGGTACGTCGGCCGCGGTGGCACCGCCCAACTGCGGTACGGGCAGGGACGCGTCCGCGAACGGCACGACCAGCAGCCAGCAGGCGACCAGGCAGGCGGCGAGCAGCGGCAGTCGCCGGGTACGGGACCACCAGGTCATCGCGGCGCGCACCCCGCACGGTCGAGCGTGGCGCGGAACCAGGCGGCCTGCGCGGCGTCGTCGCCGTCCAGGGCCGCCCCGACCGCTGTCCACAGCTGCGGGTCGAACCGGTCGCGTGCTTCCTGCGGTTCCGTCCCGGCGCGGACGGCGAGCCAGGCGAAGAGGTGGTTCGCGGCCTGGAAACCCTGGTCGGCGGCGTCCGCCGGGTCGGCGGGGCAGTCGGCCGCCGGTGTGCGGCTGCCGCCGTCGAGCAGCGCTCCGGCGAGGTCGGCCGCGAGGCCGGCGCGGATGTCGTCCGTGGTGAACGAGGTTGCCGCGCGGACGGTGATCGTCCACTGGTCCGGCGAGCCGGTGGACGGCGGGGTGCCGCCCGAGGCGCTGTCGTCCGTCGCGGCGCCGTCCGTCACGGCGCCGCCCGTCACAGCGCCGTCCTCGCCGCCCGCTGCCGGCTCGTACTGAGCTGCCTGGTGCGGGAGTTCGGTGACCAGCGCCGGCGGTGCGATGCCGACCGGGGCCAGGCCGGCGACGGCGGTCCGCACCACCTCGACGGTCTCGTCCAGCCGCCGCTCGTGCTCCGGCCAGACGCACACCCGCGTCGCGGCGCCCGCGTCGGCGCAGACCAGTTCGTCGGCCGACCGTGCCGCCACGGCGTCCGGGCCGAGCCCGGACACCGCCCGCACCGCAGCCACCCCGGTGGCCGAGGCGACAAGCAGCGCCACGGCCGTCACCAGCACCGACCGCGCCCCACCCGGCGCTCCCCGGCGCGGTGCCCGGCGCGACAGCGCGGCGGCGGCGACGGCCGTTCCCGCCAGCGCGACGGCGGCCAGCGCCGGGCCGGACAGCCCACCGGCGGCCACCGCGTCGGCGCTGGTGCAGCAGCCCCGCGCGGGCTGGGTGAGGTGCCGCAGCCACAGCGGTTCCAGCGCCGGCGGGTACACCTGCCACAGGTAGCCGCCGACGAGCGCCAGAGGCACGGACGCGGCGGGCGGCAGCCACACGCCGAGCGCGTACCCGACGGCGAGCCACCCGCACAGCGTCACCACGGCTGCTGCCAGGATCGTCGGCTCCGGCCACCCCGGCGCCGCCGCCATCCCCACCCGCACGCCGACCAGGGAGACGAGCAGCGCCAGCAACCCCAGTGCCAGCACCGGGGAGAGCGACGCCATGGCGATGCGGAACCCGCCGCGCACCGGGGCGCCGCCCGCGACGCCCGCACGCCGCAACCGCCCCGCCTCCCAGGCGGCGCACGCGGCGACCACCGGCGCGATGAACATCAGCGCCGAGACGGCCTTCGCGGTACCGGCGACCCAGTAACCGTCCGGCCCGCCGCCCACTTCCTCCGCGAACACGTACAGCAGCACCACCACGAGCAGCGGCCCGGCCGCCGCGAACGCGGCGTTGGCGCGGAGGTGAAGCCGGAAGACCATCACTCCTCACCGTCCCCGAGCACCGCCGCGTAGGCCGCCTCGGCCTCTCGGCCGGCGGCGGCGCCCGGCGGGGCGAGCGCGCGGAACGCGTCCACGGTGCCGAGGAACCGGACGGTGCCCCCGGCGAGGACGACGACGTGGTCGTAGACCTCCCACAGGTCCTCGGTCTGATGGGTGGAGACGATCACGTCGGCCACCTCCGACAGCCGCTCGACGGTCCGGCGGAACGCGGTGCGCTGCGCCGGGTCCAGCCCGGCGGTGGGCTCGTCCATCAGCACCAGCCGTGCCGCGTGCACCAGCGTCTGCGCGACGCCCACCCGCCGCAGCTGGCCGCCCGAGAGTGAACTGGCCTGCTGGTCGGCCTTCTTGGCGAGCCCGACGCGGTCCAGCGCCGGGACGGCCCCCGTCCACGCCTCGCCGCGCGCCATGCCCTTCAGCCAGCCCGCGTACGCGACCTGCTCCCGGCACGTCATGCCGGGCACCGCCGTCACCTGCTGCGGCAGCCAGCCGACATCCCTTCGGTAGGACCGCAGTTGGGACCGGACCGCCGGGTCGAGAGCGCCGAACCGCACCGAACCGGCGCTCGGACGCAGCGCGGAGGCGGCCAGCGCCAGCACCGTGGACTTGCCCGCGCCGTTCGGCCCGAGCAGCACCGTGCGCCCGGCGGGGAAGGCGAAGCTGAGTCTGTCAAGAACGAGGGGACCACGACGGTACCTATGTGTGCAGGACTCGAACTCGACAGACAACAGCTGTGAACCTTCGCTAGAAACGGACCGTAGACCTATTGCATCAGTACTGCACGGCTACCGAGCGGACGCTCAGGTAGAAGCCTGTGGTGCTGCCCTGAATCCGTGTGACGGTGAAGTGGTAGTTGCCCGCTGGCTGACGGCCGAACGCGTTCGCATCCGAGCTGCTGCAGTGGAAGGTGTAGCGGCCTCGGTTCTCGTCGGGCTGGTACCAGGCGGTCTGACGCGTGAGCTGAAGCTGCGTGTTGGTAACGGGTGCGCCCGTCCCACCGTTGCTGCACCCAGACAGCGCGATCCTCGTGCTGACGTTGTCACTGTTGTTGTCAGTCCACGTGCGGGAGTCGAATCCAGTGCGGACGCCGTTCATGCTTGAGCTCCAGCTGCCCTCCGCGTGGGCGGGCACGGCGCTTGCCAGCATGACGATCGCCAAGCCGCCAAGTATGGTGCCCAGCTTCTTGCTGTTGTGCATCCCAACCCCTCCCTGACCGTACGCGGCTCATCCACGTAACGTGTTCACCCAGGACGTTAAGTTACCGTTGGTTGTGGTGTCTGTGCTTACGGTGAAAAGTTGATCTTTTCGAGATCTTCGCAGTGTGGGCCGATGGGCGAGGGTGACCGTGAGGTACTGCTGCTACGGTCCGCCGGTCGGTGTTTCGGACTCGGGGAGGGCGGCCATGCGAGAACTGGTCTACTACGTTGCCACGTCGATCGACGGCTACATCGCGGCGCCGGACGGGACGTACGACGCGTTCCCGATCGTCGGCGACCACATGGACGTCCAACTCGGCGAGTTCGCCGACGCCCTGCCCGCGCACGTTGCCGCCGCGCTCGGTGTCGAGCCCCGCGGCGACCGCTTCGACACGGTCATCCAGGGATGGAACAGCTACCGCGTCGCCCTCGACGTGGGCATCGAGCGACCGTACGCGCACCTGCGGGAGTACGTCGCCACCAGCCGTCGGGACGCGGCGCCGCAGGGCGTCACCTACACCGCTGACGCGCTGGCGACCGTCCGAGAGCTGAAGCAGGAGGACGGGGCGGGCATCTACCTCTGCGGCGGCGGCCGGCTCGCCGGCTCACTGCTCCCGGAGATCGACCGGCTGATCCTCAAGCGCAGCCCGGTGGTCTTCGGCGCCGGCATCCCGCTCTTCGGGGACGTCCCGTACGCCGCCGCGGAGTTCCGGCCGGTGTCCACGCAGAGCTTCGACTCCGGCGTCCAGCTCGTGGAGTACGCGCGCGCCGGGTGACGGCCGGAGCGCCGCCCCGGGGCCCGGTTCCTCGCCGCCCGCGTGCGCCTCGCCCCTGCGGTAGGCGTGCGGACTGACGCCGGTCCGGCGGCGGAAGACCCGCGTGAAGTGGGCGCGGTCGTGGAACCCGACGGCACGGCCCACCGCCGGGACGCTGTCGTCGCTCTGCCGCAGCAACCGCCGGGCGTGCCGCACCCGCAGCCGCGTCAGGTAGTCCCACAGCGTCAGCCCGAGCTCGCGGTGGAAGAGCCGCCCCAGATGGTCCTCGGTGACCCCCGCGGCACGCGCCACCTGCCAACGCGTCACCCGATGCGGGTAGTTGCCCTCCAGATGTGCGACGGCCGCCCGCACCGGCGCCGCCGCACGGCCCGGCCGGGACGCCAGGGCGCTGAGCAGTCCGGCCAGCTCCCGATCGTCCAGCACACCGTGCCCCAACAACACGGCCCCCGGGTGGGGTTCGGCCCGCCGCACATCCGCCGGGGTGAAGCCGACCCCGCTGTGCACGAGCACCGGTACCCCCACGGCGCCGGTCAGTTCGACCGCCCGGTCCACCAGGTCGAACCCCTCCATGTCGGGCAGCTCCCGCGCCACGACCAGCAGGCTGGGCGGCCCCTGGCCCTTCTCGTCGGCGAGCATCGCCAACGCCGCGGCGCCGTCCGGCGCGGTCCGCACGGTGCGCCCCGGGAGCACCTCGTCCAGCAGCCGCCGCAGCCGGTCCCGATCCTGGCGGCCGCCGCCGGCGACCACTGCCGGGGGCCGCAGCTCCGCCGGGCGCAGCGCCGTGACCGCCGCCGTCAGGTCGGGGTGGCCGGCGGCCCGCGCCCCGTACAGCAGGAACGGGGTGTGGCGCAGCGCGGGGTCGTCGTGCAGCCGCCGGGCGAGGGACCAGGCGCGGGGCCCGGCGTCGGCCGTGTCCCAGAGCACCGCCGCCGGCAGGGCCGGGGCCTCGCCCGGCGGGGCGACGCCCGGCCCCGGAGACTCGCCCGACCTCGGAGCCCCGCCCGAGCCCGGGGCCTCGCCCGCTTCCGGGGCGACGCCGCGTTGCCCGGGCGCGGTGCGCACGCCCTGCCCCAGGCGGGCGGCGAGGGTACCGGCTTCGGGTGGCGGCGCCGAGGCGTCCGCCACGGCGAGCAGCGGGCCGGTCGACGGGCGCGGGGCGGCCAGTGCCCCGGCGGGGGTGGGCAGCGGCAACCACAGCTCCACCGTGCCCCGTCGGAGTGTGAGGTCGCCTCCGTGGAGGACCGCGATCCGCCGTGCCGCCGCCCACCCGGCCGCGCCGTCGACCGTCGCAGCCGTGTCGCGCGACTCCGGTGGCCTCCGGGCCTCCCGCGCCGTGTGGACCTCCGGGGTCTCCGCCGTCGCGGCCGGGGTCGCGGTCGGAGCGGTCGGTGCGGCGGGCGTGGTCATGGTCGCGGACGGCGCACCGGCCGGTCCCGCCGTGGCCGCCGGCTGCCGCTGCGCGCGCTGTTCGTCGGACGGTCGTTCGTCCGCCGGGCGGGCGCGGAGCCCCGGGGCCGGGAGCCGGACGACGAGGTGCGGCGGGTCGACCGTCGCGGTGAAGGCGGGTGCCGGGACGGGCTCGGCGGTCTCCGCCGCGCGGGCCGCGCCGCGCAGCAGCGCGAGCAGCTGCCGCAACTGCGCGGCGTCGGCGACGACGACCGGGAGCCGGTCCGGGGCGGGGACGCGCTCCGCCGAGGCGTGATCCGTCGGGGGAGGGGCGGCGCCGGCAGGCGGCGGTGCCTCAGGGCGGGCGAGGCCGCCCGGCCGGTGCTGTGCCCCGTCGTCCTCCTGGAGCAGCGGGCCCACATCCAGCAGCCGCCGGTCCAGCTCCAGTCCGCGCGGGTCCGCCCGGGAGAGCGTGACCAGGTCCTCGACGCGTCGCAGCAGGCGGAGGGCGGCTTCCTGCGCCGGTTCGCCGGGCCGCGTCAGCCGCAGGATCTCGGCGGCGGGGGCGCGCAGCCGGCTCGTGGCGTCGTCCAGCAGCCGGGTCTGCGCCCGGCTGGTGCGTTCGGCCGCGTCACGCGCCAGCCGCAGCTCCTCGAAGAGCGCGACCCCGCGCAGCGTCGCGCTGATCTGGTCGCCGAGCGCGCGGAGCAGCGCCCCCTGCCGCTCGGCGGACGGCAGGTCGCCGTCCAGCTCGAACAGGGCGTGGCCGAGCCGCTCGGGGCCGACGTGAAGGGGCTCCGCGACCACCGTCCACCGGCGGTCGGACGGCAGGTCATTCGTGGTGGGCGCCGCTCCGGGTGGCAGCAACCGGACGGTCGGCACGGCCAGTTCGGGAAGCCGTCGCTCCAGCGTCGCGACCAGCTCCGGCCGGTCGGTGACGGCGGCGAGCGCCGTGGACAGCTCCTGGAGCAGCCTCGCCTGCTGCTCCTGCGCCCAGCGGTGCGACTCCAGCAGGCGATGCGTCTTCTCGGCGACGATCAACCGGGCCTGCGACACCAGCCGTTCGTGGCACCACGGGTTCGCTGAGCCGTTCTCGCGGAGCCGCAGCAGGGCACGGTCCCAGGCGAGCGCCGCTTCCACGGACCGGACACGGCGTCCCACCAGTCGGTCGAAGCGTGTCAGCAGGGCGGTGGCCACCCGGTCGTCCCCTGCGGCTGCGGCCCGCAACGCCGCCGCCAGGCCCGAGAGTTCATCGCCCGGCGGATGCGGTCCGGCCGCCGGCCGAACCCAGGGCGCCCCGGGCGCCCCCGGCGTCCCGGGCACATCTGGCCCCTCCGACGCCCGGGCCGCCGGGGACTCCTCGGGGGCCCCTGACGCCCCTGGCCGTGGCGCGACCGGCGGTGGTGCCGCGGCAGGTGCTGCTGCGACAGGCGGTGGCGCTGCGGGAGGTGACGGCGCCGGTGCTCCGTTACCGCCCCGGCTCGGACGAGGGCGCACCGGCCGGCTGGTTCACCGGCGGCGCCTCCTCGCCGGTCGCCGGCGTCGGCCACACGGAGGCGCCCTCGGGCGCCTCGGGATCGACGGCCGGCGGGACGGCCTCGGCTGCCTCCTGGCCGAGCGGCGGCGCGGGCGCGGGCGCCACGGGCTCGGGCGCGGCGGGGTGTTCGGCTACGGCTGCCTCCGGGGCGGCGGGTTCCGAAGGAGCCGGCTCCGGGGCGGCCTGCTCCGGGACGGCGGACTCCGGGACGGCGGTCACCTCCGGGGCGGGCCCGGCTGCCGGCGGCGCGAGCGGCGCCTGTTCCGTGAACCCGTCGGACGCGACCGGCACGGCCGGCGGGGACTCCTCCGCCGGGGCGTGTGCGCTCGGGGCCGGCGCGTCGGGAGCCTGCTGCTCGGGCGCCGCGGCCGGCTCGTGGTGCACGGATCCGGCGGCCACGGCGACGGGCGCCGGGGCCACCTGACGATCCGCCAGGGACATCACGGCGCCGTTCTGTTCCGGCATCGGCGGCCCGAGGTGCGCGGGGCGCGGCGGCGGGGCGGCGGCGGCCTCGGCACCATCGCCCTCAACTACGGCTACCGCCGCTCCGAGACCGACTTCATGCTCGTCATCATCCTGGCGCTCATCGTCATCGTCACCGTCGCCCAGCTCATCG
>NZ_JAAVJC010000360.1 GCF_012033785.1 Streptomyces bohaiensis
GACCGCGTCGCGCGGGCGGCGCCCGCACCGCGCCGGCCGGCGCCAGGCACGGTGCGACAGCGCAGCGGCAGCACGGCCGGGAAGACCGGCGGGCTCGCTGTCCCCGCTCGCCCCTGCTCGCCCGAACGGCGCGAAACGGCTCCGGGCAGACGTCGGCCCCCGTACCGGGGAGACCGGCGGCGGGGGCCGAAACTGCAGGTGCGGCGGTGGGTCAGACGGCGGCCGCGGCCGGCCAGCTCATCCTGATGCGGCCGCCCTCGGCGTCGGCGGCGACCTCCAGGTCGTCCACGAGGCCGCTGATGACGGCGAGCCCGAGCTCGTCCGTCTCCTCGCCCGCGTCGTCGTCACCGTCCCGCTGCTGCGGCACCGACCCCGGTGCGTCGTCACCGACCTCGATGGAGAAGGTCTTCTCGCCCTCGGTCAGGCTGACCCGCACCGGCGTCCGCAGGCCGTGCAACTTGTGGAGCCCCACGGCGCGGGTGCACGCCTCACCCACGGCGAGACGCAGTTCGTCGAGCACGGACTCGTCGACACCGGCACGACGGGCCACGGCGGCGGCTACCAGCCGAGCGGTGCGCACGTGCTCGGGCGACGCGCTGAAGCGCAGATCGACAGTGGCCATGGCTGTCCCCTCGCTCACCGCGTCGCGGCGCTGCGGTCGGCGGGTGCGCCGACCGTGAGCGAGGAGCACGGTGGTGTGGTGTGGTGCGGTTGGCTTGCGAACGACGCGCGGGCGCACGAACTCGCGCGGCAACACCGGCCGCGCGAGTCGCCCGCACCGGCCCGAGGGCCGGTCACACCGGTCAGTCGGAGGCCGCGACGGCCTCGTCGACCGAGTCGTGGATCGGGAAGACCTTGGTCAGCCCCGTGATCCGGAAGATCTTGAGGATGCGCTCCTGGTTGCAGACCAGGCGCAGCGAACCCTCCTGGGCACGCACCCGCTTCAGCCCACCGACCAGGACACCCAGCCCGGTGGAGTCGAGGAAGTCGACACGCTCCATGTCCACCACCAAATGGTGGTTGCCCTCGTTCACCAGCTCCACGAGCTGCTCGCGCAGCTTCGGGGCGGTGTAGACGTCAATTTCGCCGCCAACCTCGACGACGGTGCGGTCGCCGACGGTACGAGTCGACAGGGACAGGTCCACAGATCCTCCAGCACCTTGCTCATGGGCGGTTGCCCCGGGACGCCCCCACCCCTCGGCGGAGCGGCGAACCGATTGCCGCCAGTGCATTCAATCATTTACCCAGGGCCGGGGACGACGACTTATGGTCATTGTCCGCCGGACCGGTGACAGACTCGGTGTCGATGCAGTACGAACCGGCCCCGCCGACCCCGGACCCGCCAACGACCCGTCGATCACCCCGGGCCATGCTGGCACGCCTCGAATCAGCGGGCGACCGTTCCGGTCGTGTCACCCACACGGAGCACCTGCCCGCTCGTGCGGCACGTTATTCCCCCTGGCCCCACCGGCTTCACCCCGACGTCGTCGCCGCCGTCCGGGCGCAGGGCGTCGACCGGCCCTACAGCCACCAGGCGGAGGCCCTGGAGCGGGCGCTGGCCGGGGAGTCGGTCATCGTCGCCACCGGGACGGCCTCCGGCAAGTCCCTCACCTATCTGGCACCGGTACTGCACGCCCTGCTCGGTCCTCCCGTCGACGGCCGGGCTCCCACCGCCCTCTACCTCGCACCCACCAAGGCGCTCGCCGCGGACCAGGCGCGCGCGGTGAAGGAACTGGCCGCACCGCTGGGGACGGCGGTCCGGCACGCCGTCTACGACGGCGACACCCCGGCCGAGGCCAGAGCCTGGGCGCGGCGCTACGCCAACCTGCTGCTGACCAACCCGGACATGCTCCACCGCGGGCTGCTCCCGGGCCATCGGCGCTGGTCCTCCTTCCTGCGCGGACTCCGGTACGTGGTGATCGACGAGAGCCACGTCTACCGGGGTGTCTTCGGCTCCCACGTCGCACAGGTGCTGCGGCGGCTCCGCCGGCTCTGCGCCCACCACGGCACCCGCCCCGTGTTCCTGCTGGCCTCCGCCACCGCGGCCGAGCCCGGCCCGGGAGCCTCCCGACTCACCGGGGTGGAGGTCGGGGCGGTCACCGACGACGGATCGCCGCGGGGCGAGCTGGCCTTCGCCCTGTGGGAACCGCCGCTGACCGAGGCGAAGGGCGAGCGTGGGGCGCCCGTGCGGCGGTCGGCGACGGCCGAGGCGGCGGAGCTGCTCTGTGACCTCGTCGCGGAGGAGGCCCGCACCGTCGCGTTCGTCCGCTCCCGGCGGGCCGCGGAGCTGATCGCGCTCATCGCCCGGGAGCGGTTGGACCGCCGGCGCGGCGAGGCGGTCTCCTCCTATCGCGGCGGTTATCTCCCCGAGGAGCGGCGCGCGCTCGAACGCGCCCTCCACAGCGGCGAGCTGCTCGGCCTCGCGGCGACCAACGCGCTGGAGCTGGGTGTCGACATCGCCGGGCTGGACGCGGTACTGATCGCCGGCTTCCCCGGGACCCGCGCCTCGCTCTGGCAGCAGGCGGGGCGCGCGGGACGGGCGGGCCAGGGAGCCCTCGCCGTCCTTGTCGCCCGCGACGACCCGCTGGACACCTATCTGGTGCACCACCCCGAGGCGTTGTTCCGGCAGCCGGTGGAGGCCACCGTGCTGGACCCGGGCAACCCCTACGTCCTCGCCCCGCACCTCTGCGCCGCCGCGGACGAACTGCCGCTGACCGAAGCGGACTTCTCGGTGTTCGACGACGCCGCGCGGGAGCTCGCCCCGAAGCTGACCGCCCGCGGCCTGCTGCGCCGGCGGGGAGCCGCCTGGTACTGGACCCGACGGGACCGGCCCAGCGATCTGGCCGACATCCGGGGCGAGGGCGGGCCCCAGGTGCAGGTGGTCGAGGAGTCGACCGGCCGGCTGCTCGGCACGGTGGACACGGCCGCGGCGCACACCACCGTGCACGAGGGCGCCGTCCACCTGCACCGCGGCACCAGCTTCGTGGTGCGGAGCCTGGATCTCGGCGACCACACCGCGCTGGTCGAGGCAGCGGCGCCCCCGTGGACGACCTCGGCGCGCGACGTCAGTGAGATCGCCGTGCTCGACACCGACCTCACCGAGCAGTGGGGTGCGAGCCGGATGTACCTGGGTTCGGTGGAAGTGACCAACCAGGTCGTCTCCTATCTGCGGCGCCGGCCCGTCACCGGCGAGATCCTCGGAGAGATCAAACTCGACATGCCCCCGCGGGTGCTGCGCACCCGCGCCGTGTGGTGGACACTCACCGAGGACCAGGTGGACGAGGCGCGGCTGACACCGGAGATCCTCCCGGGCGCCCTGCACGCCGCCGAGCACGCGGCCATCGGGATGCTGCCGCTGTTCGCGACCTGCGACCGCTGGGACATCGGCGGTGTGTCGACCGCGCTGCACCCGGACACCCTGCTGCCGACGATCTTCGTGCACGACGGACACCCGGGAGGCGCCGGCTTCGCGGAGCGCGGCTTCCACGCGGCCCGGGAGTGGCTGACCGCCACCCGTGACGCCATCGCCGCGTGCGAGTGCGAGAGCGGCTGTCCGTCCTGCGTGCAGTCGCCGAAGTGCGGCAACGGCAACGACCCGCTCCACAAGCGCGGTGCCGTCCGGCTGCTCACGGTGGTCCTGCGCGGGATCGCACCGCCACCGTGACCGGGGCGGCGCCGGTGAGGGACACCACCACGGTGAGGTCGGCGACCCCGTCGGCCGCCACGTGGCACCGCGTGAGCCGAGCGCCGTTGGCCGCGGCGACCACCGCCGCCGATCCGCACGCCGCGTCCGGTCCGAGCAGCGCCCGGTCGGCCGCGGCCAGCGCGGCCAGGTCAGCGGCGAGGGCTGCCCGCTGCCGGAGGTCGGCGACGCCGACCACGGCCAGCACGGCGGTCGCCACCACGACCAGGACAGCGGCGCAGGCCGCCGCCACCACGGTCGCCGCACCGCGGTCACCCCGCGGCGCCC
>NZ_JAAVJC010000361.1 GCF_012033785.1 Streptomyces bohaiensis
CCCGAGGGGCCTCCGCCCACCGGGCGGTCCGGGCGGTCCGGGCCGGTACCGACGCCCGGCTCCCCGCCCGGCCCGTCGCCGAGCGGCAGCACCGCGCGGACCACCCACCCCGGCCCGTCGGCCCGCGGTCCCGCCGTCACCGTGCCGCCCACGCTGCGCGCCCGCTCGCGCATCCCCACGATGCCGAATCCGCCGTCGCCCTCCTGGGGCTCCCCGCCGCCACCGTCCGCGACCGACACCACCACCTCCCGCTCCCGGACGGCCACCTCCAGCTCCACCGCCACCCCCGCCCCGGCATGCCGCACCGCGTTGGTCAGCGACTCCTGCACGATCCGGTGGACCGCGGCCCCCACCGCCGCGGACAGCGGCGGCACCGGCTCCCCCGACCACCGCACCCTGGCCCCGGCCGCCCCGGCCGCCCGCACCAGGTCCGGCAGCCCCGCGGGCCCCGGCGGCGGCCCCTGCTCCGGCTCACCCGCCCGCAGCACCTCCAACGTCCGCCGCAGCTCGATCCGCGCGTCCCGGCAGGTCGCCGCGATCCCGTCCAGCGCCTGCGCCAGTGCCGGCCGGTCCAACCGGTCCGGATCGGCGATCAGCACGTGCGAGGCGACCGAGGTCTGCACCCCGATCAGCGTGATGCTGTGCGCCAGCAGGTCGTGGAGGTCCCGCGCGATCCGCAGCCGCTCCTCCGCCACCGCCCGCGCGGCCTCCTCCTCCCGCGTCCGCTCCGCCCGCTCCGCGCGCTCGGTCACCGCGGCCACGTAGTTCCGCTGGATGCGCATCGTCTCGCCGAAGACCAGCACCACCAGCACCCAGCCGGCCGTCTGGAACATCGCCAAGCCGCCCTCCGGGCTGACCAGCAGCATGATCCCGACCGCCGTGGCGATGACCCCGCCCCCGGCGGCCACCGTCCGCAGCCGCGGACCGACCACCGCCACCGAGTACACCGCCACCACCGAGGCCGGCACCGCCGCGGCGTGCGCGTAGTCCAGCGCGTGGTACGGCCCGACCGACACCGTCATCAACCCCAGCACCAGCAGCGGATGCACCAGCCGCCACGCCAGCGGCACCACCGCCACCGCCAGCAGCACCCATCCCAGCAGGTCCGGCGCCTCCCCGTGACCCAGCCGGGTCAGCGCCAGCACCGCCGTCAACGCCGCCACCGCCGCCGTCAACGCCACGTCCGAGCCCGTGGGCCGCCGCCGGGGAAGGGCACCGCCGCCCGGGGACAGCAGCCCCCGGGCGGCGGTGGCGAGACGGGTCAGGATGACGCGCTCCCGCCCCTACCGGACCGGCCGCCGACCACTGCCGGCACACCATCGTCCCCGGCAGGTGCCCCGGGCGCCTCGGACGCCCCACCGGTGCCGCCGGTCCCACCGGCCGGCGGCACCGCGCCCCGGCCGCCGCCGCCCGGCGCGCCACCGGGTCGCGACAGCGCGCCCGGCCACCACATCCGCCGGTCCAGCAGCCAGCACGCCGAGGTCAGCAGGTAGGGACGCACCAGGAAGGTGTCCATCAGCACACCCACCGCCACCACGAAGCCCAGTTCCACCATGACCACGAGCGGCAGGCTCATCAGCACCCCGAACGTCGCCGCCAGCACGATGCCGGCCGAGGCGATCACGCCGCCGGTCTTGCGCAGCGCGATCAGCACCGCCTCACGGGTCTCCGCGCCGCGCAGCGCCTCCTCCCGCATCCGGTGCATCAGGAAGATCCCGTAGTCCACGCCCAGCGAGACGCTGAAGGCGAACGTCAGCAGCGGGATCCAGCCGTCCATCCCCTCGAACCCGAAGACCGGCCCGAAGAACAGCCCACCCAGCCCCAGCGCCGCGCCCCAGGAGACGACGACCGCGGTGAGCACCAGCGCCGCCGCGACCAGGCTGCGGAAGAGCAGGACCAGGATCAGCAGCACCGAGATCAGCACCAGCGGAATGACGACCACCCGGTCGCGGGCGTTGGTGTCGTCCAGGTCCACGGCCTGCGCGGTGTTGCCGCCCACCAGCGCGCCACGGCCGTCCACCTCCGCCAGCGCCTCGCGCAGCTCACGGACGGTCTCCCGCTCCTCGACCGAGTCCGAGGCGCCCGCGGCGAAGACGTTGATCTCGGTCCAGCCGTCGGCGGCGCGCCCCGGCACCACCCGGGCGACACCGTCGGTCTCCTCGGCCGCGGCCACCGCGGCGTCGGCGTGGTCGCTGTCGGCGACCACCGTGATCGGCTGCGTGGACTGCCCGGGGAAGGCGTCGGCGACGGTCTGCATCGCCACCACCGAGTCGGGGGTCTGCGTGAAGAAGTCCTCGTCCTTCAGCGGCCCCGGCAGGTTCAGGTTCCCCAGCGAGAGCGCACCCAGCAGGACCAACCCGCCGACCAGCAGCGCCGCGGGACGACGACTCACCGAGGTGCCCATCCGGGCGAAGATGTTGCCGCGCCCGCCCGGCTCGCTGCCGTACTCCGGGACCAGCGGCCAGAACACCCGACGGCCGCAGAGCACCAGCAGCGCCGGCAGCAGCGAGACCATCACCAGCAGCGCGCAGAGCACACCGGCCGCACCCACCGGGCCCAGGCCGTTGCTGCTGTTGTGGTCCGCCGCCATCAGGCAGAGCAGACCGGCGGCCACCGTCCCGGAGGACGCCAGCAGCGCCGGGACGCAGCCGCGCAGCGCGGTGCGCATCGCCTCGTACGGGACGCGGTGCTCCCGCAGCTCGTCGCGGTACCGCGCCACCAGCAGCAGCGCGTAGTCGGTACCCGCGCCGAAGACCAGCACCGTCATGATCGACGAGGCCTGGGTGGAGACGGTGATGCCGAAGACCTGCACCAGCGCGTAGACGGTCGCCATGGCGGCCATCGCGGCGATACCGACGCAGACCAGCGGCAGCAGCCACAGCAGCGGGCTGCGGTAGATCACGATCAGCAGCACCGTGACCACGGCGACGGTGGCCAACGTCAGCGTGAGGTCGATCGACTGGAAGACCGACCCGGCGTCCGCGCCGATCGCGGCCGGCCCGCCGACCTGCGCGGTCAACCCCTCCGGCAGGTCCTGCCCGACGATGTCGCGCACCAGGTCGACGGCTGCCGCCGCCGGGTCGTCCTCGGCGTCCTCGCCGCCGCCCGGCACCTGCTGGTCCGGGGCGAGCGAGATCGCACGGAAGGCCGTGGTGCCGTCCTCGGAGACCACCGGGTCCGCGAGGTCGCCGACGACCTCCAGCCGGTCGGCGACGGTCTCGGCGTGGCGGTCGGCGACGGCCAGGTCCTCGCCGGTCAGCCCGTCCTCCCGCTGGTGGACCAGGATCACGTCGTCGGTGCCGCCACCCGGCAGCTCCCGCACGATCTGCGCCACCTCGGTGGACTCCGCGCTGTCCGGCAGGTAGGCGAGCGAGTCGTCCTCCGTCTCACCGCTCAGCTGCCCCGCGAACGGTCCCAGCAGCGCCAGGAGCACAACCCACAGCGCCACGGTGGCCCAGGGCAGCGCGAGCCGGCGGGACCGCGGAGTGCCGCCCCCGCCCGCCGCCGCGCCACCCGGCGGACCGGACCCTGCGGAGCCGTCGTCGGGGGAACCGCCGCGGGCGGCCGTGGCTTCGGCCCTCATCGTGTGGGCCTCCTGTCGTCGTCGCTGGTGAGCCGGCGGGCAGCCGCCGGGTGGCGGATACCCGGCCCGACCGGTCGCACGCCGGCCCGACGCGACCCGCCGGACCGCCGCCGCGGCACACGGAGCGGGCACCGTTCCAGCATCCGTGGCGCACCGGCGCCGCCGGGTCGCCCGCGGGGGTGATCCACCGCGTACTCCCACCGGTGACAGGGCGCTTGTGATACTCCCCCGGGATGACTCCCGCAGGTGGCGCGCCACCCCGGTGAGGGCACGCCGCCCGCTCGCACGGCGGCGCGCCCGCCCCTGCCGGGCCCTGTTCCGGGGCGGCGGCATTCGGGGCCGCCCCGCCGCACGCGGGTGACCGGCCGCCCGGGCGTGCGG
>NZ_JAAVJC010000362.1 GCF_012033785.1 Streptomyces bohaiensis
GGGGTGCGGCGTCGTCGCCGGCGCCGCACCCCGGGGGTGTCACTGCTCGTCGTCGCCCCGCTCCCGGGACGACTCGGTGACCCGGGCGCCGAGCGCGCGGGCGGTCTCCGAACCGCCGGAGCCGAGCCGCGGCAGCAGCTGCGCGGTGAGCAGCGTCGTCAGCGCCGAGGTGTCCTGCGAGCCGCCGTCGGTGTCGACGACGAACGGCTTGGGCGCGCCCTTCGCCAGCGCGGTGCCGACGTCGAGCCGCCGCTGGGCCAGTTCGTAGCGGAGCACCGCGCGGTTGTCCCGGTAGGCGGTGGCCAGCCGCTGCTGGGCCTTGGCCTCGTTCTCCGCGGCGGTCAGTCCGGCGCGGCCGCGGGTCTCGATCTCGAACCGCACCCGCTGGGCCTCGGTCTCCTGCTCCTCCAGCATCTGCGCGACGTCCTTGCGGGCCTGGTTCAGCGCCGCGTTGACCTCGACGATCTTGGCGTCGCGCGTCTTCTTGGACCGCTCGATGTCCATGAGCAGGTTGTCGATGCGCCGCTTGCGGGTGAGCTCCCACTCCTGTTCGTACGCCACCTTCTCCTTGGCCACCCGCTCGCGGGTCGCCAGGTGCTGGCGGTACTGGACCGGCAGCTGCACGTCGGGGATGTTGCAGCCGGTGATCCGCACGCCGTAGCGGGCGAGCTGGCGGTTGAGGAGCTCCTGCATGTCGGCGACGTCGGAGCCGCGCAGGTCGTACGCACGCTCGGTCGAGATCTGCCGGCTGCGCTGCCGGATGGCGTCCTGCACCGAGTTGGAGAGCACCAGGTCGAAGTTGCTGGCGCCGATGGTGCGGACGAAGAGGACCGCGTCGGTGATGCGGAACTTCAGGAAGAACTCGATCGAGGTCAGCGGCACGTTCTCCCGCGTGGGGCACGCGACCACCGGCGCCGAGTAGGGAATCTCGGTGGAGGTGTCGACGACGAACTCCACCCGGGACCACGGGTGCCACAGGTAGTGGCGGCCGGGGTCGAGCTCGCCGACGACCGCGCCGTACGTCGTCAGCACGCCCGTGGTGCCCTGTTCGATCTCGACGATCGAGGAGCGCCACCACCACAGCGCGCCGAGCACCACCGCGATGGCGCCGACGGCATAGGTCGGCACGGCGACGGCCGACCAGGCGGCGCCGCCCAGCGCATTGTCGGAGCGGGAGCTGCCGAGTGACATCATCACGCCGGCGAGGAGGGCGAGGATCCCGAACCACAACAGCGCGGTCCAGGTGTTGCGCCGGCTGTTGCGCGGCATGACCACCGGCACCAGGGCGCCGTTGTCGCCGCCGCGCAGCAGTCGGGCGATGTCGCCCCAGCCCGCGACGTTCTCCTGGATTACCGAACCGCGGCGGTCGGCGTGGGTCTGCTGGCTCATCTACTCGCCTTCCCGCGTGGTGTGGTCGGTGCCGGGCCCGGCACCGGGGTCCGGTGCCTCCCCGGGCAGCGGTTCGGGGGCGTCGTTCTGCACGGAGGCGCGGATCTCCTCCACGGCCTCCGCCCCGGGCAGCTCGTCGGTGGATGCCTCCACCGGGGTGACGGTGGTGGCCTGCTCGGCGCTGCGCAGCGCGCTGATCTCCTCCTCGCGCTCGCTGATCCGGGCGGAGATCTCGTCCATGCGGCCGCGGATGACGTCCATGTCCTCCTCGGTGAACAGTTCGTCGCCGGCCTCGCCGATGATGCCGCGCGCGATCCGCAGGAAGTCCACGGCGGCGGCGTCGCCCGAGCCGATGCGCAGCACCTGCGGCAACCGGTCGGCGACCTGCTCCAGCCGGTCCAGGACCTGCTGCTGGTAGCGGTAGTTGAGGATCTCCGGCGCCTCGGCGGCGGAGACGGCGCGGATGTCCAGCGCCTGGGCCTCCAGCAGCGCCGCGTTGGCGTGTGCCTCGGACTCGGCCTCGACGAACCGCTGGCGGGCGACGGCGCGGGCGCGGTTGGTCTCGCGCTCCAGCGCGGTGTCCATCTGCGCCTGGTACTGCGCGATGTCCGCCTGGATCGCGGAGAGCGTCTCGTTGAGGGTGGCGAGCTCCTTGGTGAGGTCGCCCTCGTTGTTCTCCTTGCGGAGCTGGAGCTCGTACTCGTGGGTGTACGCCTGCTTGGCGACGCGCACCATCTCCGGCGCCGCCAGGTCCATCCGGTACTCCTTGCCCGCGGGCTCGGCGTGCGTGATGTTGGCGTTGGTCAGCTCGACCGCGGGGCTGAACTGCTGGTTCAGCTGCTCCAGCAGCCGGTTGGTGTTCTCGCCGACCATGTCGTAGATCGCGGAGGCCTCCTGGTCGTAGATGAGGCTCCGGGTCGTCTCGCTGATGGCGTTGTTCAGCTTCTCCTCGAAGCCGCGGACGGCGCCCAGGGTGTAGATGAACTCCACGGGGTCGTTGATGCGGAACTGCACGAAGAGGTCGATCGACGCCTGCACGCCGCTCTTGGTGGGTGCCTCGCGGATCGGCGCGTTGAACGGGTACTCGCGCGTGGTGTTGACGATGTAGGAGACCCGCTTCCACGGGTTCAGCAGCGTGATGCGACCGGGGCCGACGACCTGCTCCAGCTTGCCGAAGCGGGTGATGAGCGCCTGGCAGCCGTCCGGGACCATCACCATGCCCTGCCGCCACCACATGAAGCCGGCGGCGATGAGGGTCATCACCCAGTAGTGGACGCCGAAGAAGGGGTTGAGCAGCGGGCCGTCGTCGGAGACGGCGCCGATGACCAACCAGGCGACGATGCCGATCGCGATGAGCAGCAGCGCCGGGAACATCGTCACGAAGGTGCGGCCGCGCGGGATGACCATCGGGCAGATCACGTGCACCGGGCCGGACCGCCCGCGCTTGAGGGAGGTGCGGTTGAGGACCTCTCCGGCGTTGTTCAGCGACGCCGTCTGCTGCTCGATGCGGGTGCCGATCGAACCGCCCTGCTCGCGGGCGGCCAGGAAGTCGTCCGGGTCGGCGATGGCGGAGCCGGACGGCTCCGCCCCCTCCTCGCCGTCGCCCCCACCACCCGGGAACTGCCGGCTCAGCGCTCCGCCGAGCGCCTCTCGTGGGTCACCGCCCTGGGCCACGGAACGGGCCGCACTGCGGACATTCTGCGACAATGACACGCGTCCTCCCCCTTTCGTCGGATCTCGTGTACGGCACACCATCAGACCAACCCGCCGAGCCGCCGCGCCAGCCGACGTACCGGTAACCGCAAATCGTCACCGGGGTGTGACCGAGCCATGTCCGAACCGGGCACGCGCCGCTCCGCGCCCCGTGCGCACCGATGCACTCGCGCCGACTCACACGTGCCGGCCGTCACGCGCGGCTCGCTCCCGGCGGGCGGCGGGGCGGGCGCTCCGGCGTGTTGCTGGTCTTCCGCACCTCGGGGTGGGCGCTCCGGCGCGCGGGGACGGGGCTCACTCCCGCTCCGTGACGGGAGGGCGCGGGGGCCGGAGCGGCGCCCGGGAGCACGGTGTCGTACAGCAGGGGATCATTCATGCGGACACCGTCCACCTGTTCCCCTTCCCGTACCACTTCCGGGTGGCAGATCCCCCGGAAAGCCACCCGAAGGGGTGGCACTGGGGCCAAGCGCCACCCGAACGCGCCTCCGTGCGCCGCTGCCGGGCACCCGAAGGACTGTGGCATCAAGGAACCATGACGACTCGGCGCCACCCCAACGAACGGCTGCGCGCGCTGCTGCGCGAGGCCGACTGGACCCAGGAGGCGCTGGCGCGCGCCGTGAACGCCCTGGGGGCCGAGATCGGGTGTCCGCTCCGGTACGACCGCACCGCGGTCGCCCACTGGCTCTCCGGGACGCAGCCCCGGACCCCGGCGCCGCAGCTGGCGGCGGAGGCGCTGTCGCGCCGCATCGGCCGGCCGGTGAGCCCGCAGGCGGCCGGGTTCACCGCGCCCGCGCCGGAGGCGCCCTCACCCGACCCGGCGGTCGGCTTCGCCGACCTCTGCCGGGA
>NZ_JAAVJC010000363.1 GCF_012033785.1 Streptomyces bohaiensis
GCCGCTGCCCGCGCTCCGGCGGGCAGCGGCGGCGGCCGGCTGTCAGAAGTCCTCGTCGAGGTTGACCGTGCCCTCGACGGCGACCTGGTAGGCCGAGGCGCGCCGCTCGAAGAAGTTGGTCAGCTCCTGCACGTTCTGGAGCTCCATGAACGAGAACGGGTTCTGCGAGCCGAAGACCGGCTCCAGGCCGAGCCGGACCAGCCGCTGGTCCGCCACGCACTCCAGGTACTCGCGCATGGAGGCCGTGTTCATCCCCGGCAGGCCCTCGCCGCAGAGGTCGCGGGCGAACTGGAGCTCCGCCTCGACGGCCTCCTTCAGCATGTCGACGACCTGCTGGTTCAGCTCCTCGTCGAAGAGCTCCGGCTCCTCGGCGCGGACGGTGTCGACCACGTGGAAGGCGAAGTCCATGTGGCAGGACTCGTCGCGGAACACCCAGTTGGTGCCGGTCGCCAGGCCGTGCAGCAGGCCCCGGGACCGGAACCAGTACACGTAGGCGAAGGCGCCGTAGAAGAACAGCCCCTCGATGCAGGCCGCGAAGCAGATGAGGTTCAGGAGGAACCGGCGGCGGTCGTCCTTGGTCTCCAGCCGGTCGATCTTCTCGACGGAGTCCATCCACCGGAAGCAGAACTGCGCCTTCTCCCGGATGGAGGGGATGTTCTCCACCGCGGCGAACGCCTCGGCGCGCTCGTCCGGATCGGGCAGGTAGGTGTCGAGCAGCGTCAGGTAGAACTGGACGTGCACGGCCTCCTCGAAGAGCTGGCGCGAGAGGTAGAGCCGCGCCTCCGGGGAGTTGATGTGCTTGTAGAGCGTCAGCACCAGGTTGTTGGAGACGATCGAGTCACCGGTCGCGAAGAACGCCACCAGCCGCCCGATCATGTGCTGCTCGCCCGGGGAGAGCTTGGCCAGGTCCGCCACGTCGGAGTGGAGGTCGACCTCCTCCACCGTCCAGGTGTTCTTGATGGCGTCGCGGTACCGGTCGTAGAAGTCGGGGTACCGCATCGGCCGCAGCGTGAGCTCGAACCCGGGGTCGAGCAGGTTCTTGGTGCCGGTGGTGGTCGCGGTGTGCGACGAGCCGGTCTGGGGCGCCGGGGCGGATACGGGGGCGGTCACTGGCATGCCTCGCAGGATTCGGGGTTCTCGAGGGAGCAGGCGACGGCGTCTGCCTCGGCCGCCGACTGCTGCGCGGGCACGACCGCCGGCTGGGCGGCGGCGCGCGCGGACTGCGCGATCCGGGTGGCCGGACGCGAACGCAGGTAGTAGGTGGTCTTGATGCCGCGCTTCCAGGCGTAGGCGTACATCGAGCTGAGCTTGCCGATGGTCGGCGCGGCCATGAAGAGGTTGAGCGACTGGCTCTGGTCGAGGAACGGGGTCCGCTCGGCCGCCATGTCGATCAGGGCGCGCTGCGGCACCTCCCACGCGGTGCGGTACAGGTGGCGGACGTCGTCCGGCAGCCCCGCCAGCTCCTGCACCGAGCCGTTGGCCTCGCGGAGCGCGTCACGGGTGGTGTCGTTCCACAGCCCCCGCTCCTTCAGCTCCTCCACCAGGTAGGTGTTGACCTGGAGGAACTCACCGCTGAGCGTCTCGCGCTTGAACAGGTTGGAGACCTGCGGCTCGATGCACTCGTAGACGCCCGCGATCGACGCGATGGTCGCGGTCGGCGCGATCGCCAGCAGCAGCGAGTTGCGCATCCCGGTGCGGGAGATGCGGGAGCGCAGCTCGTCCCACCGCTCCGGCCAGGTCAGCTCGGCGTCGGGGTAGTGGTCCGGGTGGAGCACGCCGCGGGCGGTGCGGGTGGCCTCCCAGCCGCGGTGCGGCCCGTGGCGCTCGGCGAGGTCGGCCGAGGCGTGGTAGGCCGCCAGCATGATGCGCTCGGAGATCCGGTTGGAGAGTCGCCGCGCCTCGGGGGAGTCGAACGGCAGCTTCAGCCGGAAGAAGACGTCCTGGAGACCCATGAGGCCCAGGCCCACCGGGCGCCAGCGGGAGTTGGAGGCCCCGGCCTGCTCGGTCGGGTAGAAGTTGATGTCGACCACGCGGTCCAGGAAGGTGACGGCGGTGCGGACGGTGTCGTCCAGCCGTTCCCAGTCCATCTCGCCGCCCTCGCCCAGGTGCGCGGCGAGGTTGACCGACCCCAGGTTGCAGACGGCGGTCTCGCCGTCGTCGGTGACCTCCAGGATCTCCGTGCAGAGGTTGGAGGAGTGCACGACCGCGCCGGGCTCCGCCGTCTGGTTGGCGGTGCGGTTGGCGGCGTCCTTGAAGGTCATCCAGCCGTTGCCGGTCTGGGCGAGGGTCCGCATCATCCGCGAGTACAGCTGACGCGCGGGGACGGTGCGGACGGCCTTGCCCTCGGCCTCGGCGCGGCGGTAGGCGTCGTCGAAGGCGTCGCCCCAGAGGTCCACCAGCTCCGGCACGTCGGCGGGGGAGAACAGCGACCAGTCGCCGTCCGCCTCGACGCGGCGCATGAACTCGTCCGGGATCCAGTGGGCGGTGTTGAGGTTGTGGGTGCGGCGGGCCTCCTCGCCGGTGTTGTCCCGCAGCTCCAGGAACTCCTCCAGGTCCGCGTGCCAGGTCTCCAGGTAGACGCAGGCCGCGCCCTTGCGGCGCCCGCCCTGGTTGACCGCGGCGACGGAGGCGTCCAGCGTCCGGAGGAACGGCACGATGCCGTTGGAGTGGCCGTTGGTGCCCCGGATCAGCGAACCGCGGGCGCGGATGCGGGAGTAGGAGAGGCCGATGCCGCCGGCGTGCTTGGAGAGCCGCGCCACCTGGTGGTACCGGTCGTAGATCGAGTCCAGCTCGTCCAGCGGCGAGTCCAGCAGGTAGCAGGAGGACATCTGCGGGTGGCGCGTGCCGGAGTTGAAGAGCGTGGGGGAGGAGGGCAGGTAGGAGAGCGTGCTGGTGAGCCGGTACAGCTCGGCGACGTCGCTCACCGCCCGGTCGCTGTCGTCCTCGGCGAGGCCGCAGGCGACGCGCAGCAGGAAGTGCTGCGGCGTCTCGATGACCTTGCGGGTGATGGGGTGGCGCAGCAGGTAGCGGGACTGCACGGTGCGCAGGCCGAAGTAGCCGAAGCGGTCGTCGGCGCCGTCGGCGACGGCCGACTCGGCCAGTGCGTCGAGGCGTTCGGCGTGGCGCCGCACGAACGCGGCGGTGGAGTCGCCGATCAGCCCCTCCCGGTGGCCGACGGCCACCGAGGCGGAGAACGCGACCGCGCCCTGGGTCGCCGCCTCCTCGCGGATGGCCAGCGTCAGCATCCGGGCGGCGAGCCGGGAGTACTGGGGCTCGTCCCCGATGAGACCGGCGGCAGCCTCGATCGCCAGCGACCGCAGCTCGGCCGCGTCGGAGGAGGCGTTGCGGCCCCGCAGTGCGGCAGCGGCGACGCGGCCGGGTTCGGTGGCGCCGAGGTCGGCGGTGAGCCGGGTCAGCTCCTGGAGGAGGATGCCGCCGGGCTGGTCCTGCTCCTCGGGCGTCGCTGCTGAGACGGGCTCCGCTGGTGCGATGGTCACGCGTTCTCCCTCGTGGCTCTCGGCCGTCGCGGGATCGGGCGACGCACGCGGGCACACCGGGGGACCGCGTACGCGGGCCCAATCCACGAGGCCCGGACGTCTTAAGCTTTCGCACAGGTGTTCGGACTCGACGCCACGCCGGAATGGCGCTCACCGTTGCGGGACAGTCCCGGATTCACACCGGATTCCCCTGCTGCGACAGCACGGCCGATCATACATCTGGGGGCCGGGGGCGCACGCACCCCCATATCTTGTGTTCCCGGAGTGTCGGCGGCCTGCTGGGCGCCACGGCGGGAGTGGGGTGCGCCCCGCGTGTCGCGGCTCCCGCGCGGGGCCGCGGCGACGCCTCGGACCGGCGCGACGGCCCCGTGCACCGCGGCCGGGGCGGTCCCCGGTCCGGCCGCTTCGGCGGCCGCCGGAGCGGGCCCGGTG
>NZ_JAAVJC010000364.1 GCF_012033785.1 Streptomyces bohaiensis
GCAGCGGGCGGGCGGTCGTGCGGCGGCGGCGCGGGTCCCGCTCGCCGAGGGCCGAGACCCGGCCGTCGCCCGGGGGCAGCAGTTCCGCGTCCACCACCCCGCCCTCCGGCCCGAACATCGCGGACGCGGCCGGGCGGGGCCGCCCGGTGCGGAGCGCGACGATCTCCCGAAGCACCCCCGTGAGCTGGTCCGACATCTCCGCGGCGGAGACGAAGCGCCGCTCCGGGTCGGGGTCGGTCGCCCGGACCAGCAGCCGGTAGAAGGACTCGTGGCGGCGGAACACCCCGACCGCGTCGGGGGAGGGCAGGCTGTCGGCGTACGCGCCGCGGTAGCCGGAGAAGTCGAAGGTCAGCACGGCGAGGGTGCGGGCGACGGTGTACAGGTCGGACGCGACGGAGGCGCCGTGCTCCGGTACCTCGGGGGCCTGGTAGCCCGGGGTGCCGTAGACCGGGGAGCGCCGGTCGTCGATCCGCCGGACCGCGCCCATGTCGATCAGCTTCAGGTGGTTGCCCTGCTGGATGGCGTTGTCGACCTTGAAGTCGCAGTAGAGCAGGTTGCGGCTGTGGAGGTGGCCGAGCGCGTCGAGCGCGGCGAGGCCGTAGGCGCAGGCCAGCTCCACGGGCATGGGGTCGCGCCGGCCGTCCGGGGTCCGGCGCCTGTTGGCGAGTTCCTTGAGGGACCGGCCGCCGACGTACTCCATCACGATGTACCCGTCGCGGCTGCCGGTCCGCCGGTCCACGTGCTCCACGAAGTTGTAGACCCGGACGATGGTGCGGTGCTCGATCTCAGCGAGGAAGCGGCGCTCGTTGATGGCGGCGGCCATCGCGTCGGCGTCGCCGGAGTCGAGCAGCCCCTTCAGCACCACCCAGCGGCGGGAGAGCGCGCGGTCGCGCGCCAGGTAGATCCAGCCGAGCCCGCCGTGGGCGAGGGGGCCGGCCACCTCGTACTGGCCCCGCAGGACGTCACCGGGGGCCAGCTTCGGCACGAACGAGAACGGGTGCCCGCACACGGAGCAGTACCCCTCGGCGCGACCGGGGCCCGCCTCGCCGGACCGGCCGACCGGCGCACCGCACTCGGGGCCCGAGCAGTAGCGCCGGTCCTCCGGCACCTCGGGGTCGCGCAGCACGGCGGCGGCCGGGTCGGGCCGCGGAACCTCGTCCACCGTCACCAGACCGGCCCCCAGCCGGGACCGGCTGCTGCGGACCGGTCCGGATCGGCCACCGCGCACCGAGACCCACCAGCCCCCGGCGGGGGCGGCCGCGCCGTCGCGCGCCAGGCGTCCCGGGACGGAGCGGCGCGACACCTGCGAGCGCGAGGGGCCCAGCAGGGAGGGGCGGTCGGCGTCCCCGCCCCGTGGGGAGGGCAGTGCCGGCGCGGACCGGGGGCCGCGGTCGGCACCGGGCCCCGTCGCACCGGACCCCACCGTCCCGGCCCCCGTACCGCCGGACCCGGCGCTCCCGGCTTCTCCCGCCGCGTCGCTCGCCGCGGCGTCGCCGCCACCGGGTCGCGGGCCGCGCCCCTCGGGTATCGCTTCCTCGCTCATCCCGCCTCGCCCCCCGCCGTCTCGGTCTCCCGTCCCGCGGCGGGCGGCCGCAGCGTCGCCTCCTGGTAGGTGCGCACGAGGCGCTCGGCCGTCCGCAGGTTGCACGGCGCGCTCCACAGGGTGCGGCGGGCCGCGTCGTACAGCGGTGCCGCCTCGGCACCGGCGCCGAGGCGGGCAGCCTTGGCGCGGTAGGCGTCCAGCCGGCCACGAAGCTCGGCGCGCACCGCCAGCGGTGCCGTCACCGCGGTCAACGCCTGCCGCGCCAGGGAGAGTTCCTCTTCGGCGCGCCGTTCCAGATCGGCCAGCAGCGGGGCCAGACGCGCCCACCGGCGTGCCCGCCGGTGGCCCCCCGCCGCGGCCAGCCGCTCCTGCAGGACGGCGACGGACCCCTCGACGGGGGGTACGTCCCAGCCTGCGATCTTCGCGAGGACCTCGCCGCGCGCGGTGCGCGCCTCCGCCAGCGTGCGGTCGGCGCGGGAGAGCACGTCGCGGACGTGGGAGAGCCGTTCCTCCGCGTCGCGGTGGACGGCGATGACGTCCTCGATCTCCCGGCGCGCGTCCTCCACCGCCCGCTCGGCGCGATCGAATCCGGAGGTGTCGACGCGGCCCCGGCCCGGTTCGCTGCTGCCGCCCACCGGGCGCCACAGCGCCAGCGGATCGCCCGTCGCCGTGGCACGCAGCACCGTCAACTCGGCGCTCACCCCGGCCAGGACGTCGGCGGCCGGGTGCTCGCCGCGGACCACGCCCACCGAGCGGGCCAGCTCCGCGATCCGGCGCAGCTCGGCGAGGAGGAGCTCCACACGGGCGGGGAGGGCCGACCACACGGCGTCGACGGCCAGCACCACCTCCAGCACCTCGGCGTAGCCCTCGGTGGTGCGTGCGACCAGTTCCTCCCAGCCGATCCGCTCCGGGTCGGTGCCGGGCGCCTCCACCGTCAGGCAGGCGCCGGTGAGCAGCTCCGTCAGCTCCGTCGATTCGGCCGGGCCCGGGACGCGTCGTGAGGAGCGGACCGTCCGGGCCCGCTCCAGCGTGGTGCGGGCCGTGCAGTGCCATCCCCACAGCCGCGCCAGGAGCCGGTCCGCCTCCTCCCACCGGGTGCGGGTGTCGCCGGTCAACTCCGCCCCGGCGAGCAACCGGCGGCCGGGATGGTCGCGCAGTGCCAGCAACGAGGTCTCCACGGCGGACAGTTCGGTATCCAGCCGCGCCAGCCTCGGCAGTACCTCCTCGGTCTCCATCACCGACTCCCCTCTCCGTCCAGGTACCGGGGGGCCGGCGGTGCCGGCGACGCCTCGTCGGTGTGGTCGGCCAACCAGCGGTCGTGGGCGCGGCGCCACGCGCTGTTCTCGCCGCCCGCGGTGTAGTCGGCGAGGACGGCGTTGACCCGCCGCACCAGATCGACGTCCTCCCGCCGCATCGCCACTCCGTAGACCTCGCGGGTCAACTCCTCGCCGACGGCCGCGACCGCGGGGTCCTGCGCGGCGTGGCCCGCGGCCAGCGCACCGTCGGTCATCAGGGCGTCGACCTCGCCGAGCTGCAACAGGACGAGGCAGTCGATGTGGCCCGGCGCGTGGACGAGGTCGAGCCCCAACTCCGGTCCGCGCGCCTCCAGCAGGGCGCGGGCGGTGGTCGTCTCCCCGCTGCACACCCGGCTGCCGGCCAGCGAGTCGTCGAAGCCGGTGACCGCCGAGCCCCGCGGGACGACGACGCGCTGACCGGTCTCGAAGTACCCGTGGGAGAAGGCGACCTCGCGCCACCGGTCGCAGGTGATCGACATGGCGCGGACGACCATGTCGATCTCGCCCTCGGCGAGGAGCCGTTGGCGCGCGTCGGTGGGGATCGCGCGGAAGACCACCGCGGGTTCGGGCCCGAGGAGGTCCTCGGCGATCGCGCGTGCGAGGTCGATGTCGAACCCGGCGATGTCGCCGTTCTCCGGGGTCCGGAAGCCCCAGAGGTAGCTGCCCTGGTCGACGCCGACGACCAGTTCGCCCCGGCGCTGGATGCGGCGGACCGCCTCGCCGGCCTCGGTGGAGGGCGGGTAGCTCGCCGTGGCGTCGACGCCGTCGGCGCACACCTCGGCCGTCGTGGAGACCGGCGGCATCGGTTCGGCACCGTCCGGCTCTCCGTCGTCCGGCTCTCCGTCGTCCGGTTCCGCACCGTCCGGGGGCGCCGCGGGGGGACCGGGTGTCGCCGGCAACGGGGGCGTGGGCGGCGCCGGTTGCGCCGCGCCGATACTCGGGGGGCGCGGCGTCCCGTCGGCCGCGCCGTCGGAGCCCCCCGAGGGCAGCACGGAGAGCAGGACGGCTGCCGCGAGCGCGACACCGCCCGCCGCCACCC
>NZ_JAAVJC010000365.1 GCF_012033785.1 Streptomyces bohaiensis
GCCCGGTCCGTGGTGGTCCGGGCGGGCGCTCGTCCGCGGTGACGGGCCGAGCCCCCGCCCCCGGGGCGGACACAACCGGCGCGCGGGCGACACGCGGCCGGTGCGCAACCGACGCGCGGCCGGTGCGCAACCGACGCGGGGGCGGTGCGTGGCCGGTACGCGACCCATCGTGTCGGCCGCGCACCGGCGTGCGGACCGGGTGGTGGATCAGATCCGCCAGACCAGCGTCTCCTCCGCGGCCAGCCAGTGCACCTCGGCGGCCTCGGCGTCCTCGGGGATCAGGAATGTGCGGCAGTCGTAGAAGGACTCGCCGACGGGGAGTTCGTACGCGTTGGTGGGCGCGGCATCGTCGCAGCCGTCGGGCATCCCCAGCGGCTGGTACGCCTGCACGTTCTCGCCCCAGCCCTCGTCGTCGGCGAGTTTCAGCTTCAGCGTCGTCCGCTCCGACGGCATGATCATGGTGATGTGGTCGCCGTCCGCGTGCGCGAAGTCGAGGTGGACGTGGACCGGGCGCATGCCCTCGGTCGCGTCGGGCGTCGAGAACGCGTCGGGGTCGAGGTCCTCGGGTTCGCCGACGAACACCTCCGTGGCGGTCACCGACAGCATCGCCTCGGTCGAGCCGTTGGTCCACAGCACCGGCTCGCCGGCCTCGCCCACCGCGAGGGTGACGACCCCCGGCTCGCCACCGTCCGCGTCCTCGCCCGACGGAGAGGCGTCCTCGCGGTCCTCCCCGCCGCCGTCCTCCCCGTCGCCGTCGGCGCCCTCGTCGTTCACGTCGATCCGGTCACCGGGGCCCGAGCCGTCCGACCCGACGCCGTCGTCCGAGCCGCAGGCGGTCAGGGCCAGCGCCAGAACGAGCGCGGAAGCGGCAGGAGCAACGGCGCCGAGGCGGGTGGTTCTGCGGGTCGTGGTGCGCATGTGGATGACTCCCCCTGTGGGTCGCGTGCGGTCGCCCCGGCCGTGGTCACCGGAGCCGTCGGGGCCCATGCCCCCTCGGGGGAGGAGGACGCGTCGCAACCGTGCGCGGGTGCGAACGGTTACCGGCTGGTTGCAGGGCTGAGACACGCCGCGGGTCCGCGCCACCGGTGCGACCAGTGGCGGCGCCGGGAGAGGCGCACGGCGCCGCTGCCGGAGAGGGACACGCGCCCGGCCGGCGTTTCGCTCTTCGCGTCAGCCGTAGACGCGGCGCATCGCGTACTCGGTCATCTCGTCCACGGCCTTGGCGTCGAGCACCAGCCGGTGCTCGCCCTCCATGTCGAGCGCGAAGCCGTACCCGTGCGGCAGCAGGTCCAGCACCTCGCCACCGGTCACGGTGAAGTAGCGGGACTCCTTGCCCGCGTACTTGCGGAGCTCCCGCAGCGAGGTGAACAGCGGGATCACCGGCTCCTGGGTGGTCTGCACGGCAAGGAACCCGGGGGTGTCGCCGCGCGGGCAGTAGACCTTCGCGCTCCAGAAGATGTCCTGGAAGTCCTCGGTGGCCAGCGCGCCGGAGGTGTAGGCCCGGAGGCCGTCCACCAGGTTCAGCGGGGTGGCCGGCGCCGGCTGGTGCTGGGCGGTCGCCTGCTGCTGGGCCTGGTGCTGCGCGTGCTGGGCCTGCTGCTGGGCGTGGTGCGGGTCGTGGTGCGGCTGCTCGCCGTACCCGCCCTGCTGCTGGTACTGGTCCGCCTGCGGGTACTGCGGCTGCTCGCCGTACCCGCCGCCCTGCGGCGGCTGGCCGTAGGGGGGCTGCCCATGGGGCGCGTGGGGGTCCTGCGGGTGGCCGCCGTACGCGCTCTGGTCGTAGCCATACATGGGGGAGAGCGTACTGACTCACTTCTGGCGGATGCGTGCTTGCTTCTTATTACCGATGGGTAGCATGATGGAGTTACCAACCGGTACACGTCGCGCTGCCCGCCCGGCAGACCCGATCCCCAACGGAGTCGTCCCATGGGCCACTACAAGTCGAATCTCCGAGACATCGAGTTCAACCTGTTCGAGGTGCTGGGCCGCGACAAGGTCTACGGCAGCGGCCCCTTCAGCGAGCTGGACGCCGACACCGCCCGCAACGTGCTGAGCGAGATCGCGCGGCTCTCCGAGAACGAGCTGGCCTCGTCGTACGAGGACGGCGACCGCAACCCGCCCGTCTTCGACCCGGCGAACAGCACCGCCCCGGTGCCGGCGGCCTTCCGTCGCAGCTACCAGGCGTACATGGACGCCGAGTGGTGGCGCCTGGGCATCTCCGAGGAGCTCGGCGGCACCGAGGCCCCCCGGTCCCTGCTGTGGGCGTTCGCGGAGACCATTCTCGGCGCCAACCCGGCCATCTGGATGTACGCCTCCGGCCCGGCGTTCGCCTCCGTCCTCCACGACGAGGGCACCGAGGCGCAGCACCGCGTCGCGCAGCTGATGGTCGACAAGCAGTGGGGCTCCACCATGGTCCTCACCGAGCCGGACGCCGGATCGGACGTCGGCGCGGGCCGCACCAAGGCGACCAAGCAGGACGACGGCTCCTGGCACATCGAGGGCGTCAAGCGGTTCATCACCTCCGGCGAGCACGACCTCTCCGAGAACATCGTCCACTTCGTGCTGGCCCGCCCCGAGGGGCACGGCGCCGGCACCAAGGGCCTGTCGCTGTTCATCGTGCCGAAGTTCGACTTCGACTGGGAGAGCGGTGAGCTGGGCGAGCGCAACGGCGTCTACGCCACCAACGTCGAGCACAAGATGGGGCTCAAGGTCTCCAACACCTGCGAGCTGACCTTCGGTGCCAACGGCCCCGCGAAGGGCTGGCTGCTGGGCGAGAAGCACGACGGCATCCGCCAGATGTTCAAGATCATCGAGTTCGCGCGGATGATGGTCGGCACCAAGGCGATCGCCACCCTCTCCACGGGCTACCTCAACGCGCTGGAGTACGCCAAGGAGCGGGTGCAGGGCCCCGACCTCACCGAGTTCGCCAACAAGTCCGCGCCGCGCGTCACCATCACCCACCACCCGGACGTCCGCCACTCGCTGATGACGCAGAAGGCGTACGCCGAGGGCATGCGGGCGCTGGTGCTCTACACCGCCTCCGTCCAGGACGACGTGCTGGCGCTCAAGGCGGCCGGCGAGGACGCCACCGCCGCCGAGGCCAAGAACGACCTGCTGCTCCCGATCGTCAAGGGCTACGGCTCCGAGCGCTCCTACGAGCAGCTCGCGCAGTCGCTGCAGACGCTCGGCGGCTCCGGTTACCTCCAGGAGTACCCGCACGAGCAGTACATCCGGGACGCCAAGATCGACACCCTCTACGAGGGCACCACCGCCATCCAGGGCCAGGACTTCTTCTTCCGGAAGATCGTCCGCAACCAGGGCGCCGCGCTGACCGGGCTCTCCGAGGAGATCAAGAAGTTCCTCGCCGAGGCCCCCGGTGGCGAGAGCCTCGCCGAGGCGCGGGAGGAGCTGGCCACTGCGGCCGGTGAGCTGGAGGCCCTGGTCGGCACGTTGCTGACCGACCTCGCCGCCACCGAGAGCGACGTCAAGCAGCTCTACAAGGTGGGGCTGAACACCACCCGGTTCCTGCTCGCCTCCGGCGACGTCGTCGTCGGCTACCTGCTGCTGCGGGGCGCCGCCGTCGCCGCCGAGAAGCTCGGGACCGCCTCCCCGAAGGACGCGCCGTTCTACCAGGGCAAGATCGCCGCGGCGCGGCACTTCGCCCGGGAGGTCCTCCCGAACGTCGCCGTGGCCCGGTCCATCGCCGGCAAGACCGACCTCTCCCTGATGGAGCTGGACGAGGCGGCCTTCTGACCGCCCCGGTCGGCGGCAGCTGAGACGCCGCGTCACCGTCGGCCGTGTGTCACCCGCGAGGGCGGCACACGGC
>NZ_JAAVJC010000366.1 GCF_012033785.1 Streptomyces bohaiensis
GAACGGGTGCGGCCCGGGACGGCGGGCAGCGCACTCCGCCTGCCCTGCCCCGGCGGCGCGCGCCGCCGGGGCGGGCGGTCACTCCGGCGGCGGAAGAGCCGTGCCCCCCGCCGCGTACAGCGCGTGCGCCACCCGCAGCACCACGGCGTCGGCGTGCCGCGGACCCACCAACTGCAACCCCATCGGCAACCCGTCCGAGTGGAGCCCGCAGGGCACGCTCGCGGCGGGCTGCTGCGTCATGTTGAAGGGATAGGTGAACGGCGTCCACTCCGTCCACCGCCGCATCCCGGACCCCTCGGGCACCTCCCGGCCCAGGCCGAACGCCGTCAGCGGCAGGGTCGGGGTCAGCAGCAGGTCGTGCCGCTCGTGGAAGGCGCCCATCAGCCGGCCCATCGCCATGCGGACGTCGACGGCAGCCAGGTACTCCACCGCCGAGTACCTCTCGCCGGTCGCGCACACCTCGCGCAGCCCCGGGTCCATCAGCTCCCGGGAGGCCCCCGTGATGCCGGCCGTGGCGCGCGCCGCTCCGCTGAACCACAGGGTGTGGAACGCCTCGCGCACCACCAACGGGTCGGGGAGGCTCGGGTCCACCTCCTCGACCTCGGCGCCGAGCTCGGCCAGTCGCTCCGCCCCGCGCCGCACGGCGGCGGCGATCTCGGGGTCGACCGGCGGCGCGCCGGGCGGGAGCGGCCCGAGCGTCGGCGAGTAGGCGATCCGCACCCCGCGCAGCGGGGCGCCGCTGCCGCTGTCGTCGGTCAGTCCGTCCGAGAAGGCGGCGGGCGGCTCACCGAGATGGGACCAGTCGCGGGGGTCCGGGTGACCGATTACGTCCAGCAGCAGTGCGGCGTCCCGTGCGTCCCGGGTCATCGGGCCGACATGGGCCAGGGTGCCGAAGGCACTCGCGGGGTGCAGCGGGACCCTCCCGTAGGTGGGCTTCAGGGCAAACACGCCGCAGAACGCGGCCGGGATGCGGACCGAGCCGCCGCCGTCCGTCCCCAGACTCAGCGGCCCGGCGCCCAGCGCCACCGCCGCCGCGCCACCGCCGCTGGAGCCACCCGCGGTGCGCTCGGGAGCCCGCGGGTTCCCCGTCGCGCCGTGCGGGGGGCAGTCCGTGACCCCCTTCCAGCCGTACTCCGGCGTCGTGGTCTTCCCGAGGAACACCGCTCCCGACTCCCGCAGCCGGGCCACCGCGGGGGCGTCCTCCTCGTTCGGTGCGGTCGCGGCCGCCGCCGACCCCCGCAGGGTCGGGTGGCCGCGCAGCAGCAGGATGTCCTTGACCGTCACCGGTACGCCGTCCAGCGGACCGGCCGGCTCCCGCCGGTGCCACCGCCGCTCCGAGGCCCGGGCCTGCTCCAGGGCCTCCTCCTCCAGCAGCAGCACGAACGCGTTGACCGCGTGCTGCGCCGCCGCCGCGCGGTCGAGCGTCGCCCGCGCCACCTCCACCGGGGAGAGCTCGCCCGCCCGGTACCCGGCCACCAGCCGCTCGGCGGACAGCGCCGTCAGATCCGTCATCCGTGACTCCCCATCGCTGCTGAACCCGGGCGCCGTCCGACGCGGCGCCCGGGGAACCCGGCCGGTCGGCCCGGCCGGGGCGGTCGCCGAGCTCAGGTCCGCGGGACGTACCCGAGGCGCTTGTCCACCACGTTGACCAGGGGCTCCCCGGCGAGCCAGCGGTCGAAGTTGTCCGCGAACTGCTCCGCCAGGTCGTCGCGCCAGCCGATGGTGTCCCCGCTCATGTGGGGCGACACCAGCAGTCCCGGGACGTCCCACAGCGGGCTGGTGGCCTCCAGCGGCTCGGAGGCGAAGACGTCGAGCGCCGCCCCACCGAGCCGGCCCGAGCGCAGCGCGGCCACGAGGTCGTCCTCGACGACGTGCGCCCCGCGCCCGACGTTGATGAAGTGCGCCCCGCGCTTCATGCGGGCGAAGGCGTCGGCGTCGAACATTCCGGTGGTCGCCGCCGTCAACGGTGCCGCGCACACCACCCAGTCGGCTTCGGCCAGTACCGCGGGCAGGGATTCGCTCGCGTGCACCCGGCCGAAATCGGGGTCGGTGTCACTGCCGCGTCGACCCACCAGATCCACCCCGACACCGAGTGCCGTGAGCGTGACGCCGATTCTCCGGCCGATCGGACCGGAACCGACCACCACCGCGCGGCTTCCGGCGACCTTGCGTGTCTCACGGTGCCGCCACTCACGGCGACGCTGCAAATCCGCTGTGGCGTGGAAATCCTTTGCCATGGCGATGACCATACCGGCCACATATTCGGCGATCGGTTGGTCGAAAATGCCTCGCGCATTGGTGACGACCGTGTCCGATTCCACCAGCTCGGGGAACAGCAGCCGGTCGACCCCGGCGCTGGCGGTGTGCACCCATCCCGGCCGCGGCCCGTCGCCCGGCCAGGCGCCGCGCAGCGCGTCCGAGGAGAAGTCCCAGATCAGCAGGGCATCGGCGTCGGGCAACGCATCCACCAGCGATTTCTCGTCACCGAAGGTGACACGGGCACGGCCGTCGAGACGGTGCAGTGCGGGAGGCAGGGTGGGGCCGGCGGTCGGACCGGCGGAGACGAGGACGAGAACGCGGGGATCGGTCATGAGCGGGAAACCATTTCGCAACGCGGGCCTGTTTCGCTTCGGGCCGGATCGCTCCGGGCACGGGTTCGGGTTCTCCACGGAATCCGGCCGTCGCCGGATCGGGGAAAGCCCAGGATTGACCACGGTAGGGAGAAGAAACTACCGTCGTCAATGAAGGCATCTGTCCCGGCGTCCCGGTTTGCCCGACCGGCTTGTGTTCCATCCTCGGCCAGATCAGCCCATCTGCGCCGCCCCTCCGTCTCTTTGGGGTTCCTCATGGATGTCTCCTTCGTAGGTGGGCCGACGCCGCAGCGCGGCGTCGGCATCGTCGCACCGTTCGACTTCGCACTGGACCGCGAGTTGTGGCGCTGGGTCCCGGACGACGTCTCCCTCCATGTCACCCGAACGCCGTTCGTCCCGGTGGAGGTCAGCCTCGACCTCGCCCGCCTCGTCAGTGAGCACGAGACCCTCACCGAGGCCGTCCGCGCCCTCTCGGCCGTCAGCCCCGAGGTCGTCGCCTACGCCTGCACGTCCGGGAGCTTCGTCGGCGGCGGGGTCGGCGAACGCGCCATGGCCGCCGCGATGTCCCGCGCGGGGGAGATGCCGGCCCTGACCACCTCCGGTGCCCTGCTCCACGCGCTGCACGAGCTCGGCGTCCGGCGCATCGCCGTCGTGACGCCCTACACCAAGTCGGTCACCGACTCGCTGGAGGAGTACCTGGCGGAGGGCGGGATGGAGGTCTGCGGGCGCAGCTACCTCGGGCTGACCCGGGAGATCTGGCGGGTCAGCTACCGCGAGGTCGTCCGGATGGCGCACGAGGCGACGGAGGGGTCGCCCGACGCGCTCTTCATCAGCTGTACCAACCTGCCGACGTTCGACATGATCCCGCAGCTGGAGGCGGAGCTGCGCATGCCGGTCCTGTCGGCCAACCAGGTGACGATCTGGGACGCGTTGCGCCGGATCGGCAAGGAGGCCGTGGGACCGTACCAGGCGTTGCTGGACCCGGCCGCGCGCCGCGGTCCGGCCGCGATGGGGGGCGTCCCGGACCCGGCGCAGCCGCCGGCGCCGCCGGCCTTCGCCGGGTCGGCGTTCGCCGCGGACCCGGACACCGCGGTCTCGGAGGCGGGCGAGACGCCCTTTCCGGACGAACCGCTCGGCCCGGCCTGACAGCGGGACCCGCGGTCCCCGGTGCGGCGC
>NZ_JAAVJC010000367.1 GCF_012033785.1 Streptomyces bohaiensis
CGCCGCCCCCGCCCCGCGCACCACGCTTGTGCGGCCGCCCCCGGGCGCCCCCGGCGAGGCGGCGGTGGTGCCCGGTGACCACGCAGACCCCGGCGACCACGGGGAACACGGGGACCGAGCACCGGTCGCCGCGCCACGCCGCAGGACCCCCGGGCACGGGGCCTCCGCCACCGGAACGGGAGTGGGTCCGGCGACTGCGACGCCACGGCTACCGGGCGCGCGAAGACCGCGGCGTGCGGGAGCGGCTGGTACCGCCGTACCCGCGCCCCGCCGGCCGCCTGGGCCGCTACTTCGGTCTGGGGCCGACGGCGACGCTGCTGCTGTCGCGCTGGGCGGGCTGGCTCGGCCCTCTCCTCGTGGGCCTGTTCGCCGGTGCGCTGCGGTTCGTCAACCTCGGCAGCCCGCACGCCGTCGTCTTCGACGAGACGTACTACGCCAAGGACGCGTGGGCGCTGCTGCAACGCGGTCACGAGATGTCCTGGCCGGAGGACGCCAACGAACGCATCCTCACCGGCGACATCCCGCTGGGCGACACCGCCTCGTACGTGGTGCACCCACCCGTGGGCAAGTGGGTCATCGCCCTCGGCGAGTGGGCGTTCGGCATGGAGCCCTTCGGCTGGCGGTTCATGACCGCACTGCTGGGCGCCCTGTCGGTGGTGATGGTCTGCCGCATCGGCCGGCGGCTGCTGCGCTCCACCGCGCTGGGCTGCCTGGCCGGGGTGCTGCTCGCGCTCGACGGCCTGCACTTCGTCATGAGCCGCACCGCGCTGCTGGACCTGGTGCTGATGTTCTGGGTGCTGGCCGCGTTCGGCGCGCTCCTCGTCGACCGGGACCGCACTCGCGCCCGGTTCGTCACCGCCCTGGAGGCGGCCCAGCCCGCGACGGCCTCGGACGGGGTGCTGCGACCGGTCCGGGAGGTCGGCGAGCGGCTGACGCTCGGGCTGCGGCCGTGGCGGCTGGGGGCCGGACTGCTGCTGGGCCTGGCCTGCGCCACCAAGTGGTCCGGACTGTACGCGCTGGCGGCGTTCGGCATCCTGATCGTGCTGTGGGACGCGGCGGCGCGCCGCACCGCCGGCGCCCGGCGCCCCTACCGGGCGATGCTGCGGCGGGACGCGGTGCCCGCCTTCGTCTCGACGGTCCCGGTGGCCGCCGCGACCTACCTGGCGTCGTGGGCGGGCTGGTTCGCGACCGCCGGCGGGTACTACCGCCAGTGGGGCGCGGAGAACGGCAGCACCGGCAACGGCGCGCTGGACGCGCTGCGCTCCTGGTGGCACTACCACCGCGAGGCGTACGCGTTCCACGTCGGGCTGACCGACAGCCACGCCTACGACTCCAACCCGTGGAGCTGGCTCGTCAGCAGCCGCCCGGTGTCGTTCCACTACCAGTCGATCCAGGTCGGGCAGGGCGAGTGCGAGGCAGAGGAGGGCTGCGCCCGCGAGGTGCTGGCGCTCGGCACGCCGGTGCTGTGGTGGGCGGCGTGCCTGGCGCTGGTCTACGTCGCGTACCGGTGGCTGCTGCGGCGGGACTGGCGGGCCGGGGCCGTGCTGTGCGGCGTGGCCTGCGGCTACCTGCCGTGGTTCCTGTACCAGGAGCGCACGATCTTCTACTTCTACGCGGTGGTGCTGGTGCCGTTCCTCTGCCTCGCGCTGGCGATGGCGCTGGGGGCGGTGCTCGGGCCGCCGGGCTGCTCCGAGCGGCGCCGGGCGGCGGGGATCGTGGCGACCGGGGTGTTCGTGCTGGCCGTGGCGTGGAACTTCGTCTACTTCTACCCGCTGTACACCGGCATCGAGATCCCCATGGACTCCTGGCGCGCCAGGATGTGGCTCGACACGTGGGTGTGAGCGCGCCACCGCGGCGGGGGGCCGCGGGAGCCCGCTGACCGTGCGGCGGCCGGGTCAGTCCGGCGCGTGGCCCTCCGACGCACGGGGGGTGTCGGTTGCGCCGGGGGCGTCGTCGGCAGGGTTCTCCCGGCCTTCCGTCACCGCCTCGGCGCTCGGGTCGGCGGGGACGACCGCGCCGTCCGGGGCGGCGCTGCCGCTCTGCGGGCCCTCGTCCGGCGCGTCCATCCGGTCCGGCCAGGGGACCGCCTCCGGCTCCCGTTCCTCGGGTGCCGGGTCGGGGGCGGGCTGCTCGGCGGGGACCACCGGCGGCGGCTGCACCGCGGGCTGCACCAGCCCGGTGATCACCGCCGCGCCGACCACGACGGCGGTCGTGAGGGCGGTGGCCGCGGCGACCCGGCGGCGCCTGCGGAGACGCCGGCCACCGGTGACGGCCGCCCCGGCGAGGTCGCCGAGGGGAGGTTCCGGGTGCGCGGCCAGGATGGACCGGAACCCGTCGCGCAAGGCCTCGCCGCTGTCCTCATCGGCCTCGCCGCGCCGGACCATGTGCTCTCTCATCTCCTGCTCACCTCGCCGACCTGCTCCCCGATGATGCCGCGGAGTCGGGCGAGCCCGCGGGCACTCTGGCTCTTCACCGTCCCCGGCGACACCTTCAGCGCCCGCGCCGTCTCGTCCACGCTCCAGTCCTCCCAGAACCGCAGCACCAGCACCGCCCGGTAGCGCGGCGGCAGCTCCATCAGCGCCGCCTGCATCAGCAGGCGGAGTTCGGCCCCGGGCGGGCCGCCGTCGCCGGGTGGTTCGGGCGGGTCGCCCACGGGCTCCTCGCGGCGGCCTCGACGCCGGTACTGGTCGATGAAGGTACGCGTCAGGATGGTCCGCGCGTACGCCTCGACGTTGCCGTCCCGGCGAACCGCCCCCACGCCGCGTACAGCTTCATCAGGGTCGTCTGCGTGAGGTCCTGGGCCTCGTGCCAATCGCCGCACAGCAAGTAGGCGCTGCGCCTCAACTGCCGCTGCCGCGCCTCGGCGAACTCCCGGAACTCGCGTTCCCGGGCTGCTTCTCCCACCCGCCGGCCTTTCGCCACTCGGTCGTCTCGTCTCTCCTCCCCTTCTCTACGGGGCGGGGCGGTGCGGGGTTGCATGCCGCGGCCATGAGGTACGTCTCGCCGGCCAGACGCAACCCGGTGGCGCGGCGGTCCGTAGATCACTCCTGCAAGCACCGGCCGCGACGGCACCGTCGCGCCCGGGCCCTACGGAGAGTGGAGACGCACATGACCCGACGCAGCATGCGTCGCATCGCGCTGAGCGCGGCCGGCGTGGCCCTCGCGGCCGGCGCCCTGGCCACGGCGGCCAACGCCGCGCAGTCGCAGGAGCAGGGCGGTGCGAAGACCGCCACCCCGGTGGCGGAGGCGACGACGGAGCCGGCGGTCGACGACGGGGACGACCTCGTCGCGGAGCCTGCCACGGAGCCGGCGGTCGACGACGGGGACGACGTCGCGGCCGAGGCCCCGGCCGCCCCGAGCGCCGTCGTTCCGGCCGAGGCGGAGCCGGTCACCGGGCCCGTGGCGGCCGACGAGGTGACGGAGGAACCGGTGGCGGTGAAGCCGGACGAGATCGCCCCCTCGACGCCGCCGGTCGACGCAGTGGTCGAGCCCGACCCCGTCGCGGCGGTCCCGGACAGTGAGCCGTGCCTGCTGGTGCCGGCCGACGAGGCGGGCGAGCCGTTCCCCGAGGCGCTGGAGCGCTGCGAGGCGATCGAGGCGTCGGAGCCCGCGGAGGCGGCACCCGCGGAGGCGACGCCCGTTCCGGGCACGTGACCGCGGCCGGCGGCCCGACCGGGGGCGCCGGCGCACGC
>NZ_JAAVJC010000368.1 GCF_012033785.1 Streptomyces bohaiensis
CCAGGAAGGGACCCGCCGCACCGGTGCCGGGGGCGGCTCCGCCGTGGCGAGCTCCGAACGGCGGCCGACCGGTCGCCTTGCCGGACCGACCGCGGCCAAACGTCGCCGCCCGCCGTGTTCCCACTGCCGGCGGCGGCGGGGACACGGCGGGCGGTGGCGGGCACGGACCGCCGGGGCCGGTGGTCAGCCGCCGTGGTGCCGCCCGTCGACCGGGGCGGTGTCCGTCGCGGGCGGCGGCCCGAACGCGGTGAAGGCGGTGGCCTTGGGCAGCCGGTAGACCTCTCTGCCGGTGACGGCGTTGAGGATGGCGGCATTGCGGATGGCACCGATGTCGAGGTTGGGGGCGGAGGCGCCGTGGCTGTGGAGTTCGGTTCCCGCGAGGAACAGCCTCCCTCCGCCGGTGGCGGAGCCCGCCCCGGCGTGGAGGTCGAGGTCGACGGAGTGGTCCGCGCGGACGACCGGCCGCCCGGCGGCGTCGCGGCGGATCAGCGGGTCGAGCGCGGCGAGGAACCCCGGGGTGCGGGCGCGGTAGCCGGTGGCGGCGACGACGAGGTCGGTGCGGTGGTCGAAGGTGCGTCCGGTGTCGCGGTGGCGGCAGCGGAGGACCGTGCCGCCGGCTCCGCCCGCGGGGCCGGCGGTGAGGACGGTGATGCCGGGCCGCAGCTCGACGGGGCGCAGCCCGTGGCGGAGCTGCCTGCGGTAGAGCAGTTCGTGGACGGCGGCCAGGGTGTCGGTGGAGACGCCCTTGTAGAGCTGCCATTGTTCGGCGAGCAGCCGGTCGCGGGTGGCCTCCGGCAGGCCGTGGAAGTAGTGCATGTACTCCGGGGTGGTCATCTCCAGCACCAGCTTGGTGTAGTCCAGCGGCGCGAAGGAGGGCGTCCGGGAGAGCCAGGAGACGGCCGGCCCGCCGGCCAGGTTCCGCTCCAGCAGGTCGATGACGACCTCGGCGCCGGACTGGCCGGAGCCGACGACGGTGACGTGGGAGGCCGCGTCGACGTCCTCGCCGCGGTGCAGGAAGTCGGCGGTGTGCAGCAGGCGGTCCGCCGGCAGCGTCGCGAGGGCGTCGGGCAGGTGGGGTGCGGTGCCGGTGCCCACGACGAGGTGGCGGGCGGCGAGCCGGAGCCGGGCGCCGTCGGCCCGTTCGACCTCGGCGGTGAACAGTCCCGACGCCGGGTCCCGGCGGACGGCGATCACCCGGTGGGAGAACCGGACCGACGGCAGGCGGGCGGCAGCCCACCGCAGGTAGTCCTCGTACTCGACGCGGCTCGGGAAGAAGTTCTCCCGCACGGTGAAGGGGTACAGCCGGTCGCGGTCGTGGAGGTAGGCGAGGAACGACAGCGAATGGGTGGGGGCGACCAGCGTCACCAGGTCGGCGAGGAAGTTCACCTGCATCGACGCCTCGTCGAACATCATGCCGCGGTGCCAGTGCAGCTCCGCCGTCTCCTCCAGGACGACGAGGTCGAGGCCGTCGACGGTGGAGGCCAGGGCGGCGAGGCCGAGGTTGAACGGCCCGCAGCCGACGGCGATCACGTCGTGGACGGCGCCGGGTCCGGGCGCGGCGGCGGGCTCGGGGGTCGCGGGGGTTCCGGGGCTGGGTCGGCTCATCGGGGCAGGTCCTTGTCGCTGCGCGGGTGGACGAGCAGGGCGGCGGTCTTCTCCGGCAGGAACACCTCGCCGCAGCGGCGGTAGCCGGCGGCGGTGAAGGCGCGCAGGGAGGGCGCGTTGCGGAGGTCGGGTTCGGCCACCACGCGGCGGCAGCCGGGGTCCGCGGCGAGCAGCGCGGTGGCGAGCGCGCCGAGGAGCCGGCGGCCGACCCCGCGGCCGGTGTCGCCGGTGTCGCCGAGGGCGATGTGCACCCCCAGGTCGCGGGGGTCGTGCGGGTAGCGGCCGGCGAGCCGGTCGCGGTCGACGCGGTAGATCTCCACGTAGGCCAGGTCCCGGCCGTCCTCGGCGACCAGGCAGGGCAGGCTGTGGTCGCCGGCCCGCTGGTCGGCGAGTTCACCGGCCCAGCGGTCCCGGGGCCATGCCTGGTGCCAGAACGCCTCGACGTGCGGCTGCGCCATCCAGCAGGCGAGGGTGTCGGGGTCGGTGCCGGCCGGGTCGGCGGGGCGCAGCGTCCATGGAGCGGCGAGCCGCGGCAGGGGCGGCGCCGGGACGGCGGCTGCCGGCCGGGGGGCGGCGGACTCCCGGTGCGCGGTCGGCCGGCTCATCGGCGCTCCCCCGCCCCGCCGGCGGCGCTCAGCGGGTTGGGCGCGTCGAGGTAGACCGACTGGGAGTCGAGCGGCGCCAGCACCTCGTCGATCCCGTGGAGGCGGGTCAGCAGGTTGGCCTTGAGCGGCAGGCTCCCCGCGCTGAGCCAGCGGGCGGCGAGCCGGTCGCCGTCCGGGCCCGCGGCGGCCAGAGCGGGGAGGGCGGCCCGCAGCCGCGCGGCCATGGTGGCGAGCAGCTCCTCCTCGGTGGCGAGGCCGTCCACGGCCAGCGCGCCGACGACGGCGAACGCCTGGTTGCGCAGCAGGTAGTAGGAGAGGCGGTCGTCGACGAGGGCGTCGTCCACCACGGCGAGGGTGGAGGTCTCCCGCCGCAACCGGCGCAGCACCGCCGGGAGGTGGGAGGCGGCCAGGTAGTAGCCCTGGTTGTCGCGGAAGGCGGCTCCGGTGACGCGCCCCGAGGCGTCGAGGCGGACCAGGGTGTTCTGCTGGTGCGCCTCCAGGCCGATGCCGGTGGCGGCGTGGAGGTGGAGCATCGGGACGAGGACCCGGTCGGTGTAGTCGGCGACCCAGCGGGGGGCCGCGCCCGGACCGAGCGCGGCGACGAGAGCGGCAAGCCGGCTGGGGCCGGCGCCGGGGCGGGGTGCGACCAGGCCGGCGAGGCAGCGCAGCCGGTCCACGTCGGCGGGGACCTCCCGCACGGAGACGTCCAGCCCGGTCGTGGCCGGGCCGTCGGGTGCGGCGGGCATGTCGACGGCGAGCCAGGCGGGGTCGCGGGTGACGGTGAAGCCCGGATGGGCGGCGAAGGTGGCGTCCGCGTGGCCGAGGTCGAGCAGGTGGTTGACCTCGACGCCGCGGAGCAGTTCGGTGCGGGTGGACTCCCGGCGGGAGTTGGTCAGCCGCAGTCCCAGCGACAGCTTCAGCATGACGGGGGCGCCGGGCCGGTAGAGGGTGCGGACGCTGGAGGTGGGGAACCAGGGGGCGCCGGCGGGGCCGAGGGGTTCGAGGAGGCCGTCGGCGACCAGCGCGGCGATCCGGGGCCGGTTCAGCAGGTCGGCGGCCTGCCAGGGGTGGGCGGGGACGAGCACCCGGCCGCCGCCGGGGTCGAACCCGGCGAGCTGCGCCAGCAGCCGCGGGGTGTCCAGGCCGCCGAGGGAGGGGGCGCCGGCGACGGCGTCGTGGGAGACGACCGAGGGGTCGGCGGCGAACCAGTGCAGCGGGAAGGCACCGCGGGTCTCGGGGGACCACCGCGCGCAGTCGGAATCGGAGATGCCGTCCCGGCTCTTGGGGGCGGGGTGGCGCAGGTGGCCCAGGAGCAGCGCCTGTTCGGCGTCGAGGAACCCGTCGGTGCCGGGGGGCGGTTCGGGGCGGTCGCGCCGGGCGGCGAGGAACCCGGCGACCCGCCGGACCGACTCGGCGGTGCGTTCCACGAGGTCGGCGTTCTCGGCGGCGGCCGGCGCGGGGCGGCCGGCGGCGGC
>NZ_JAAVJC010000369.1 GCF_012033785.1 Streptomyces bohaiensis
CCGCCGGACCGGCGGCGGCGCCTGCGTCCCGGCGTCCCCGCGGTCGGCGGGCCGCCCCGGCAACCCCACCGGCGGTCACCGGCGACCCGCGGTTCGAGCACGGGCCGCTCGCCGTCGTCGATGCCGCCGACGACGGGCAGGTACGGGCGTACTGCGTGGGCGGCCTGGTGCTGGAGACGTCCGCCGCCTCCCTGCCCGCGCTGGTGGACTGGGCCCTGCAGGAGGCCGGGCTCGGTCAACCGAAGCTCTCCGGCCCGGGGAAGGACGCCGACCCGCTGCTCGTGCTCACCGCGACCGCGCTGCAGCGCTTCGGGTTGCCGGCCGCGCTCACCGACGAGGAGCGACTCGCCGGCCGGGTCCCGGAGGACCACAGGGTCGTGAAACAACTGACCCGCGCCGACTGGCAGCTGACCCGGCGCGGGTTGGGACCATGGGCCCGGATCTACCGCCCCGCGCAGGGTCGGCAGCGCGCCTGCGTGCAGCTGTGCATCCCCTCCTGGGACGCGCTGGACACCCGGCACTGGGGCGATGCCGGACACCTCCCGCCCGCCGAACTCGCCCGCGTCCTCGGCGTGTACGCCTCGCGGGTGATGACGCCGCGCGGCTCCACCGCGGTCACCGGACTGGAGCTGATGACCGCGCTCCACCCGCCGACACGTGCCTCCGCGCCGGCTCCCGACGGCACCCGGCACTCGGAGCACAACCCCGGCTCACTGGGCAGGGACCCGGTGGACTGCGCGCCGTGCGAGGCCCCCGACGGGCACCCGCTCCTGGCCGACCTGCCCCGCTTCCACGTCCGCGGACCCGACGAGAAGCTGTTCGAGGAGGCGTACGACTGGGCACGGCCGATGACCGATGCCGAGTGCACCCTGCGCCACCTCGTCGGCCTCGACGTGAACCTCGCGTTCGGCGCGGGCGCCAACGGTCTGACCGTCGGCCTCGGCGCGCCCACGCGCGTCGCCAGTCCTGTCTTCGACCCCGGCCTGCCCGGTTCGTGGCTGGTGGACCTCTCCCACGTCGACCTGTCGAAGGTCAGGAGCGGCAAGGAGTGGGTGGAGCTGGACGACTCCCTGCTGCCCAGCCCGTTCACCCCGAAGGGCGAGCGTCCCGAGGGGCCGGCGTGGTACGCGACGCCGACCGTCGCCTACGCGGTGGAGCTCGGCTACGAGGTCGCGCCGGTCGAGGCGTACGTCCGCCATGACCACGGCCGCTACCTGGACGGCTGGTACCAGCGGCTGCGCGACGCCTACCTCGCCACCATGGCCGACCTCGGCGTCGGCACCGATCTGTCGCCGGCCGACTTCCTCGCTGCCATGGACGGCTGCAAGGAGCGCGACCCGCACCTGGCGATCGTCGTCTCGGCCATCAAGGCGACGGTGAAGGGCGGCCTGGGGAAGCTGCGCGAACGCCCGCGCGGCGAAGGCTGGCGGCCCGGTCACGCCTGGCGTGCCCTGTCCCGCCCGACGTGGCGGCCCGACATCCGCGCGGCCGTCATCTCCCGCACCCGGGTCAATCTGCACCGCAAGATCGTCAGGCACGCCGCGGTCACCGGCCGGTACCCGGTCGCCGTGCTCTCCGACTGCGTCGTCTACGCCGCCGCCGGACCCTCCCCCCTGGACGTCCTGCCGTACCGCGACGGCACGCCCCTGCCGGGCGGCTTCAAGCTGGGCGTCAACCCCGGTCTGGTCAAGCACGAAGGAACCCAGACCGTCCTGTGGGGCGAGGAGGTCCGTGACCGGTTCGACGCCCCGGAGCTGAACCTGGCCCGGTACATCAAGGACGGCACCGTCACCGATGCCGACGGCGGAGAGTAGGGGAGCGGGGCGATGAGCCTGTTCGGGGACGGTCTCGACGCGGCGGTGCGGGCGGCGTTCACCCGTCCGGTCCCGAAGACCGCGCCCGCGCAGATGCGCTACCTGGTGAGGCAGCTGAAGGGCACCCGCCCCGTGGCCGAGATGCTGGGTGTGTCCCAGCGGACGGTCGAACGGTACGTGAAAGGCCAGCTCAGGCGGCCCCGCGCCGACCTGGCGGCGCGCCTGGACCGCGAGGTCGCGGCCCGCTGGCAGCCCCGGGTCAGGGCCAGAGCACGGCAGCGGGCGGCCACCACCGGCGGGATCATCATCGACACCCGCGCCCGCCTCGGCTACACGGCGCCGATCGGCACCACCGACCAGGACCGCCTCCGGCACCTCACCATCGCCCTCCCGCCCCGCCACGCCGCGCGCCTCTTCGACGCCCGCGAAGCCGGCGCCGGGGACCGACGACTCCGGGAGATCGCCGCCGAAGCACTCAAGGAGGTCTACTTCCAGGACAACGGCCGGCGCGCCGGACAACTGGAAGAGGTCCGCTTCACCGACATCGAGCACCTCGAGTTCGAGCTGTAGCCGCCACTCCTCGTCGAGTCCGGCAGCCCGAGCCGTGACGGGGTGCCTCAGCCGGCCGTCGGTGCGGGGTCCGGCGAAGCGGCCAGTTCGATCCAGCGGGCGAGCAGATCGGCGGCGACCCCGTCGTCGATGGCACCACGTGCCCGGTCCAGGCCGTCGGCGAAGGCGTCCTCGAGGGAGAACCCGCTGCGCACCGCGATGGCCCCCGCGGCGTTGGCGAGGACGGCGTCGCGGGCGGCTCCCGGCGAGCCGGCGAGCACCGAGCGGACCGCCGCGGCGTTGTGGGCGGCGTCCCCGCCGCGCAGCGCGTCCACGCCGAAACGGGCCAGGCCGAACCGGGCGGTGTCGAGCGTGACGCGGTGCACGCCGCCGTCCTCGGCACGCCACACGTCGGTGGGAGCGGCCGTGGTGATCTCGTCCAGTCCGTCCCGGCCGCGGACGACGAGGGCCCGGGTGCCGCGGTCGGCGAGGACGGCGGCCAGCACCGGAGCGAGTCGCGGGTTCGAGCAGCCGATGAGCGCTGCGCCGGGCCGGGCCGGGTTGGTCAGCGGGGCGACGTAGTTGACCGCGGTGGGGACGCCCAGGACCCGGCGGACGGGGGAAGCGTGACGCAGTCCCCGGTGGAAGGCGGGGGCGAAGGTGAAACCGATGCCGAGGGCGCGCACGCACCGGGCGACCTGTTCGGGCGTGAGGTCGAGGGGGACTCCGAGGTGTTCGACCACGTCGGCGGAGCCGCTCCTGCTGGAGACGGAACGGCCGCCGTTCTTCACCACCGGCACTCCGACCGCGGCGGTGACGATCGCGGCCGTGGTCGAGATGTTGACGGTGTGCGCGCCGTCCCCGCCGGTGCCGACGATGTCGACCACGCCGGCCCCGTCGACGGGCAGCGGCACGACGCGTTCCATCAGGGCCTCGAGCAGGCCGCCGAGCTCGGCGGGGGTCTCCCCCTTGGCGCGGAGCGCCACGAGGAAACCGGCCAGGGCGACCGGCTCGTGGTCGTCGTCCATGACCGCACGCATCGCCCACCGGGTGTCATCGGATGTGAGGTCCTCGCCGCGCAGCAACGCGGCGAGCAGGCGCGGCCAGGTACGGCTGGTGGCGTTCACGGTGTCCCCTCACAGCGGTCCGGTGCCGGACGTCGTGCCGAGCCTAGGGACTGACCGGGCGTCGCAGGGCCGGCCGGCGCGAGGTGGGCGAGTCGTCCGGTGGGGTTCCCTGCGGTGGCCGTCCCGCCGGGTCGGTGCGGGACCGGGCGCTTGCACCGTGGGACCGGACGGGGCTCACCCCTTCGGG
>NZ_JAAVJC010000036.1 GCF_012033785.1 Streptomyces bohaiensis
GCGCGCCCCAGGGGCGCGCGCTTCGCCGGGCTGGAACAGCCGACGGTGCGGACCACCGGCCCGGGACGGGCCGACCCGCAGGCGGAGGAGGCTCGGCGCGCCGCGACGGAGTTCACGGCGCGCATGCTCCGCATGCGGACCGCCGGCAACAACGGCGCCGTCCACGCGACGCTGTGCGAGGCGGTCAACGGCCCGCCGGGGCGACTGCCGCTGGTCGTCGAGGCCATGGAGCGGGTGGGGCTGGACGCCGAGATCGCCACACTGCTCTGGGAGGCCGCCGCGCTGCCTCCCGGCCCGGTGGCGGCCATCGCCCGCGCGCTGGCGGAGTCCGGCCGGGCGGGGCAGTGCGGCCAGTTGCTGCGGCAGGGCGCCGCCCGGCCGTCGTCCGAGGCCGGGACCATCGCCGCCGACCTCGCGGCGTCGGGGAGGACCGACGAGGCCGTCACGCTGCTGGCCGCGCTGGTGCGGGCACGACGCGCCGCCGACGCGGTGGGGGCCGCCCTCGCCGCCCCGGAGGTCACCCCGTACCTCCTCCGGGCGGCGCGCGGCGTCTCGGAGGCCCACCACCACGCCGTCACCACCGAACTGCGGCGTGCGGGAGTAGCCTGAGGGGCATGGCTGCCCGACTTCCTGTCACCCCCCGCCGCATCGCCTGGTTCGTCGCCCGTCCCCTGGCCATCGCTCTCGGTCAGAAGCTGGCACGGATCGCTTTCGACCGTGCCGTGGTCGCCTTCGCCGAGCGGCGCGCTCAGCGGGCCACCTGGGAGGGCGCCACGCATCCGGCGCCCGGCGGGCCCGACGCCCCCGAGCAGCACCAGGACCCGGCACAGCGACCGGAGCCGCCCGCGGAGCGGCCCGACCACCGCGGTCACGGACGCCGCCGCGGCTGACCGCCGCCGGCGGGGCCGACCCTCCCCGCCGCGCCGCCCGCGCGACGTGCCTGCCGCACGGCTCGTGTTTCGATGGACACATGATCGATGAACAGCTGGCAGCGGCAGTCGAGGACGCGGTACGGAAGGCGGCGGCGGCGGAGATCATGCCGCGGTGGCGGCAGCTCGCCGACGACGAGGTGACGGCGAAGTCCGGTCCGCACGACCTGGTGACGGTCGCCGACCGGGACGCCGAGCGCCACCTCGCCGACGCCCTGACCGGGCTGCTTCCCGGGTCGGTGGTGGTGGGCGAGGAGGGCGTCCACGAGGACCCGTCCCGGTACGACGCGCTCCAGGGCGACGCACCGGTGTGGATCGTGGACCCGGTGGACGGCACCCGGCAGTTCGTCCGCGGCGAGCCGGGGTTCTGCACCCTGGTGGCACTGGCCCGCGGCGGCACCGTCCACGCCTCGTGGACCTTCGCGCCGGCCCGCGGACTGATGGCGGTGGCCCGCCGCGGCCACGGCGCCTGGCTCAACGGGGAGCGGCTGCGGTCGGGCTCGCCCGGGAACGCGGTGCTCGAGGTCGCCACCTCCCATCCCGACTTCACCGACGAGGCGCAGAAGCAGGCGCTCGCCGGGCTCCGGGCGGACGGGGTGGACCCCCGCCCCTGCGGCTCCGCCGGGCTGGAGTACCTGCGGATCGCCCGCGGTCAGCTCGACGCGGTGGCGTTCTCCTGGGAGTTGGCCTGGGACCACGCGGCGGGTCTGCTGCTGGTCTCCGAGGCCGGCGGTGTCGACCGCACCGTCGCCGGGAAGCCGTTCTCGCTGACCGGCGGCAACGCGCTGCCGTTCACCGCGGCGCGTGACGAGGCGACGGCGCGGCGTATCCTCGACCTCCTGACGGCGGCGCGGCCTGCGGCGGGCTGAGCCGGGCGGCGAGGGGAGCGCGCGACGTGACGACGATGACGGACGTGGTGGTGGTCGGTGCCGGCCCCAACGGTCTGACCGCAGCGGCCGAGTTGGCGCGCCGCGGCCTCTCGGTGGAGGTGTTCGAGGCGGCGGCGACGGTCGGCGGCGGGGCGCGGACCGAGGAGCTCACCCTGCCCGGTTTCCGGCACGACCCCTGCTCGGCGGTGCATCCGATGGGCGCCGGATCGCCCGCCTTCGCGGGTCTGCCGCTGGAGCGGTTCGGGCTGCGCTGGCTGCACCCGGAGATCCCGATGGCGCACCCCTTCCCGGACGGGAGCGCCGCGGTCCTGGCGCACTCCGTCGGCGAGACCGCGATGTCGCTGGGCGCCGAGGACGCCCCGCGCTACCGGCGACTGGTCGCACCGTTCACCGGTCGGTGGGACGCGCTCGTGGAGGACTTCATGTCCGTGCCGTGGGAGGGGCTCCCCCGCGGCCCGCTCACCCTGGCGCGGTTCGGGGCGGTCGGACTGCCACCGGTCTCCTGGTTGTCCCGGCGGTTCTCGGGCGAGAAGGCCAAGGCACTGCTCGCGGGGCTGGCGGCCCACGTCATCTCCCCGCTCAGCACCCCCGCGACGGGCGCCGTGGCGCTGGTCTTCGCGCTGGCGGCGCACGAGCGGGGGTGGCCGGTGGCGGCGGGCGGCTCCCAGGCCGTCTCCGACGCGCTGGCGGGTTTCCTCTCCGCGCAGGGTGGGCGCATCCACACCGGCGTCACCGTTCGCCGGCTGGACGAACTGCCACCCGCCCGCGCGTACGTCTTCGACACCTCGCCCACGGCCATGGCCCGGATCGCCGGGCTGGGGGACGCCTTCCGGCGGTTCCGCTACGGCGCGGGCACCTTCAAGATCGACTACGCGCTCTCCGGGCCGGTGCCCTGGCGGTCGGAGGCCGCGCGGCGCGCCGGGACGGTGCACCTGGGGCCGACCGCGGGCGAGGTGGACACCGCGCTGCGCGCGGCGGTGGGCGGCCGCGCCCCGGAGGTGCCCTTCCTGATCACCTCGCAGCCGACGCTGGTGGACCCGGGGCGCGCCCCGGCGGGCAAGCACGTCTTCTGGGCCTACGGCCACGTGCCCAACGGCTGGCGGGGAGACCTCACGGCGGCGGTGGAGCGGCAGCTGGAGCGCTTCGCACCGGGCTTCGGGGACCTGGTCCTGGCCCGTGCGGTGGCGGGCCCCCCGGAACTGGCCGAGCGGAACGCCAACTACGTGGGCGGGGACATCGCGTGCGGCGCCTTCGCCGGCGTGCAGGCGCTCTTCCGGCCCGGACCGGCCCGCGACCCCTACCGCACCCCGCACCCCGCGGTGTTCCTCTGCTCCTCCGCGAGCTGGCCGGGCCCCGGAGTGCACGGCATGTCCGGGCGGAACGCCGCGAAGTCGGTCTTCCTCCACCTGGCGGGCCGCCGCTGACCGGCGGGCCGGTGCGCCCTGCCCCGTGTGGGGCCGCTCATCCGCCGTCCTCGTCCTGCCCACGGGTGCCGTGCGACTCGGCGCCGCGCTCCCGTGCCTGGTCGGCGGCGCGGCGGAGCCGCCGGTGGCGGGGGTTCTGCTGCTCGTCCACGGCCTCGCCGACCATGGTGCGCACCGCGGCGCGCAGACCGTGCAGCGGCATCTGGCGCGGCGGCCCCGCGCCGGGGTCTTGGGAGAGCTCCCGGATCAGCGCGAAGCACATCAGCAGCATCACGACGACGAACGGCAGGGCGACCAGGATCGTCGCCGAGCGCAGCGCCTCCAGGCCGCCGGCGACGAGCAGCACCGCCGCCACCGCGGCCATCAGCACACCCCAGGTGACGACGAGCCAGCCGCGGGGGTTGAGGGCCCCGCTGCTGGTGAGTGACCCCATGACCAGCGCGGCGGAGTCGGCGCTGGTGATGAAGTAGGCCATGACCAGGACGATCGCGAGGGCGGAGCTCACGGTTCCGAGCGGCAGGGCGTCGAGGAGGCCGAACATCCCCGCTTCCTCGCCCTTCTCGGCGATCGCCCCGGTGAGGTCGGCGCGCCCCGTTTCGTCGGTGCGGATGGCGCTGCCGCCCATGACGGAGAACCACACGACGGAGGCACCGCTGGGGATGAGCAGCACTCCGATGACGAACTCCCGGACCGTGCGTCCGCGGGAGATCCGGGCGATGAAGGTCCCCACGAACGGGGCCCAGGAGAACCACCAGGCCCAGTAGAAGATGGTCCAGGCGCCGAGCCATTCCTGCTCGCCGAAGGCGCCGGTGCGCGTCGAGAGGGTCAGGAGGTCCTGCAGGTACGCGCCCAGGCCGGCGGGGATGGCGTCCAGCACGTAGACCGTCGGGCCGACCACGAAGACGAAGAGCATCAGCACGGCCGCCAGCACGATGTTCATGCTGCTCAGCCATTTGATTCCCCGGTGGATGCCGGAGAACGCGGAGAGGACGAACGCGGCGCCGAGCGCGAAGATGATGATCAGTTCGAGGGTCTGGCTGTCGTCGATACCGGTGGTCAGGTTGAGGCCGCGTGCGATCTGGAGGGCGCCCAGTCCCAGGCTGGTCGCGGTGCCGAAGACCGTGGCGAAGACGGCAAGGAGGTTGATGGCCTTGCCGGGCCAGCCCGCGGCGCGCCGTTCGCCGAGCAGGGGGACGAAGACGGAGGAGAGCTGGTTGCCGCGGCCCTTGCGGAACGTGGCGTACGCCAGGCCGAGCCCGGCGACGGCGTAGATGGCCCACGGGTGCAGGGTCCAGTGGAAGAACGAGTACTCCAGCGCGTGGCGGGCCGCGTCGCCACTCTCCGGCTCCACCCCGGTGAACGGCGGCGGATCCGCGTAGTGCATGAGCGGTTCCCCGACGCCGAAGAACATCAGGCCGATGCCCATTCCGGCGCTGAACATCATCGCGATCCACGCGGGGTTGGTGAACTCCGGCTCGTCGGTGTCCCGACCGAGCCGGATGCGCCCGAACCTGCTGAGCGCGATGACGATCGCGACGACCAGGAAGGCGTCGGCGCCCAGCACGAACAGCCACGCGAAGTTGTGCAGCACCCAGTCGAGCGCGGTGTCGGCCACCGACGCGAAGTTGTCGGTCCACACCGCCGCCCAGACCACCACGGCGGTCACCGACGCCACCCCGATCGCGACCAGCCCCAGGTCCGGCGACCGGTCGGGCCTGGGGGCGGGCGGTGCTGCGGCTGGCGAGGGCCGTTCCGACCCGGCGTCCGTGCTCATGGAACTGAACTATGCGCGGACGGCCCCGGGGACGCGCGCGCTGCGGTCCGTCCGGGTGACGCGGGGCGGGAGACGCGGTGCCGGGCGCCGCGGGGCGTGCGGATAGGGTCGCGCTACTGCCCGGACGAGCGGAGGCAAGGTACCTCGATGACGACCACCACGCGGGTGCTGATCGCGGCGGACAAGTTCAAGGGCTCGCTCACGGCGGCCGAGGTGGCGGAGCACGTCTCTGCCGGGCTGCTCGCCCGGCGGCCCGGCACCTCCGTCACCGCGCTGCCCGTCGCCGACGGTGGGGACGGGACCGTCGCCGCCGCGCTGGCCGGCGGCTTCGTCTCGCGGACCGTGACCGTCACCGGCCCGCTGGGCGAACCGGTGCGGGCGGAGTTCGCGCTTCGCGGGGACACGGCCGTCGTGGAGATGGCCGCCGCGTCGGGACTGGTGCTGCTCCCGCCGGACGAGTTCGCGCCGCTGACCGCGACGACGGCGGGGACGGGCGAGCTGATCGCCGCCGCGGTCGACGCCGGCGCGCGCACCGTGGTGCTGGGGATCGGGGGTTCGGCGACCACCGACGGCGGTGCCGGGATGCTGGTCGCGCTCGGCGTCCGGCTGCTCGACGCCACGGGCCGGCCGCTGCCTCCCGGAGGCGCCGCCCTGCGGGAGCTGGCGGCGGTGGACCTCTCCGGGCTCGATCCGCGGCTGGCCGCCACCCGTGTGGTCCTCGCCTGCGACGTCGACAACCCGCTGACGGGCCCGCAGGGCGCGGCGGCGGTGTACGCCCCGCAGAAGGGCGCGACCGCCGCCGACGTGGCGACGCTGGACGCGGCGCTGCAGCAGTACGCGCGGGTACTGGGGGCCGCCGCCGGGGAGGGTGCCGCCGCCATGGCGCAGTCGCCGGGGGCCGGTGCGGCCGGCGGCGTCGGGTTCGGAGCGCTCGCCGGGCTCGGCGCGGAGTTCCGTCCGGGTATCGAGGTGATGCTGGAGGTGCTCGGCTTCGCCGACGCGCTGAAGGACGCCGACCTCGTCGTCACCGGCGAGGGCTCGCTCGACGCGCAGACCCTGCACGGCAAGGCGCCCGCGGGCGTCGCGGCGGCGGCGCGGGCGGCCGGCGTCCCGGTGGTGGCGGTGTGCGGCCGGTTGGCGCTGGACGAGGAGGCACTGCGCGCGGCGGGTATCGAACGGGCGTATGCGCTGACGTCGCTGGAGCCCGACACCTCGGTCTGCGTGGCGCAGGCGGGTCCGCTGCTGCGGCGGCTGGCGGAGCAGCTGGCGGCCGACCGGTTGTGACCGTCGGGCGGCACGCCCGCGGCGGGGGCCGGGTCGTTCTCAGGGCTCGGTGGTGGAGACCACGTGCACGCGCGGACGCTCCGGTTTGGTGAGGTCCACGGTGATGGCCACCACCGGCTCCTGGGCCGACTGCTGGACGGTCACCCCGGACAGGTCGCGCCGCCGGGGGTCCAGCACCCAGCCGACGACGGCGGCCTCGGCGTCGGGGATGGTGACATCCCCCGCACGCAGCTCGCCCCGCTGGGAGCCGAGGTCCTCCAGGAAGCGGCTCAGCTGCTCGGGGGAGGTACGGAACTGCACCCACATCGTGGAGCGGTCCCAGCTGTTCTCCTCGTAGTGCCCGACGTAGGTGGAGCCGTCGGGTATCGGGATGTCGTAGATGCGGCGCTGCACCTTGCTCGGCCACTCGTAGACCAGGCCGCGAGCGGCGGCGGCGCGGGCCTTGTGCTCGCCGCTGTCGCGGCTCTGCTCGGCGGAGACGACGGTGTAGCCGGCGGGGATCGCGATCAGCAGCCCGACGACGACGGCGGTGAGCCAGCGGCGCCGGGGAACGTGCGGCGGATGCCGCGGCTGGTACTGCGGGGGCGGCGTCCCGCTCACGGCCGACTCTCCGTGCGGGACGACGCGAGCGGCACCCGCAGCCCGGCGCGGTGGATGCGCTCCGCCCGTCGGCGGTTGGCGCGGACGAACCGCCGCGCCACGAGCCGGGCGAGGTCCGCGGCGCCGACCATGCCGGCGTCCGCACCGAGCTCCGCGCGCACGATGGTCGCCTCCGGGCGGTAGCCGCGCCCGGTCAGCTGGCGGCGGAACGCTTCGCGGGCGGGAGCGAGGAGCAGTTCGTCGGCGGCGCTGACCCCTCCCCCGACGACGAACCGGGCGGGGTCGAGCGCGGCGGCGAGGTTGGCGAGTCCCACACCCAGCCAACGGCCGATCTCCTCGAGCAGTTCCACGCACATCGGGTCGCCCTCGCGGGCGAGGTCGGTGATCATGGGGCCGGTGATCTCGTCGATCCGGCCGCCGACGCGGGCGAGGATGGTGTGGGCGACCGGGGAGTCGGCGGCGGCCATCTCGCGGGCCTCACGGACCAGGGCGTTGCCGGAGCTGTACTGCTCCCAGCAGCCGCGGTTGCCGCACGGGCAGCGGTGCCCCTGCGGCACGACCTGCATGTGCCCGAACTCGCCCGCCACCCCGTACTTGCCGCGCTTGACGCGGCCGTCCTCCAGTGCGGCGCCACCGATCCCCGTCCCGAGGGTGATCATGACCAGGTCGTCCTCGCCGCGCCCGGCCCCGAAGCGCCACTCCGCCCAGGCGGCGGTGTTGGCGTCGTTGTCGACCAGGATGGGCACGGCCAGCCGCGTCGCCAGCGCCTCGCGCAGCGGCTCGTTGCGCCAGGCGAGGTGCGGCGCGAACAGCACGCGCGAGCGGTCGGCGTCGACCCAGCCGGCGGCGCCGATCCCCACGGCGTGGACATCGTGCCGGTCGGAGAGGTCCAGCACCAGTTCGGTGATGACGTCCTCGACGACCTTGGGGCTCTTGGACTTGTCCGGCGTCTCCGCCCGAATGCGCTCCAGGATGGTGCCGTCGGCGTCGACGACGCCGGCGGCCACCTTGGTGCCGCCGATGTCGATCCCGACGGTCGGCACCCGTGGAGCGGAGAGGTGGGAGCGGCGCTCGCGGGTCGCGATGGTGCGCAGGACCGTCGCCCGCGCCGTCTCCTGGTGCACTCGCTCGCGGTACGTGTTCATCGACACCGATTCTGCCCTACTCGTCGCTGTCCGGCCCGGGAGAAGCGGCCCTCCGGAGTTCGTGCCCGAGCTCCGCGAGTTCGCTGCCGCCCGCCATCTGGCGGGTCAGCTCGTCCAGGGTGATCTCGCCCGCCGCGTGGTCGCCGGCCATGGCACCGCGCTTGAGCAGGACGAAGTGGTCGCCCACCAGGTGGGCGTGGTGCGGGTTGTGGGTGACGAGGACTACCCCCAGTCCCTCGTCGCGCGCGGCGGCGACCCGGCGCAGCACCACCCCGGCCTGCTTGACGCCGAGCGCCGCGGTGGGCTCGTCCAGCACCAGGACGCGCGCGCCGAAGTGCACGGCGCGGGCAATGGCGACGGACTGCCGCTCGCCGCCGGAGAGGGTGCCGATGGGCTGGTCGACGTCGCGCAGGTCGATCCCCATGCGGAGCAGGCGCTCACGGGTGGTGGAGCGCATCAGCCGGACGTCGAGCCGGCGGAGCGGACCGCGGCCGACGGTCGGCTCGGAGCCGAGGAAGAAGTTCCGCCACACGGGCATGAGCGGAACCATGGCGAGGTCCTGGTAGACGGTGGCGATGCCGAGTTCCAGGGCCTGCCGGGGTGAGGCGAGGGTGGTCTCGGCTCCGTCGACCCGGAAGATCCCGGCGTCGTGGCGGTGCAAGCCGGCGATGATCTTGATGAGGGTGGACTTTCCGGCACCGTTGTCACCGAGGACGCAGGTGACGGCGCCGCCCCGCACGGTGAGGGAGACCTGCTCCAGCGCGCGGATGTTGCCGTAGTGCTTGCTGACACCTGCCAGCTCCAGCAGCGGTGTGCCGGACGCCGCGGTCTCCGCCGCGGCCGCGTCGCCGGTCGGCGGAGGCGTGCCGGGCGCGGGGGTCGGGCCCGGGCCGTGGTCGGCCCCGGCATCCGCCGCGGGGTCGTGGGGCTCGTGCGGTGCGGTCATCGGGTTGCCTCCGCCCGTCGCCGGATCCAGAGGTTGAGCAGGGTCGCCGCCAGCAGCATGGCGCCGAGGAAGAACTTGAACCAGTTGGGGTCCCACTGGGCGAAGACGATGCCCTTGCTCGTCATGCCGAAGATCAGCGCGCCGACGGCCGCTCCGATGGCCGAGCCGTAGCCGCCGGTCAGCAGGCAGCCGCCGATGACCGCCGCGGCGATGTAGATCAGCTCGTTGCCGACCCCCTCGCCGGACTGGACGACGTTGTAGTTGAAGAGGAGGTGCTGGCCGGAGATCCAGGCGCCGAACGCGACACCCAGGTAGAGGCCGATCTTCGTGCGCTCCACGGGCACGCCCACCGCGCGCGCCGCATCCCGCCCGCCGCCCACGGCGAAGATCCAGTTGCCGGCCCGGGTGCGCAGCAGGATCCAGGTGGCGACGGCGACCATGCCGATCCACCACAGGACCGTGACCTGGATGGCGAAGCTGCCGATGGTGAGGTGCGAGGCGAAGAGCGCCCGGGCGGCGGGGAAGCCGTCCATGTCGGCGATCGACTTGGTGGCGACGGTGCCGCTGATCAGTTTGGTGAAGCCCAGGTTGAGCCCGGTCAGCATCAGGAAGGTGCCGAGCGTGATGATGAAGCTCGGCAGCCCGGTGCGGGTCAGCAGGATGCCGTTGAACAGCCCGATGGCGAGCGTCGCCACCAGCGAGACCCCGACCCCGACCCAGACGTTGGCGGTGAACTCGTAGCTGATCATGGAGGAGATCAGCGCGGAGGAGGTCACCATCACCCCGGCGGACAGGTCGAACTCGCCGCCGATCATCAGCAGTGCCACCGGCACCGCCATGATGCCGATGGTCGACGCCGCGTAGAGGACCGTGCCGAGGCTGCCGGCCCGCAGGAAGTTGTCAGCAACGACGGCGAACACCAGGAAGACCGCGATCGCGCCGAGCACCGATCCCAGCTCGGGGCGGCTGATCAGCCGCCGCAGCGGTGACCGGGGCAGCAGCCGCTCGTCCTCGGCGGCGATGCTCTCGACCGTCGCGCTCATCGGGTGCCCCGCCGGGCGTAGTCGACCAGGTCCTCGGCCTGGTCGGGGGTGACGATCTGCGGGCCGGTGAGGACCGGCTGCCCGCCCCCGAGCATGTTGCCGTTGGAGAGCCACAGCCACAGCAGGTCCACCGACTGGTACCCCTGGAGGTAGGGCTGCTGGTCGACGGCGAAGTCGATGGTGCCCTCCTGGAGCGCGGTGGCGACCTCGGGGTTGAGGTCGAAGGTCACGGTGCGCGCGTCGCTGCCGGCCTGCGAGGCGGCCTTGGCCGCGACGGTGGCGAAGGGCGCGCCCAGCGTGACGACGGTGTCGACGTCACCGCCGGAGATCAGCTTGGCCTCGATCGCGGACTCCACCGCCGGCATGTTGGTGCCGTCGACGTACAGGCTCTCGACGGAGCCGTCGAAGGTGGTCCGGATGCCGTCGCAGCGCTGCTCGTGACCGATGTTGCCCTGCTCGTGGAGGACGCAGACGGCGGCGGACGCGCCGCGGTCGTTGAGTTCCTCCCCGACCGCCTCGCCCGCGAGCTGCTCGTCCTGGCCGATGTGCGCGAGGGCGCCGAAGCCGGCGGAGAGGTCCTGGCCGGAGTTGACGGTGATCACCGGGATGCCCGCCTCGACGGCCGCCCGGACCGCGGACTCCATCGCGTCGGGCTTGGCGAGGGTGACGATGAGGCCGTCGACGTCCTGGTTGATGGCGGTGCGCACCAGTTCCGCCTGGCGGCCCGCTTCGTCGTCGTGCGAGTAGAGGAACTCGATGTTGTCCTTGTCGGCCGCCTGCTGTGCGCCGGACCGGACGATGTCCCAGTAGGTGTCGCCCTCCCCCGAGTGGGTGACCATCGCCACCTTCCACCGCGGGGTGTCGACCGCGGACTGCGCGCCGGAGGCGCGGCGCTGCTCCTCCTCGGCGCGCTTGCCGCCGGTGGAGGAGCATCCCGCGAGCACGGCCACGGCGGTGAGGGCGGCCGTGGCGGCGAGCGCCGCCCGGAGCGGGCGGCCGGCTCGGGGGAGGCGGCGTGTTCTGCTGGTCGGGCGGTCCGTCGGGGTGATGGTGGTCCCCCGGCCGCTGGTCGGCCTGTGCACGCGGTCGTCGCTCCCTCGAGTGTCGCTGTGCCGGGCGTCCGGTGGTGCCCTGTTGGCCACCAGCTGACGCGGAGATCCCTACGGTATGGATATCCGACCAATAGTCCGGCAGGGGGAACCCTATCGCCGGGCACCGGGTCCGGCGTCAGCCAGGCGTCCGGTCCGGTGGTGAATCGGACTCCCGTCGCCCCCGGAACGGGCGGTGACGCGGGACGGCGGTGGCTGTACCGCCCCGCCACCCCACCCACGCGTCGGTCGGCCCCGCCCCCTCGCGGGCACGGACCGGCCGACGCACCGGGGCGGCCGGGCGTACGCGTCACCGGCGGGCCGGGCCGCACACCGGGCCGGGGCGGGTGCGGACCGACGCCGTCGCGCCCGGCCGGTAGGCTGCCGTCGATCCGCCCCGAAAGGAAACGCCACGTGGCCCCGTCCGACGAGCGCAGAGCCGCCACCGCCGGCAGTGGCGGCGTCCAGTCCCTGGAGCGGGCCTTCGACCTCCTGGAACGGATGGCCGACGCCGGCGGCGTCATCGGCCTGAGCGAGCTGGCCTCCACCAGCGGGTTGCCGCTGCCGACGATCCACCGTCTGATGCGCACCCTCGTGGCCTGCGGTTACGTGCGGCAGCAGCCCAATCGCCGGTACGCGCTGGGGCCGCGGCTGATCCGCCTCGGAGAGAGCGCCGCCCGGCCGTTGGCCACCTGGGCCCGGCCGCACCTGGCCCGACTGGTCGAGGAGACCGGCGAGACCGCAAACATGGCACTGCTGGACGGCGACGAAGCCGTGTACGTGGCACAGGTCCCTTCGCGCCACTCGATGCGCATGTTCACGGAGGTGGGCCGACGGGTCCAGCCGCACGCCACCGGCGTCGGCAAGGCACTGCTCACCCAGCGGTCGGACACGGAGGTACGGGCCCTCCTCGCCCGCACCGGCATGCCCGCTGCCACCGATCGGACGCTGACCGACGCCGACGCGCTGATCGGCGAACTGGCCGCCGCGCGGGAGGCCGGGTATGCGGTCGACGACAACGAGCAGGAGATCGGCGTCCGCTGCATCGCCGTCCCCGTGCCTGACTCCCCCACCCCGGCGGCCATCTCGGTCTCCGGGCCGGCGGGCCGCATCACCGACGAGTCGACCGCGACCGTCGTGCCGCTGCTGCGGGAGGTCGCCCGCGACCTCGCGGCCTCCCTCGCCGCCAACCAACCCGCCTGACGGGCCGACCCGGTCGGGACGAAACCGTGACGGCTCCCCGACCGACCCGTCGTTGTCGACGCTGCGTGGGGGTTGCTATACAGAGAGACGACAGCGCAGGGCGCCGCGGAGGGGACCGGGGCGGCTGCGTGTCGAGACGTCGTGACCAGGGGGGCCATGTCGACACACACCTGCGCCGGAACGACCCGGCGCCGCGCCGGCGAGCCGCGCGCACGGCACCGGCCGCACCGCGGCGCCTCGTGCGGCGCCCCCGGCTGCATGCCCGTTCCGTCCTCACCCGCCGGAGGCGATGACGGCCACGAACACCAGGCAGACCACGATGTTGATCAGCCAGCTGTGACTGTTCATCCAGTCCCGCAGGCGAGGCATGACCACGGCGGCGCGACGTCGGAACAGCACCCTGCCGAGCAGCGGCAGGGCGGCGATCAGGACCGTGAGCGCGATGAACGGCAACGCCCCGACGAACCCCTCGCTCCCCTGGGTGAGGTGCACGCCGACCGTCAGCATCACCACCACGTCCGACGGCATCAGCAGGATGACGAGGAACCCGATGACCAGTGCCCGACCTGCGCCGGAGGTCATGAGCGACGTGAGCCACTTCGGAGGTTCGGCGTCCGCCCGGTTCCGCCAGTTCCGCAGCGCCGCCAGCACCAGCAGCCCGATGAGCACGTACTTGATGATGTTGCCCGCGGAGCCGCGATCGCCGGTGCTGCCGAGGTCGACAGCTCCGCCGAGCAGATGCGCCAGCCCGAGCGCGACCCCGACCCCGACACAGACCGCCGTCGCCACACCGGCGAGGAAGGCGAGCGAGGTGCGGACCGGGCGGGGGGTGGTGACGAGAATGATCGCTGAGATGATCTGCGGTCCGGCCATCATCGTCACGGCCAGCGGCAGCACGGCTGTACTCATGGGACCTCCTGCGTCCCAGTGTCGGCGCGCCCGCTCGAGTTCGCATCGCGTCACCGCATCCGGAGCAGGGCGGCACCGGCCGCTGACGAAGGGAACTGTATGAGCGACCTGGTACGCCCGAGCGAGATACCGATCCTGGCCACCGACCCGGCCAAGGCTGGGGGAGGTCGTCGGCGACCTCTCACGAGCAGCGGCCGCCACCTACCGGCGCGGCGAGACCGTGCGCACCACCTATCTCTCGCTGAACCATCACTACGACACCCCCGAGACCGCTGAGCTGCTCGACAGCGTGACGTCGGTCGGCACCCTCAACGAGGAACTGCACGACGCCGTGGTCATGGCCGCGCGCCAGATCGAACTCTGCGCGGAACAGGCCCGGTCGCTCGCCAGGAGCCTCACCGGGCTGCGGAAGCGTGCCGAGCAGCTGCAGAACCGGATCGACCCGACCGACATCACCGACTCCCAACGCGCCGAGAGCGAGGCGATCCGGGGAGCACTGCACACCGCCCTGACCGACTACCGCGCGACGGAGACCCACGCGGCGCGCACGATCACCGATCTGCTGGCAGGCCACTCGGGTACCGCGATCCTGGAGCGCGCCGCCGCGCGCAGCGGGGCGGAACGGGCCGTCGCCCTGATGCGCCAGGACGACCTCACCGAGAGCGAGCTGGCGGAGCTGGACCGCCTCCTGGCCACGTACGCCGAGAACGACGACTTCGCCGGATATCTGCTGGACACGCTGGGCGTGGCCGAGCTCGCGCGCCAGTCCGCCCGGTTCGAGACCGTGGACTACCTGTCGACCGCGCCGTGCTCACCGGGCGACCGCCGTCCGGCGCACTCGCTGACGGTGGGACTCGCCAACGTCTTCGCGACAGCGACCCGGACCCCGGACCACCTCAAGGACGCTCCGCCGGAATCGGACGAGTTCCGGGCGTGGCTGAGAACCCCGGAGGGCCGTGACTGGCAGCGTCGCACCGACGCCGCCCGCGCCTTCGCCGCCGGGCCCGAGGACCAGAGCATGCTGGTCGACCTCCGGCAGTACGGCCCGTTGCTGGACCTGATGGACCCGGCTTCCGCGCCGTACAGCCCACAGTTCCTCGACGACCTCGTCGCAGACATGACCGACGGGCCGGCCGGCAGTTCGTACGAGGGCGTCAGATTCGACCCGGAGCGCCGCGATGTCGACCGGCTCCTCGGCATCTCCTCCCGGAACCCCGATGCCGCCGCCATGATCGTCGACCCGGATCGCAACAGCCGCGCGAAGGACTGGATCGAGCAGGTCGCGCAACGGGATCTGCTCACCTCGGGCATGGGCGAGCCCGACCCCCAGCTGACGAAGGGCCTGAACCAGCTCCTGGGCGCAGCCGCCACGGGCCTGGTCGAAGGCACCGACCCGACGACGCACGCGGCACCACCCAGCGCGAAGAACGCACAGATCGCCCAGATCATCATCGATCAGGCCGCCACGGATGAAGGGTTCCCACCACCGCTCGCCCAAGCGCTCGGCAACACGACCGCCCTGTACCTGGGCAACTTCAACGACACGCTGAACGGCGGCGTCGTGCCCGTCTTCGAGCATGGCCTGGACCTGGACCACTCGAAGGCAGTCGACGTCCTCGAGGAGAACGGAAAGTACGAAGAGAGCTTTGACATCGTCCGGCAGGGACAGATCGCCTACGCCGGCGCTACCTTCACGTATCTCCTCTCGGACGAGGTCGAGTTCGAGGAAGCCACGCCGGCCGACGCGGCAAACCTCGCCGCGCGGGCGGGAGGCGAGGTCATCGGGGTGCTCACCTCCACGCGAGCCGACGCCGTCTTCGCCGAGGAGACTGAAGGACTCAACAACGGCTACAAGCGGCTCTCCCAGCATTTTCTCACCTCCGTGACCGACACCACCGTCGGCAGGGTTCCCGCATTTGGAACTGCGGCGGGTAACGAGATGATCAGGGCCAACGAAAGCATGTGAAAAGAACACGACAGGAAGATTATCGAGAACGCAAAAGAGGAAAGAGAAGGGCTACGAAATACGACCCGAGATCAAGTCGGATCAGTCTATTCAGATCTCATGGAGAGCACCACGAAGAGTCTCGGGTATTCCGATGACGATATCGACTTCCACAGGAACCTAGCCCACATGGGAGCACGAGATGGCTTCACCAGAGCTTCAGCAGAGCATCACTCCAAGAATAAGGAATAGCTCTCTTGCACTGATTTCCGCTCTGCTCCTGGCGAGTTGCACCCAGGAGGGCTCCCACGCTCCACCTGAGTCCTTCTGCAGCAAAGACGTCGACCAACTTCACTCCCCGCTCTTCCCGGGAGACGATGAGGTGACCATGTCGCTGCTTCGCCACGCCGACGCCTCGGATGGAACGCCGGGCCCCGTCGAGTTCTGCACACTGTACGAGGGATCCGACATCGTGGTCGAAGCCGGAGCTTCGCTGGTCTCACCCGCCTGGAGCAGAGAGAGAGTGCTGGGGGTGTACACCGCCCCCGAGCCCGCACCCGCAACCGAAGGACGACCGCTGCGGTCCGATCAGGAGGTACGCGTCTGGCCCAGCGCGGCCTACGCGTTCGTCCCGTGCAAGGACAGCGTGGAATGGGATCTGCTGATTGTGATCGCCACGCCCCAGAGTGAGAACGAGGAGGCGCTGGCAGAGCTGATCATCCCTTACGCCCGCGCCAACCTCGACGACTGGGTCGGCAGGTGCTTCGACGAAGTACCGGATATCTGAGCACCCGCACGGAGCACGACCGAGAAATGGAGATCACATGCACTGGGATCTGAACACGGACGGCATCGGCGGGGTGCTCGCCCGGGTGGACGAGCAGGCCGGCGAGCTCTCGCAGCGGGCACGCACCACGCTCGACCACCTGGACACGGCGCACGCCACCGCGCGCGGGTTGATCGTGGGCGGCGTAGCCGAACGGAGCCCGCTGCAGGAGGCACTGGCCCGGTTCGGGGTTCGGGCGGCGGACGTGTCCGAGGCGCTTCGCCTCCAGGTGGACGCGTGCTCGGACGGCGCGGCGCGCGCTACCGCCGCCTACGCGGTGGGTGACGTGATCATGGAGCAGTGGACCGAGCGCGCGGGGCGGCTGGCCTCGGAGACGGCGATCCCGTTCGTCCTCAACCCCGGCCGCTGACGGCCGACGCCCTCCGGGCCGGTATTGAGGTCCCATCATGAGGAAACTAACCTCCGAGACCGGATGCCCGCGCCCGGAGGACCGGTGGGGGCAGCGACCGTGCCGCGACGAAGGAGTCCCCATGCCCGAGGCCGCGCCCACCCCGGCCGTGATCGCCGCCGGCGCCCCCACCGTGGCGCGGCAGGACGAGGTGCTGACCGATGAGGCGCTGGTGTTCCTCGCCGAGCTGCACCGCCACTTCACCCCTCGTCGGGATGAGCTGCTGACCGCCCGCGCCGCACGGCGACAGGAGATCGCGGCCACGGGGCGGCTGGACTTCCTGCCGGAGACCGCTCACGTCCGGGAGGGCGCGTGGCAGGTGGCGCCGACACCGGCCGCCCTGCGCGACCGGCGCGTGGAGATCACCGGCCCGACCGACCGGAAGATGGCGGTCAACGCGCTCAACTCCGGCGCCAAGGTCTGGCTGGCCGACTTCGAGGACGCCTCCTCCCCGACCTGGGAGAACGTCGTGGGTGGCGTGATCTCGACGGGCGACGCCTTCCGTCGCCGCATCGACTTCACCGACGAGCGCGGCAAGAGCTACGCGCTGCGCCCGGACGAGGAGTTGGCCGTCGTGGTGATGCGGCCGCGCGGGTGGCACCTGGACGACTCGCACGTGCTCGTCGACGGCGCGGCGGTCCCGGCCGGTCTCGTCGACTTCGGGCTGTACTTCTTCCACAACGCCGCCCTCCTGGCCGAGCAGGGCCGCGGGCCCTACTTCTACCTGCCCAAGCTGGAGAGTCACCTGGAGGCTCGCCTCTGGAACGACGTGTTCGTCTTCGCCCAGCGCCACCTCGGCATCCCGCACGGCACGATCCGCGCCACCGTCCTCATCGAGACGATCACCGCCGCGTTCGAGATGGAGGAGATTCTTCACGAGCTCCGCGACCATGCCGCCGGTCTCAACGCCGGGCGGTGGGACTACCTCTTCTCCCTCATCAAGAACTTCCGCGACGCCGGGCCCGAGTTCGTCCTGCCCGACCGCAACGCGGTCACGATGACGGCGCCGTTCATGCGCGCCTACACGGAACTGCTGGTCCGCACCTGCCACAAGCGCGGCGCCCACGCCATCGGAGGTATGGCGGCGTTCATCCCCTCCAGGGACGAGCAGGCCAACGCCGTGGCGTTCGCCAAGGTCCGTGCGGACAAGGACCGCGAGGCGGCGGACGGCTTCGACGGCTCGTGGGTGGCCCACCCCGGCCTGGTCGACGTGGCACGGGAGTCGTTCGACGCCGTCCTGGGCGACCGCCCCCATCAGAAGGACCGGCTGCGGGAGGACGTCTCCATCGGGGCGGCCGAGCTGCTGGCGGTCGGCTCGTTGGCGGCGCGGCCGAGCTACGAGGGGCTGCGCAATGCCGTGGCGGTCGGCGTGCGTTATCTCCAGGCGTGGCTGAACGGCCGGGGCGCCGTCGCGGTGTTCAACCTGATGGAGGACGTCGCGACGGCCGAGATCTCCCGCTCGCAGATCTGGCAGTGGGTCCACGCCGGTGTCCGGCTCGAGGGGGCACCGGCCGGCCGTGACCTGGTGACCCGGGAGCTGGTGCGCACGATCGCAGCGGAGGAACTGGCCGCCCTCACCGAGGAGCTGGGGGTCGACGAGGTCGCATCGGGTGGCTGGCAGCAGGCCCACGACGTCCTGCTGCGCGTGGCGCTCGACGAGGAGTACGTCGACTTCCTGACACGTGTCGCCTACGAGTTGCTGCCGTGACGGCCGCAGCCCTCCCGTGCCGCCGCGCAGCGATGCGGCCGGCCGTGTCGGCCCCGTGATCGGCGTCCGGGGCCCGCGGTGTCGCGGCACCACGGTGCCGCGGATCACGAGGACACGGGGCAGCCCGGTGGCGCAGCAGACCACCCGGCGGCCCGGGGGCCGTCAGCGGTGTGGGGGCGGGATGACCGTCACGGAGGTGACACCGGGGCCCAACCGTCCCACCGCAGCGCGGAGTTCGGCGAGTGCCGGGCTCAGCACCCGCACCGAGCCGACCGCGGACGCCACCAACAGCAGCCTGCCGCTGAGAGCGGAAGGGTCGGCCGCGCCCCCGGCGGCCATCCGGTGGAGGGCGGCGAGTTCCTGCTCGGCCACGCCGCGGTCGATGAGCGGCGCCCGGTAGTCGTCCAGCGCGGTGCGCAGCCGCGCGCTGGCGGAGACCAGCGCGTCCCAGCGGTCGTCGCGGGTCCCGCCGGCGGTGTCCCGCACCGCTTCGCGGGCGGTGACGGCGGCGGGCAGCGTTCCGGTGTCGGACGTCGGCGCGGCCTCGGGGGCGGCGCCCGGTGTCTCTGCGGTCCCAGCGGTCACTCGGCCCTCCCCTGGCCCTGCTGCCGGTTCTGCGATCAAGGACAGTAAATATCACTGTCCGCGCAGTACGCCATACGCAGTGCGAAATTCCGCGTCACATTCCGGTGAACGCGCCTGCCTTCGCGCCCCCTTGTGCACCTCATGCGCCCGGGGCGCACAACGAGGTCGTCTCGACTGGGTGCCGGCAGCGCCGATGCCCCGGCGCGGACCGGCACCGCGGGCCCCGGCAGGGCCTCGTGCGGCGGGGAGGCGTGGGGTGGCGCAGGGGAGCGATCCGGCCGAGAAGCTGCGCGGTACGACCGGGGTCGGGAAGACTGGAGGCCGGGTGATCTCCCCGCACTCCCCCCTCACCCTCCCCCACGCGCACCCCCACGTCCTCCGCCGCCTACCCCGCCTGGAGCAGTCGATGAGCCACAGCGTGTCGGTGCGCTGTCCGGCGTGCCGCCGTGAGCACGCCTACAGCCCGCCCGAGTACCCCTGCGTCTGCGGCGCCCCGGTCGCGGTACCGCTGCTGGCGGGGGCCGACGCCGTGCTGGTCCGGCACCGCTCCTGGTCCGACGCCTGGGCGGAGGTGCCCTGCGGCGCGTGCGGCGAGCCGGGGCACTGGCCGCAGCCGGAGTTCTGCTGCCCCTGCGGGGCGACGGTGCGTCTGGCGGCGGGCGCCGCAGCCGCCGACCCCGGCGCGACCAGGACCACCCGGCGTGGGCCGTTCCGGCCGCTGACCATCCGTACCGGCGACGACGCGGTGTCGTGCGCCGCACACTTCCTGCGCTGGCTGGGGTTCGGAGAAGTGGAGACCGCCTCGCCGCACCCGGCGCCGGGGCCGGACCTCCGCGGCCCCGCAGTGGTGGGCCTGGTCGACGCGAGCACCGTGCCGACCGGGTGCGCGGCGATCGAGACGCTGTGGCTGTACGCCATGACGGAGCAGCGAACGCCCGTGGCGTTCTCGCTGGCGGGGTTCGAACGCGGTGCCCGGAACCGGGCGGACGAGTTGCGACTCGCCCTCTTCGTCCTCGATCTGACCGGCACCCCCCAGCCGGTCAACGATGCCGCGGACGCGGTGCTGCACCGCGGCGCGGGAGGCTGACCGCCGGCAAAGGCCCCGCGCGGGCGGTGCACCTGCCGCCGGTCAGCGACCCGCGGCAGGGGCTTCGCCCGGTTCCGCCGCGCCGCGGAACCGGGCCGCCAGCACGGTGAGCAGCACACCCGCCACCGTCCAGGCGGCGAGGACCAGGAGCGGACCGGTGACGGCGTGCCCGTCGAAGTAGGCGACCGAGCGGACGAGCCAGGTGCCCGCGCCCGGGATGAGCGCCGGCCCGATCTCGCGCCAGAACCCGGGCAGCAGCGGACCCGGGTAGGCGCCCCCCGCGCTGGGGTTGCCCAGGACCACCACCAGCAGGATCGCGACGCCGATGCCGGCGACGCCGAGCAGGCCCTGGAGGGCGAGGGTGGTGGCCCCGGCGGCCAGGACGACCAGCGCGCCGACGAGCGCGGTCGCCACGACCCCACCGGGCAACGCGTCCAGCACAGGTCCGGTGATCACCGCGCCGCCGAGCCCTGCCGCGAGCGCGTAGACCAGGAGGACCAGCAGCCGGATGACGGCCCGCGAGGTGGTGGCCGGGCGGGCGCCCCGACTGATCGCCAGGACGGCGGCGCAGAGGTAGCCGCCGACGCACCACCCGACGACCAGGTAGAACGCGGTCAGGCCGCGGCTGTCACCGTCGGCGGCGGGGGCCACGTCCTCCACGTCGAGCTGCCGGTCCTGGTCGGCCGCCACGGCACGCAGCACGTCGGTGACGGCCTGGGCCAGTGACGAGCCCGCGCCGGTGGCCACCAGCAGCGTGTCGGTGGTGCCGTCGACGTCGACGACCAGGGCGGCGTCGATCTCGCGGCGCAGCAGTTCCTCGCGGGCCGCCTCCTCGTCGGCGGCGGTATGGCCGGGGTCGAGCGGGCGGTCGGGCAGCGCGGCCAGCCTGTCGGTGACCTCGGCGCGGACCGGCTCGGGGGCGACGACGGCGATCGGCACCTCGCGGGGCTGGGGTGCGTGGAAGGCACCCACGTAGGAGAGGACGAACCCCAGTTGCAGGGCGAGCACGCCGAGGACCAGCAGCGCCGCGCGAGGGGTGACGGCCCGGGCCAGTTCCGCGAGGAAGCCCCGTCGTGGTTCCCGGCCGCCTCCGCCACCGCCTCCGCCACCGCCGTGTGCTGAGTACATGCGCCGTGCCTCCTCGGTCCGCCGTCCCGCGCCCCGGTGCCGGCGCGGGCGCACCGCCTCGAGCCACCCGCCTCAGTGACAGCCCGTTACCGGGTTGACGCCGGGCGGGCCGCGGCGGCGGGTCTCCCCACCCAAGCCGCCCACCGGCCGACGCGCATGTCCGGATGGGCCGTTGGGGTGGGCCGTCCGGTCCGGTCGGAGTTTGTGAACTGGTTCACTCGCGCCTCTTGGCCCCGCCCCCGTGTTCATGCTGAGATGCAACCGCAACACCCTGTGACCGCACGACCATCGGCTCGACGAAGCGCCTGGGGAGGGCACTGTGGCGGATCCCGCCGTTCTGCGTACGGTCCGGTCCGAGGGGGACGACCCCTTGACCCGGGCGGTCTGGCGCCTGCGTTCGCGCGGCTGCTGGGAGGAGGCGGCCGGGCTGCTGACGCCGTTCGTCCCGCACCACCACGGCGCCGCGCTCCGTCAGGTGGAGCTGTACGTCGAGCGGTGCGTGCACACCTCCGAGGGCTGGGACAAGGCAGAGGAGGCGCTGCGTGCGGCGGAGTCCCTCCCGCTGACCGACGCCGAACGGGGCGTCGCCGCCTGCGAGCGCGGATACCTTGCCTACGCCTCGACCCACCTCGGCGTGCGCGACCGGACCGACGAGGCGCGGTCCGCACTGGGCCGGGCGGCGGCACTGCTGGACCCCACGGGGCCGGGGAGGCCGCTGCTGGACTTCCGGCGGGGGCTGATGACGCAGCACCTCAGCGACAGTCCGCAGGGGGCGGAGGCGTCCTACCGGCGGGCGCACGCGGAAGCGACCGCGCGCGGGGATCTGCCGCTGCGGGCCGCCGTGGCCCGCCAGTTGGGCTGGCTGGCGGTCCTGGCCGGCGAGACGACGGCGGCCGGCGAGCACTTCACCGAATCGCTGCGGCTGTGCGAGGAGACCGGTCACCTCGTGGGTGCTGCGCCGGCTCTCGCCGCGCTGGCGGAGGTGGCCCCGGAGCCGGAGGCAGCGCGACTGCGGGAGGAGGCGGCGCGGCTGGTGCGGTTGTTGGGCGACGTGCCCCGCTGGCTCCTCCCCCGGCTGGTGCCCGCCCAGTCCTCTCCGGCCCCGGGGGCGGCCGGGCCCGCCCCGGTCGGGACGGCGGCCGGCACCGGCTGAGCCCCGCGGCGCTTGCCGGGGACGAGGACGCCTCAGGTCCGCAGGTGGGAGGCGCCGTTGAGGTCGAGCACGGTGCCCGACGCCCAGCGGGCCTCGGGCGAGGCCAGGTACAGCACGGCGGCGGCGACCTCCTCCGGCGTGCCGACCCTCCCGAAGGGGCTCTGCGCCCGCAGCGCCTCGCCGTCGGGCCCGGCGATCCGGTCGGCCTGCCGTTCGGTGGCGACGAACCCCGGGGCGACGGAGGAGACAGCGATGTCGTGGGGGGCGAGGGCGAGGGCCATCGACTGTCCGAAGGCGTGGAGGGCGGCCTTGGCAGCGCCGTAGGCGGGGTGGTCGGGTTCGCCGCGGAAGGCGCCACGCGAGCCGATGTTCACCACCGCTCCGCCCGCTCCTCGTTCGATGAGGTGCCGCGCCACGTGGTACGTCAGGTCCGCCGGTGCGAGCAGGTCGACCTCCGTCATCGTGCGCCATGCCCGCTGCCAGGCGTCGAATCCCACCTCCGCCACCGCGTGGCGGTTCTCCGGCCCGGGAGCCACGGCCGCGTTGTTGACGAGAACGTCGACCCCGCCCAGGTGCGCCACGGCGCCGGAGACGATCGCCCGCGCGGCGTCCGGTCGGGAGAGGTCACCCCCGATCAGCACATGGCCCGTGCCCGGCAGCGCCGCGAGGGTGGCGCGGGCGTCGTCCTCCCGGGTCCCGAAGTGCACGGCGACCCGGTCGCCCCGGGCGGCGAACGCGGTGGCGACGGCGCGGCCGATGCCGCGGGAGGCACCGGTGACCAGGACCCGCCTCATCGGGCGAACACCTGGTCCGGGTCGGCGAACGCCTTGAACTCCAGGGCGTTCCCGGCCGGGTCGAGCAGGAACATGGTCCACTGCTCGGCGGGCTCCCCCGCGAACCGGAGCGTCGGCTCGACCACGAACGCGGTGCCGGCGTCCCGGAGGCGCTGCGCCAGCCGGTGGAAGGCGTCGGTCTCCAGCAGCAGCCCGAAGTGGGGCACGGGGACGGCCCGGCCGTCGACGGTGGACGTCCCGGTGGCCGGGCCGGCGTCGGACGCGAGGTGGGTGACGAACTGGTGTCCCCACAGGTCCCAGTCGACCCAGTGGTCGGTGGAGCGGCCCTCGGCCAGCCCGAGCACACCGCCGTAGAACCGGCGGGCGGCTGCCAGATCGTCGACGGGTACGGCGAGGTGGAAGGCGGGCGGTGCGGTCACGGTGCTCCTCGGTGCCTCGGTGGCCGACGCAGGTCGGTGCCACTGTGGCACGCCCGGCGTCGGCGGGGACACCGGGCTCCCGGCCGCCGCACGGGCCCGCGGAGAGCGGCGCGGGTCAGACCCGGGTGAGGTGGTCGCGCAGCAGCCGTTCGGCGAGGGTCGCCTCACCTTCCGCGAGCGCGTCGAGCAGCGCGACGTGCTGGAGCGCGGTGGCGCGCAGGACAGAGGGCGGGGAGGCGGGCCGCCCCGCCACCGGCGCCTGACTGCGCCGCAGCATCTCCACGGCCGCCTCGGTGAGCTGGCGGTTGCCGGTCAGCTCCAGCAGGCCGCGGTGGAAGGCGAGGTCCGCCTCGGCATAGCCCTGCCGGTCCCCCCGGCCCGCGGCGACCACCGAGGTGTCCGCGACCGTACGCAGCGCCTGCCAGCCCGGGGCCGCGGTGAGGCAGCGGCCGCTCTCCGCGGCGCGGGCGTCGGACTCGGCGCGGCCACCCCGTGCGGCGGCGGCCGCGCCGCGGGAGCCGGTACGGGCCCGGCGCACGAGTCCGAGCACGGCGGGAACCTCCAGCGCGGTCCTGACCTCCGCCAGTTCGGCGAGGTCGCGGTCGCTGAGCCCGGCGACGCGGAAGCCCCGGTTGGGAACCACCTCGACCGCGCCCTCGCTGGCCAGCCGCTGCATCGCCTCCCGTACGGGGGTGGCGGAGACGCCGTACCGCTCCGCGAGGGAGCGGGCGGAGTAGACCTGCCCGGCCAGCAGCCCGCCGGCGGCGAGCGCGGCCCGCAGTTCGGCCAGCACCTGGTCCCGCACAGAGTGGCGCGCGGGCAGCTGCGGGGCCTCCGACAACGCGGGGTGCCGCGGATGCGGCAGGGGCGTGGCAGCGGAGGGGCGCGCCGGGCCGGGGGCCGGATCCGGCCGGGTCTGTTCCATCCGCTTCCGCCGTTCCGTCCGCGCCGCGTCCCGCTCTGCTCCGACCAGCAGCACTCTAGGCGGGTTGCCCGGGTCGGCGCAGCCCCCGACAGGAAGGTAAGGTAAGGCTTACCTGGAAACGATCACGATGCGGTGGCACCATGACGCTCCTTCCGGCCCCTCCCGCCGGCTCTGCAGCACAGCAGCACGCCCCCACCCGCGCGGCGGCGACCTCGCCGTTGTGGCCCGCCTACGCGGCGCTCAACGGTGTCCTCGGGCACCTGCGGGTCGAGGAGAGCGCCGAGCCGGGCGCCGGCGGTCCTGCCGCAGGCTGGCTGCGCGGTGCCGATCTGGTCGAGGACGCCGCGGCGCTGGACGCGTTCGTCGACGCGAGCGAGCGGGAGAGCACCGCCGCCTACGGGGTCGGGGTCCGCCGGGACGTCGCCGCCGGGTTCGCGCTCCATCGCTACGCCTGGCCCGCGACGGCACTGTTCTCCCTGCCCTACTTCCTGGTCCGGCGGGTGCCGCGCCTGGCCCCGGCGGACGTCGCGCTCCACAGTGACGAGGGCAGGGTCGCGGTGCGGGTGCGGGAGTTCGCCTGCCTGCCGGACGATCCGGCGGTGGGTGCGCCGGGCGCGCGGCCCGTCGCCTCCGAGGAGGCGCTGCGGGCGGAGCTGCGCGGCGCGCTCTCCGCCCACATGGCCCCGGTACTGGAGGTCTTCGCGCCGCGGATGCGCCGGCGGGCCCGCGCCATGTGGGGCACGGCCACCGACGAACTCGTCGAGGGGCTCTGGTACGTCGGGAAGCTGCTGGGCGAGGAGCGACGGGCGCGGACGGAGGCGGAACTGATCCTTCCGGGCAGCACCGCGCCGTTCTCCGGCGGCGCCGCCTTCCGCGACATCGCGACGGGCTGCGGCGGCCGACTGCCGACCCGCGACCGGGTGACCTGCTGCTTCTTCTACACCCTCCGTCCCGACGCGACCTGTGTGACCTGCCCGCGGACCTCCGACGCGGAGCGCGTCGCCCGCGAGGGACGCCCCCGACCGGTCGAACAGGATGCCGACGCACCGGTGTGAATTCGGAACAAACGCCCTACCGCCCCCGCGTACACCACTCGTTCGCGGGGGCTTTTCGCTGAGCCGGGCGGTCGGCCTCCCTCGTCCGCGAGGATGCACGGATCGAGGACGCCCGCGGACGCACCGGCGGCGGGTGCGAGGACGACGGGTCGGACGAGGGGCAGCCGAATGACGCTGACCGATGTGCATGTCAACTGGGTGTTGGGCGCGGCGATTCTGCTGGTCGGCACCCTGGTCGCGGTGGTGCTGCTGGCGCGGGGCAGGCAGCGCGCGGCCACCGCCGGGGACGGCGCCGCGGAGGATTCCTGGGAACGGATGGAGGAGCGGCGCCGGCGCAAGGAGCGCATGTACGCCACCGCCTCGTACACGCTGCTCTTCTGCTGCGCGGGGGTGGCGGCCGCGCTCTCCTTCCACGGGCTCGTCGGGTTCGGCCGGGAGAACCTCAACCTCTCCGGCGGTTGGGAGTACCTGGTCCCGTTCGGACTCGACGGCGCGGCGATGTTCTGCGCCGTGATCGCGGTCCGGGAGGCCAGCCACGGGGACGCCTCGGTCGCCTCCCGGATGCTGGTCTGGCTCTTCGCGGGCGCGGCGGCGTGGTTCAACTGGGTCCACGCACCGCGCGGCGAGATGCACGCCGGCGCCCCGCACTTCTTCGCGGGCATGTCGTTGTCGGCGGCCATCCTCTTCGACCGGGCGCTGAAGCAGACCCGCCGGGCGGCGCTGCGGGAGCAGGGGCTGGTCCCGCGACCGCTGCCGCAGATCCGTTTCGTCCGCTGGATGCGGGCGCCGCGCGAGACGTTCGGTGCGTGGTCCCTGATGCTGCTGGAGGGCGTGCGGACCCTGGACGAGGCGGTGGACGAGGTCCGTGACGAGCGGCGCGAGCGCGAGACCAAGAAGCGCCGCGAGAAGGAGCAGCGGCGCCTGGAGCGGTCCCGCAACCGCGCGCTGCGCCGCCAGCACCGCATGTTCGGTCGCGGCCGCGTGCCGCGGGTGGAGGTGGCGGTGGGCGGCGCCGGGTCGGCGCCGGTCGGGGCGGCCGAGGCCGCCCCCCGCGAGCCGGGTCAGCTTCCCGCCGCACGGCAGGCGCCGGGACTGTCGACCGCGGCCACGGCCGCCACTTCCCCGGCCCCGGAGCCGAAGCCCCGGGCGTCGGTCAGCGGCAGCGGCCGGGCGCCGCTGGACACGCTGGAGGCCAAGCTCGCGCAGATCGAGAAGCAGTTCGACTGACCGGCGCTGGTGGGGCTTCGCCACCTCGTCCTGGCAGGTGTGCGAGATCGACCTGCGGCCGGGCGGCACCTGGCGCTACGTGGTCCACGAACCGGGTGACGGCGGCGGCTACGACGTCGCCTTCCACGGTGAGTTCCGCGAGGTGCGGGCTCCGCACCTGCTGGTGACGACCGAGGTCCACGAGGGGATGCCACCGGCGACGGCGCTCGACACCGTGCAGTTCGACGAGGACGAGCACGGTGTCACCACCCTCACCCTCGACGTGCTCCACGAGGTGCCGGCGCATCGCGACGCGCAGCTCGCCACCGGGATGGAGGGCGGCATGCAGGTCTCGATGGACCGGCTGGAGGAGCTGGTGACGCGGGGCGCGCACCGCCCCGACCAGCCGCCGCCGGCCTCTCCCCCGGCCTGAGCGGGGGGCGTCCCCCGCTCGGGCGGCGGTGGGCCCGGCCGGGCGGCGTCACGCGGCGGTGGCCCGACCGTCAGAGCAGCAGTCCCTGGCCCAGGTGCCCCTCCAGGGTCAGCAGGTGGCGCTTCCGGTCGACGCCGCCGGCGTAGCCGGTGAGGGTGCCGTTGGCGCCGACGACCCGGTGACAGGGGCGGATGACACTGATCGGGTTGTGCCCGACGGCGCCGCCCACGGCGCGCGAGGCGTTGGCGGGCAGCCCCGCGGCGACGGCGAGCGCGCCGTAGGTGACGGTGGTGCCATAGGGAACGGTGTCCAGCGCGTCCCAGACGCGCCGCCGGAACTCGCTCCCGACGACCTCGAAGGTCAGGTCGAACTCCTTGAGATCGCCGGCGAAGTAGGCCGCGAGTTGGCGGGTGGCCTCGGGGAACGCGGTGTCGTCCCGCTGCCACCCCTCGCCGATCGCGGGCTCGTACCTCTGCCCCGCGAAGGCGAGGTGGGACAGGACGTCCGGTCGCGGTCCGGCGAGCGTCATCTCGCCGAGCGGGCCGGGGACGATGGTGTAGCGCATGGTGGTGATGTCCGATCGGGTCAGGGACGCCGCCGGCGGTGGGCGGTTCCTCGTGGGTCGGGTGCCGGTCGGCCCCGGGAGAGCGCTCCCGAGGCGGCGCCGCAGGTCAGCCGCCGGGCGACGCGGCCGGCACCGGCTCCGCCTCCGCGACGTGGTCGGGGCGGGTGTCGTGCAGGGCCACGGCGGCGCGGGGTGTGGCGGAGGCCGCCAGCCAGAGGTGGTGCAGGGCGTAGCTCCGCCACGGACGCCACCGCTGCCCGCTGCTTGCGCCGGGCGCGCCCAGCCGGGTCGCACCGTGCCGTGCGCCGGCGTCGCCGGCCAGCAGCACGTCCGGGTCGGCCAGGGCGCGCATGCGGATGTATCCGGCCGTCCACGGGCCGATGCCGCGCAGGGCCAGCAGCCGCTGCTCCGCCTCCTCCCGGTCGGTGCCGGGGTCGAGGACGAGGTCGCCGCCGGCGAGCGCGCCGGCGAGGGTGCGGAGCGCCGTGCGGCGGGCGTCGGGCATGCGGAGTCCGCCCAGGGGTGCGTCGGCGATCTCCGCCGCCGACGGGAAGAGGTGGGTGAGACCGCCGTCGGGGGCGGGCAACAGGGTGCCGCCCGCGGCGACCAGGGCCGCGGTCAGGTTCCGGGCGGCGGCGACGGTGACCTGCTGCCCGAGCACCGCCCGCAGGGCGAGTTCGTCGGGGTCCGTGGTGCCGGGGGACCGCACACCGGGGCGTGCCGCCACGGCCGCGCCGAGCACGGGGTCGGCGGTGAGCCGCTCGCGGACGGCGAAGGGGTCGGCGTCGAGGTCCAGCAGCCGCCTCACCCGCTGCACGGCCGCGGTGAGGTCGCGCGGGTCCAGGAGGGTCAGCCGGGCGGGCAGCCATCCGGGACCGCCCGCCTCCCCGACCTCCGCGACCCCGTGGCCGTGCGGGAGCCGCAGCGTCCGGCGGTACCGGCGGTCACCGGGCGCGCCGACGACCTCCTCGATGCCCGGCACCGCGCGGCGTGCGAGGAAGTCGAAGACCTGGTCGCCGTCGAACGGTCCGCGGTGGGCGAGCCGCAGGGCGATGCCCTCGGTCGTGCCGGTCCCCGGTCCCGGGCCGGCCGCCCGCAGCCGGCTGGGGGTGCGGTCGTACACCTGGCGCACGGTGTCGTTGAACTGGCGGACGCTGGAGAAGCCGGCGGCGAAGGCGACAGCGGCGATGTCGAGCGTGGTGGTCTGCAACAGCGTGCGGGCCGCGTGCGCCCGCTGCGCCCGGGCGAGCGCCACCGGTCCGGCGCCCACCTCGTCGACGAGCTGACGGCGGAGCTGCCGTTCGCTGTAGCCGAGGCGGGCGGCGAGGCCGGTGACGCCCTCGCGGTCGACGACGCCGTCGGCGATCAGCAGCATGGCCCGGCCGACCGCGTCGGCCCGGACGTTCCACTCGGCGGAGCCGGGCACCGCGTCGGGGCGGCAGCGGCGACAGGCCCGGAAGCCGTCGGCCTGCGCGGCGGCCGCGGAGCGGTGGAAGCGGACGTTGGCCCGCTTCGGCGTGGTCGCCGGGCAGCTGGGGCGGCAGTAGATCCCCGTACTGGTGACGCAGGTGAAGAACACCCCGTCGAAGCGGGCGTCACGGGCACGCACCGCCTCGTACCGGGCTTCGTCGTCGTTCATATGGTCCAGTGTGACGCGCCGCGCCGTCGCGGTCCGGCGGAAAACGGACACGGGCCTGGCACGCCGCGGCGCGGGAGCGGCCGACGCGGCGGGGCGGCCGCACGACCGCGGTGCCGTGTCAGCTCCCGGGCGCCAGCCGCGCGGGGAAGCCGCCGGTGGCGACGGGGCCCCAGCGCTCGGGGGTGACGCGGATCAGGGACTTCCCCTGCCGGACCATGGCCTCGCGGTACTCGTCCCAGTCCCCGTGCTCGCCGGCGATGTTGCGGAAGTACTCGACGAGGCCGTCCACCGCCTCGGGGACGTCGAGAACCTGGGCGGTGCCGTCGACCTGGACCCACGGGCCGTCCCACTCGTCGGAGAGGACGATGACGCTGACCCGCGGGTCGCGGCGGGCGTTGCGCGTCTTGGCCCGCTCGGGGTAGGTGGACATCACGAGGCGGCCGGAGTCGTCCACGCCGCAGGTCAGCGGGGAGCCCTGCGGGCTTCCGTCACTGCGGCGGGTGAGGAGGACGGCCCGGTGGCGGGGCCGCAGGAACTCCAGCAGTTCCGGGAGTTCGACGCGGGTGTTGGTGGCGATCGAAGGGGTCATGCCCCGACCCTAGACCGCCGGGCACCGGCGGCTGCGGTGCCACGTCCCGGTGCGGAGCCGACGGGCCGACGCGCGGTCGGGGCACGCGCGGTCGGGGCACGGGCGGGTCGGCCCGCACGGCAGCGGCGCCCGGCCCGGGC
>NZ_JAAVJC010000370.1 GCF_012033785.1 Streptomyces bohaiensis
CCCGTGTGCGGGCCGGGGCGGCACGACGGGGCCCGCACCGGAGCGCGGGCCGGGTCAGCCGCGAATCGCCTCGACCAGGCTCCAGAGCCCGAGCACGGCCATCACGGTGGCCGCGATCCGGGTGATCAGCCGCAGCGGGACCCGCTTCATCAGCGCGCGGCCGCCGAGGATGCCGATGGCGGCCACCGCCCACAGCGCCAGCACCGCGCCGACCGCGACCGAGACCGGGCTGTCGTAGCGGGCCGCGAGGTTGGCGGTCATGATCTGCGTCAGGTCGCCGAACTCGGCGACCAGGATCAACATGAACCCGCTGCCGGCGACCTTCCAGAAGGACTGGTCCGCCGGTTTGCGCACCTCGCCCTCCTCCTCGTCCTTCTGCCGCAGCAGCAGCACGGCGCCACCGAGGAAGAGAAGGCCGACGATGACCGCCAGCAGCCGCTGCGGCAACAGGCCCAACAGGGAGCCGGCGGCGATGGCGAGGGCGACGTGGAACGCGAAGGCCGCGGCGACACCCACGAAGACATAGGAGGCGCGGTAGCGGGTGCCGAGCACCAGACCGGCGAGTGCCGTCTTGTCCGGCAACTCGGCGAGGAAGACGACGCCGAACGTCACGGCGGCGATGGTGAAACTGAACACGGGCGGGACACCTCGTCGGTCGGGCCGTGCCGACCGGGCCCGGGAGAGCGCACGCTTCGGCACGGCAGCGTCATGGACACTGCTGAGCCGAAGGTCTCGCTGGCGGGAGCCGCGCGCTGCGCGACATCCCGCTCCGGGCGCCGGGTCCACCTCCGCGAACGGCGGGCGGACCAGTGTGTCGACGGTCCGGCGAAGAGCTACTCCCCTTCAGACGGAGGCCACTCTACGCCACCGGGCCCGGGTCGGCGCTGTTGCGCGCGCCACTGCCCCGGCGGTCCCGCTCGCCGGCCGCGCCCGAGCGGTGGTCGCCCGCACCGGGCCCGTCACCGGGCGGACCCTCGCCGTCCGCCCCACCGCCGTCAGCGCGGCACGGGTGACGTCCCACCCCAGCGAGGTCGCCGTCGCGTACGCGGCGAAGCGCCGCAGGTTCTCGAGCGGCGGATCACCGGGAACGAACGAGATCCCGGTCCCCATGCCCGCCAGGTACGGCCAGCCCTGGAGGTTCATCACCAGTCCGTAGCCGAGCGCGGCCACCGCTCCGTACGCCGCGACCAGCAGCAACTCCGCCCGGCCGCGCAGCCGCCCCCCGTCCGGGAGGAGGCCGGCGCCCATCGCGACCCATGCCATGGCCAGCATCTGGAACGGCATCCACGGTCCGACGCCGCCGGTCAGCAGGGCGGAGGCGAAGATCGTGACGGCGCCCAGGACGAAGCCGAACCCCGGTCCCAGCGCGCGCCCCGCCAGCACCATGAGGAAGAACATCGGCTCCAGCCCCGCGGTGCCCGCGCCCAACGGCCGCAGCGCCGCCCCGGCTGCCGCGAGGACGCCCAGCATCGCCACGGTCTTGGCGTCGAGCCCGCCCTCCGCCACACCGGCGACGACCACCGCCAGCAGCAGCGGCAGCAGCAGCGCGAACAGCCAGGGGGCGTCCCCGGAGTGCGCCAGCCCGGAGAGTTCGTGCGCCAGCAGCGGCCAGCCGAACGCCACGACACCGACGGCCGTCAGCAGGCCGACCGCGGCCCAGGAGCGCGCGCCCAGGCGCACCGGCCCGCCCGGGGCGGGGCCGCCGCCCGCCGCCGGTACGGGCGTCACGCGGCGCCTCCGGTGCCGCGGCCCGGCGCGTCGTCCACCGCGCCGCCGGACCCGTCACCGGACCCGTCACCGGACCCGTCACCGGACCCGTCACCGGGCTCGTCACCGGGCTCGTCGCCCGGCGCGGGGGGCCGGGCACCGGGCCGCGGCTCCGGTGCGAGGGCGTGCGCCACCTGCGGCACGGTCAGCCACCCGGCGGGAGCCAGGATCTTGGCGACCTGCGGTGCGAACGCCGGTGAGGCGGTCACCACCTCGCCCGTCGGACCGTCCGCCACCACCTCGCCCTCGGCCATCACCACCACCCGGTCCGCCAGTTCGGCGGCGAGTTCCACGTCGTGGGTGGCCAGCACCACGGCGTGCCCCTCGCCCGTCAGCCGCCGCACCACCGCCACCAGCCGGGCCTTGGCCGCGTAGTCCAGGCCGCGGGTCGGCTCGTCCAGCAGCAGCAGCGGGGGCGCCGCGGCCAGCACCACCGCCAGCGCGAGCACCAGCCGCTGCCCTTCCGAGAGGTCGCGGGGGTGGGTCCCCCCGTCGATTCCCGGCAGCAGCCGGTCCACCAGGGCGCGGCAGGTGCCCGGCGCGGCCCCGGCGTCGCGGTCGGCCGCCTCGCACTCCCCGCCCACGGTCTCGGCGTACAGCAGGTCGCGGGGGTCCTGCGGTACCAGGCCGACATGGCGGAGCAGCTCGCGTGGCGCCGTGCGCGCGGGGTCGATCCCGTCCACCGCCACCCGGCCGGACGTGGCACGGTGCATCCCCACCAGGGTCCGCAGCAGCGTCGACTTGCCGGCCCCGTTGCGCCCCATCAGTGCCACCGCCTCGCCGGCGGCGACCTCCAGCTCCACCTCGTGCAGGACGGGGCGGCGGCCCCGCCGCACCCCGACCGAGCGCAACGAGACGGCCGGTACCGGGGACGTATCCGGCGTCCGCCGCGCGGGCGGGACGGGGGCCTCGCCCAGCCGCTCGCGGAGCCCCGCCGCCCGCCGCCGGGCGTCCCGCACCGACAGCGGGAGCGGCGACCAGCCGGCGAGCCGGCCCAGCTCCACCACCGGAGGCCGCACCGGCGACCCGGCGAGCACCGCGGCGGGGTCGCCGAGCACCGGCGCGCGGCCCCCGCCCGGCAGCAGCAGCACCCGGTCCGCGTACTGCACCACCCGCTCCAGCCGGTGCTCCGCCAGCAGCACCGTGGTGCCCAGGTCGTGGACGAGCCGTTGCAGTACCGCCAGCACCTCCTCGGCGGCGGGCGGGTCCAGCGCCGAGGTCGGTTCGTCGAGCACCAGGACCCGGGGGTGCGTCGTCAGCACCGAGCCGATCGCGACCCGCTGCTGCTGGCCACCGGACAGGTCGCCCAGCGCCCGGTCCCGCAGCTCCGCGAGGCCGAGCAGGTCCAAGGTCTCCTCCACGCGCCGCCGCATGGTCGGTGGCGGCACGCCCAACGACTCCATGCCGTAAGCCAGTTCGTCCTCGACGGTGCCGGTCACGAAGTGGGCGAGCGGGTCCTGGCCGACGAACCCGACGACGTCCGCCAGTTCCCGGGGGCGGTGGGTGCGTGTGTCGCGACCCGCGACCGTCACCCGGCCGGTCAGCGTCCCGCCGGTGAAGTGGGGGACCAGTCCGCAGACGGCGCCCAGCAGGGTGGACTTGCCGACGCCGGAGGGGCCCACCAGCAGCGTCAGCTCTCCCTCCGGCAGTTCCAGGTCGACGCCGCGCAGCGCGGGCGCCATCGCGCCCGGGTAGACCATCTCGACCTGCTCGAACCGGATCATCGTCCGCTCCTCCCGTCGTCCTCGAAGCCCTCACGGTGCGCGGCGCGCCACCGGCCCGCCGTACCGGGCGGACGCGCGGGCGGCGGCCCGTCGCGTCCGGGAAGTCCGCGCGGACCGCCGCCGGCCCCACCGCCGCC
>NZ_JAAVJC010000371.1 GCF_012033785.1 Streptomyces bohaiensis
GGGCCGTGCGGCGCCCGCCGCACGGCCCACCGCGCCGAGGTCACTCCCCGAAGGGGTCGAACTCCCGGTAGTCCCGGTCCGGGTCGTCGCGCTCGGCCTCGCGGTCGCGGCGGCGCTGCGCCGCCGGCCGCGGGGCCTCCATCCGGTGGTCCTCCCCGCGCCGGCCGAGCATCTCGGCACCGGCGGTGACCGTCGGCTCCCAGTCGAAGACGACCGCGTTGTCCTCGGGGCCGATGGCCACCCCGTCGCCCTCGCGGGCGCCGAGCCGCAGCAGTTCCTTCTCGACCCCGAGACGGTTGAGCCGGTCCGCGAGGTACCCGACGGCTTCGTCGTTGTTGAAGTCGGTCTGGCGCACCCAGCGTTCCGGCTTCTCGCCCCGGACGCGGAACATGGCCTCGCCCTCCGCGACCACGGTGAAGCCGGATTCGTCGACGGCCTTGGGCCGGATGATGATCCGGGTGGCCTCCTCGACCGGCACCGCGGCACGGGCGGTCGCGACCAGCTCCGCCACCGCGAACGACAGCTCGCGCAGCCCCTTGCGGGAGACGGCGGAGACCTCGAACACCCGGTAGCCGCGAGCCTCCAGGTCCGGGCGGATGATGTCGGCGAGGTCCTGGCCGTCGGGGATGTCCGTCTTGTTGAGCGCGACCACCCGCGGCCGGTCCTGCAGGCCGCCGTAGGCGGCGAGTTCGGCCTCGATGACGTCGAGGTCGCTCACCGGGTCGCGGTCGGACTCCAGCGTGGCGCAGTCCAGGACGTGCACGAGGACCGAGCAGCGCTCGACGTGGCGCAGGAACTCCAGCCCCAGCCCCTTGCCCTGCGAGGCACCGGGGATGAGGCCGGGCACGTCCGCCATGGTGTAGGTCGTCTCTCCGGCGGTGATCACGCCGAGGTTGGGCACCAGGGTGGTGAAGGGGTAGTCGGCGATCTTGGGTCGCGCGGCGGAGAGCACCGAGATCAGCGACGACTTGCCGGCGCTGGGGTAACCGACGAGTGCGACATCGGCGACGGTCTTCAACTCCAGGACGACGTCGCCGTCGTCACCGGGCTCGCCGAGCAGCGCGAAGCCGGGCGCCTTGCGGCGCGCGGAGGCCAGTGCCGCGTTGCCGAGGCCGCCTCGGCCGCCGCGCGCGGCGACGAACGCCGTGCCCTCGCCCACGAGGTCGGCGAGCACGGTGCCCGCGCGGTCCAGCACGACGGTGCCGTCCGGCACCGGCAGCACCAGGTCGACGCCGTCCTTGCCGGTGCGGTGGTCGCCCTCGCCGGGCCGGCCGTTGGTGGCCTTGCGGTGGGGGCCGTGGTGGTACTCCAGCAGCGTGGTGACGTCCCGGCTGACCTGGAAGACCACGTCGCCGCCCCGGCCGCCGTTGCCGCCGTCCGGGCCGCCGAGCGGCTTGAACTTCTCGCGGTGCACGGAGGCGCAGCCGTGGCCCCCGTTGCCCGCGGCGACGTGCAGTTCGACGCGGTCGACGAAGGTGGTCATGGTGGCCTCCGAGCTGTGAGGTCCCCGGGTCGTACGGCGGTTGCGGAGCCGGACGCCGGGAGACGGTGGAACAGGCGAACCGCGCCGGGGCGCGGACACTGCGGACGAAGCGGTGGTGCGGGTGGTGCGGGTGGTGCAGGCACGACGGGTGCCGCGGTCGGCGCCGGCCGCTTCACGGCGGACGCGCGCCGGGCAACGACGAGGGCGGATGCGCTCGACGCATCCGCCCTCGTGAGACGTCCCCGGTGGGACGATCCGGCCCTGGGCCGGATCAGCCCTCGACCGGAACGATGTTGACGACCTTGCGGTCACGGCTGCGGCCGAACTGCACCGCGCCCGGCTGGAGGGCGAACAGGGTGTCGTCGCCACCGCGCCCCACGCCGGTGCCCGGGTGGAAGTGGGTGCCGCGCTGGCGGACGATGATCTCGCCGGCGTTGACGACCTGGCCGCCGAAGCGCTTGACGCCCAGGAACTGCGGGTTGGAGTCGCGCCCGTTCCGAGTGGACGATGCGCCCTTCTTGTGTGCCATCTCTACTCAGTCCCTTACTTCGCGGCCGGGGCGGGGATGCCGGTGATCTTCAGCTGGGTGTGCAGCTGACGGTGACCGATCCGCTTCTTGTAGCCGGTCTTGTTCTTGTACTTCTGGATCCGGATCTTCTCGCCCTTGTGGTGGTCGAGGACCTCGGCCTGGACCTTCACGCCGGCGAGCACCCACGGGTCGCTGGTGACGGCGTCACCATCGACGATGAGGATGGTGGAGAGCTCGACGGTGTCGCCGACCTCCTTGGTCGCAAGACGGTCGACCTCGATGACGTCGTCGACGGCAACCTTCTGCTGCCGACCGCCGGTGCGCACGATCGCGTACACGCGCAGACTCTCTCTCATTCGAAACGGAGCCCCTGATGCCAGACGGACCAGTCGCGCCGGGGAGAACACCGGCGTAACGGGCTGAGTCCGCCCTCTCCCGGCAAGCGGGAGGAAGGATGCTCGGGGGCACGGTGTGACGTTGACTCGACACACCGACTGTCAACCATACGGAGGCCGCCCGGAGCTGGTCAAATCCTTCGGGGCTGGCGGTCACGGCACGGACGACGGGCGTGGTCGGGGCGGTCGCGGGCGGGCCTCCGACCGGCCCACGCCCCACGCCCCGGAACGGACCGGTGGCCCGGCAGCGACGGGAGAGTCGCTGCCGGGCCACCGCGGGCCGGCGCCGGGGCGCCGCCCGTCTCAGTCGGCCGCGGGGGCCGACTCCGCGGGCTCGGCCGCCGCCTTCTTCGCGGCGCCGGTCGCCTTCCGCGTCGTCGTCTTCTTCTCGGCGGTCTTCTTCTCGGCGGCCTTCTTGGCGGGTGCCTTCTTGGCCGTCGCCTTCTTGGCCGCCGTCTTCTTCTCGGCCGTCTTCTTCTCAGCGGTCTTCTTGGCCGCCGCCTTCTTGGCGGGTGCCTTCTTGGCCGTCGTCTTCTTGGCCGCCGTCTTCTTCTCGGCCGTCTTCCGCGTGGCCTTCTTCGCCGGCGCGGCGGCCTCGTCGGCCTGCTGCTCCTCCGCCTCCGGCGCGGCGGCCGGGGCGGTCGTCTCGACGACGAGCACCTCCACCTCGCCGGACGCCTCCGGCGAGCCGACCGGCGCGGACGCCCGTCGCACCGCGCGGCGACGCGGACGGGCCGTGGCGGGTGCCTCGGCCTGCGGCTCGGCGGGCGCCGCCACCGCAGCCTCGGGCTCCGTCGGAGCCGCCTCGACGACGAGCACCGCCGCCTCGGCCGCGGCGGGCGAGCCGGCCGGGGCCGACACCTTCCGCGTCGAACGCGAACGGCGGCGGGCGGGGGCCTCGGCCTCCACCGCCTCCGTGGCGGCGGGCACGGCGGGCTGAGCGGGCTCAGCCGGGGCAACGGGCTCCTCGGTGGGCTGCACGGCGACGGCCGCGGCCTCCTCGGCACCGTCACGTGCCCCGCTCGGCGATCCGGCCGGAGCGGACGCCTTGCGGCTCGCCCGGCGGCGGCGCCGCGGCTCGGGCACCTCCGCGGTGGGCTGCTCCGGTGCGGTCGACGGCTCCGGTGCCTGCTGCTCGGCGGCCGGCTCGGCCGCGGCGGCGGGCTCACCCCGGTCGGGGGTGCCGGTCGCCGGGGCCGCCTCGGCGCTCTCCGGAGCGG
>NZ_JAAVJC010000372.1 GCF_012033785.1 Streptomyces bohaiensis
CCGACCCTCATCCACCTCTCCTTCTCGGACCTGCACGCCTACCCCGAGGACGGGTTCAGCCAGCCCTTCGACACCGCCTCCGGCGGCATCCTCACCGGGCAGGGCGCGGGGATGCTGGCGGCCCGCCCGCCGCCCGGAACCACCCCGGCGGCGAGCGGGACCGGGAGGCGGGGAAGCACAGCAGCACCACGCGGCACCCCCGGTGCCGCGGCGCGGTACGAGATGTGAGAACTCCAGGGAGGGCTGCGCACGATGAACGCGACGCACCACAGACTTCTGGTGCACGAGGGGGCCTTCGCCGCCGTCGGACCCTCCGGTGACATCACCGGGGCCCGCGGCACCGTCCCCGAGGGCCTGTTCGCCGACGACGCCCGGCATCTGAGCCGCTGGCAGCTGACCATCGACGGCACCACGCCCCTCGTGCTCGCCCCCGCCACCGCGGGGCCCCGCGCCCGCTCGGCGCTGATCCCCGGCGGCCGGGGGGCCGAGCCCCCCGCCCACACCGTCTTCCGCGAGCAGCGCCTGGAACGCGGGACGCTCGTCGAGGAGATCCGCCTCGTCGCCAACCGCGCCCCCGCCGGCACCGTCGTCCTCGCCATGACCGTGGACGCGGACTTCGCGGACCAGTTCGAGCTCCGCTCCGACCACCGCTGGTACGACAAACCGCACGCGGTCCGCAGCCGCCGGGCGCTGCCCGACGGCATCGAACTCGGCTACCGGCGGCAGGAGTGGCACAGCCGCACCGTCATCACCTCGCAACCGCCCCCGGAGGCGGTCGAGGAGACCGGCAGCGGCGCCCGACGGCTGGTCTGGCGACTCCGCCCCGCCCCCGGCGAGGCCGCCGTGGTCACCCTGCGCGTCACTCCGCTGCCGCACGGTGCCGACGACGCCGCACCGGCACCGGCCGCGCCGGGGCCGCAGCACACCGAACCGGCGGCGGACCCCGCCGCGGCGCCCGTTCCGGGCCGCGGATCGTGGCCGGAACTCGACGCTCTCTGCCGCCAGGGCGCCACCGACCTCACCGCGCTGGGCACCGTCGCCACCGGGCCGTCGGGGGAAGCGCTGCGGGTGCCGGCCGCCGGCGTCCCCTGGCTCGCCGCCCTGCTCGGCCGCAACGCCCTGTTCACCTCGCTCTTCACCCTCGACCACCGCCCGGCGGACGCGCTGGACACCCTGCTGGCGCTCGCCGCCGCGCAGGCCACCGCGGACGAACCGGAGCGCGTCGCCCAGCCCGGCAAGATCGTCCACGAGATGCGCCGCGGGGAGCTGGCGCACTTCGGACAGGTGCCCTACGCCCGCTACTACGGGGCGCTCGACACCACGCCGCTCTTCCTCGTCCTGCTCGGCGCGCACGCGGAGGCGACCGGCGACGACTCCACCGCACGGCGGTTGGAGCCCGCAGCGCGGGCGGCGGTGCGGTGGATGTTCGAGCACGGGGGGCTCGACACCCACGGCTACCTGGTCTACCACCCGGACGAGGGCGGGCGCGCCAACCAGTCCTGGAAGGACTCCCCGGGCGCGATCTGCCACGCCGACGGCACCCCGGCCCGCGGCAGGCTGAGCGCGGCCGCCGCCCAGGGGTACGCGTACGACGCCCTGCGGCGCACCGCCGCGCTGGCCCGCCGCATCTGGGCGGACCCGGGGTACGGCACCAAACTCGACCAGGCGGCGGACGCCCTGCGGGAGCGGTTCCAGCGCGACTTCTGGATGCCGGAGCACGACCTGCCGGCCCCCGCCGTGGACGGCGACGGGGCACGGGTCGAGTCGCTCTCCTCCGACGCCGGTCACGTGCTGTGGTCCGGGCTGCTCGGCGAGGACCACGCACGGCGGACCGCGGACCGGCTGCTGCGGCCGGACTTCTTCTCCGGCTGGGGCGTGCGCACCCTTGCCGCCGGCCAGGACGCCTACCACCCGCTCTCCCAGCACCGGGGCGCCGTCTGGGCGCACGACACCGCGGTCCTGGCGCTCGGCCTCGCCCGGTACGGGCTGGCCGACGGGGCGCGCCGGGTCGCGGAGGCGGTGGTGGCGACGGCCGAGGCGTCGGGCGGTCGGCTTCCCGAGGTCGTCGCCGGCTACGGCCGGCAGGGGCGGAGCGCGCCGGTGCCCCACCCGCACGCCTGCGGGCCGCGGGCCTGGACCGCCGCGACACCGTTCGCGCTGCTGCGGGCCGTCGCCCCGGGCGCCGGCCGGGCGACCGCCGCCTCCGCGGCGTACCGGGTGGAGGCCGCTGAGGCGGAGAAGCCGGCGGATCAGCCGCCGGAGGTGTCGAGTTCGGCGTCGGCGGTCACGGTGGCGCAGTCGTAGGGGTCGGCGAGCCAGCCGTCGGGCAGGACCACCCGGTTCCGGCCGGAGGTCCTGCCGCGGGGCCCGTCGGCGCCCTGCGGCCAGGGGGCGTCCTTGTCCAACCGGTCCAGCAGCTCCGCCAGTTCGGCGAGGCTCGCCGCCGTGGCGAGCGAACGCCGCAGGTCCGAGCCGACCGGGAAGCCCTTGGTGTACCAGGCGACGTGCTTGCGGAAGTCGATCACGCCTCGGCTCTCGTCCTCCAGCCACTCGCCCAGCAGGGTCGCGTGCCGGAGCATGGTCGCGGCGACCGCCCCCAGCGACGGGCGGGCGGCCGCCTCCGGTCCGCGCCCGTCGAACGCCGCCACCAGGTCGGCGAAGAGCCACGGCCGGCCGAGGCAGCCGCGGCCGACGACCACGCCGTCGCACCCCGTCTCCCGCACCATCCGGACGGCGTCGCCGGCCGACCAGATGTCGCCGTTGCCGAGGACGGGGATCTCCGGGACCGCTTCCTTCAGCCGGGCGATGGCGTCCCAGTCGGCGGTGCCGCCGTAGTGCTGGGCGGCGGTCCTGCCATGGAGCGCCACGGCGGTGACGCCCTCCTCCACCGCGATACGGCCCGCGTCGAGGTAGGTGAGGTGGTCGTCGTCGATGCCCTTGCGCATCTTGATGGTGACCGGCAGCGGCCCGGCGTTGCCGACGGCCTGGCGCAGGATCGAGCGCAGCAGGTTCCGCTTGTACGGCAGGGCCGACCCGCCGCCCCGCCGGGTCACCTTGGGCACCGGGCAGCCGAAGTTGAGGTCGATGTGGTCGGCGAGGTCCTCCTCGCGGATCATCCGGACCGCCCGGCCGACGGTGTCGGGATCGACCCCGTACAGCTGGATGGAGCGCGGGGTCTCCTCGGCGTCGAAGTGGACCAGCCGCATGGTCTTGGCGTTGCGTTCCACCAGCGCCCGGGTGGTGATCATCTCGCTGACGAACAGCCCGCGACCGCCGCTGAACTCCCGGCACAGGGTGCGGAAGGGCGCGTTGGTGATGCCGGCCATGGGCGCGAGCACCACCGGCGGCGAGACGGTGTGCGGACCGATCGCCAGCGGCGGGGCGAGTGCTCCCGGTACGGCGGTGGTCCCGGCGGCGAGCGCGGTCTCGGTCATGCGGGCGGTTCCTCGGCGTCACGGTGGGGCGGTCGGGCGGTTGCGGCGCCGGCGGGACCGCCGGCCGGGCCATTGTCGCGCATCGCGGTCGGCCGCGGCCAACGACCGCGGCCGGAGCCCGGGGCCCGAACAGACCGGAGGGGTCCCGGAGCCGCACGGCTCCGGGAC
>NZ_JAAVJC010000373.1 GCF_012033785.1 Streptomyces bohaiensis
GTGGCGGGCGCGGCGGGGGCCGGAGGCGGGGCCGGCGCCGTCGCGGTGTCGGCGACGGGCGCCGCTGCTGCCTCCGGCAGGGCCCCTTTGCGGTAGGCGGGGGCGTCGGCCGGGGCCGCCCAGAGCGTGGCGAGCCGGTCGTCGAGCCAGGTCAGCGTGAGGGAGACCCCGGCCATGTCGAAACTGGTGACCAGGTCTCCGACCTCGGGCCCGACGATCTCCACGCCGGCTTCGCCCAGCAGGCGGGCCACGGTGCGGTAGAGGACGAACAACTCCTCGTGGCTCACCGCGCCGAGGCCGTTGAGCAGGACGGCCGCACGCTGCCCGGCGGGGCGGTCGACCCCGTCGGGCAGTTCGGCCAGCAGGGTCTCGACCAGGAGTTCGGCGGCCTCGTCGGCGGTGGGCAGCGGCGCCTCCCCGATGCCCGGCTCGCCGTGGATGCCCAGACCGACCGCCATGCGGCCCTCGGGGACGGTGAAGAGCGGGGCATCGGCGCCCGGCAGGGTGCAGCCGCCGAAGGCGATGCCGAAGGAGCGGGTCCGGGCGTCCGCGTGGCGGGCGGTGTCGAGGACCTCGGCCAGCGGCAGCCCCTGTTCGGCCGCGGCAGCCGCGGCCTTGAAGACCGGCAGGTCGCCGGCGATGCCGCGCCGGTCGCGACGTTCCGCGGCCGGGGCGGCGGCGATGTCGTCGGTGACCGCGAACGTCTCGGTCGGTGTCCCGTCCGCGGTGAGGCGCTGGGCGGCCTCACCGAAGTGCAGCACGTCGCCCGCGTAGTTGCCGAACATCAGCAGGACCCCGGCGCCGCCGTGGGCGGCGGTCGCCACCGAGCAGACCTGGCGGGCGCTGGGTGAGGCGAAGACGTTGCCGACCGCCGCGCCGTGGGCGAGCCCCCGGCCGACCAGCCCGGCGAAGGCCGGGTAGTGGCCCGAGCCGCCGCCGATGACGACGGCGACCTGCCCGGCCGGGGTGCCGTGGGCGCGGACCACGCCGCCGTCCACGGGGCGCACCCGGGCGGCGTGGGCCGCTGCGAAGCCGGCCAATGCCTCGTCGGCGAAGTCCGCGGGGTCGTTGTGGAGGTGGGTCACGACCGGACCTCCGGGGTGTCGCCGACCGGCGCGGTGACGGTCCGCGGATCCTTGGTGCGGGTGGCGATGCCGGTGATGAGGACGGCGGAGAGCAGCATGAAGAACCCGACGAGGTAGAGGGGGACGACGTAGCTTCCGGTGAGGTCGCGCAGCCAGCCGGTGACGTAGCCGGAGGCGAAGCCGGCGACGTTGCCCATGGTGTTGATGAGGGCGATGCCGGCGGCCGCGGCGGCTCCGGTGAGGAAGCGGGAGGGCACGGTCCAGAAGACCGGGAGGGCGGCGAAGATCGCGCAGGCGGTGATGGTGATGACGGCGACGGTGGCGGCGGGCGACCCGGTCCACAGCGCGAGGGGGACGCTGATGCCGCCGACGACCGCGGGGCCGGCGATGTGCCAGGTGCGGGTGCCGACGCGGTTGGCGTGCCGGGTCCAGAAGAAGAGGACGACGGCGGCCGGGAGGTAGGGGATGGCGGTGATCCAGGCCTTGTCCATCACGCTGAACTCGGTGCCGAACTGCTCCTGGAAGCCGTCGATGATGGTCGGCAGGAAGAACGCCAGGGCGTAGAGGCCGTAGACGAAGCCGAAGTAGACCAGGGAGAGCACCCACACGCGGGAGCTGGTCAGGGCGCGGCGCAGGTCGCCCTTGGCGTGGTGGCGGGAGGTGTTGCCGGTCTTGCCGGCGTTCTCCGCCGCCAGCGCGCGGGTGAGCCAGTTCTTCTCGTCGCGGTCGAGCCACTTCGCGTCCTCGGGGCGGTCGACGAGGACGAAGCGCGCGGCGATGCCCAGCAGGATGGCGGGCAGCGAGACGAAGAGGAACATCACGCGCCACCCCTCCAGCCCGAACAGGCCGTGGTGGCTGATGAGCCAGCCCGCCAGGGGGGCGCCGATGACGGTGGTCAGCGGCTGGGCGAGGTAGAACAGGCCGAGGATCTTGGCCCGGTGCTGCGAGGGCACCCACTGGCTGAGGAAGAGGATCGCGCCGGGGAAGAAGCCGGCCTCGGCGACACCGAGCATGAACCGCAGCACGTAGAGCTGCTCGCTGCTCTGCACCCAGGTGAACAGCAGCGAGACGACGCCCCAGCTGATCATGATCCGCGCCAGCCAGCGGCGGGCACCGAACCGGTGCAGCGCCATGTTGCTGGGGACCTCCAGCACGATGTAGCCCAGGAAGAAGATTCCCGAGGCGAACCCGAACTGGGCGGCGGTCAGCGCCAGGTCGTCGCCCATGCCGTTGGGCTCGGCGAACGAGATCGCGGTGCGGTCCAGGTAGTTCACGAAGAACATCAGCGCCACGAAGGGCACCAGGCGGATCGAGACCTTCCTGATGGCTGATCTCTCGACCGCGCCGGCGGTCGGGGCTTCGGCTGCACCCATGGTGGCTCCTCGGCTCTCCCGGACAACTCCGTCCGGGTGGTTCAGATTCGGCCGAGCCAAGGCGGCTCCTCGTCGGCCGGATTGAGCACACGCTAGACCCCGACCGGTAAATTGGTCACCAATTTACCGGCGTGACCTGGGTCACAGAATTGCAGCTGCCAATACTGTGGTGTCCGACCGGCGACACGGGGTGTGCGCCTCCGGCGGGTCGCGGGCGCCCGAGGCGCGGGCGGGAATCTGGTGTACTAGGGCGCGTGACCAGTCAGCCCGATCAGCAGATCCCCGCCACGCCCGGCCTGGAGCAGCTCCTGCGTCCGGTGGTGCGCGAGTCCTCCGTCAGCGAGGTCGCCAAGCGGCTCCTGGACCACCTCTCCGCGGGCGACATCCGCCCCGGTACCCGGCTGCCGGCGGAACGCCAGCTCGCCGAGGCGCTCGGGGTGGCGCGGTCCAGCGTCCGCGGCGCGCTCTCCGCGCTCGACGTCCTGGGGATCATCGAGATCCGGCCCGGCTCGGGGTCCTACGTGCGCGAAGGCACCTCGGAGTTCCTGCCGCGCGCCATCAACTGGGGGCTGATGCTGGGCCAGCCGCGCACCCAGGACCTGGTGGAGGTGCGCACCCACATGGAGGCGATCTCCGCCCGACTGGCGGCCGAACGGGCCACCCCCGAGGGGATCGCCCGGCTCACCGAGCACCTGGCGCACATGCGCGAGGCCGGGGACGACCGCCGGGCGTTCATCGACGCCGACATCGCCTTCCACCTGGAGACCGCGCGCATCGCGGGCAACAGCGTCCTCAGCGACATCCTGTACAGCATCCGCGCCCTGCTCCAGGTCTGGATGGAGCGGGTCAGCGACATCGAGGGCACCATCAGCGGGACCCTCTGCGAGCACGACTCGGTGCTGCGGGCCATCGCGGAGGGCGACCCGGACCGGGCGGAACGCGCCATGGCGGAGCACATGACGATGGCCAGCGAGCGGCTGCGCGCCGCGATGGCCACCCCCGCGGCGGAGGCCGGCGAACCGGGCGCCGGGGACGTGTACGACGCCATCGAGCCGGTGATGCTGCCCGAGGACTGACCCGCGGGCCCGCCCCGTGCGCGGGCGGGCGCCTCCGCACGCCCTGTCACCG
>NZ_JAAVJC010000374.1 GCF_012033785.1 Streptomyces bohaiensis
GTGGGTGCGCACGGCGCACCCACCGGCGCTCGGGGCGAAGCGGAGGGCGCGAGAGCGCGCGCGATCCTGTTCGCCGCACGTCGGCGTCGACGGTCGGCGGCACGGCCCGCCACCACGGTCCCCCCGCCCACGCCACGCCCGGGGTCACCAGGTGGCGCGCACCTGCCGGATCACCCTGCGGCGCAGCCGCACCCGCCTGCTGCCGTCCGGAAACAGCCGCAGTCTGTCCAGTTCCCAGTGGCCGTACTCGGCGTGCTCGGTCAGCAGGCGCGTCGCGGCGGCGCGGGAGACCCCGCGCGGCACGAACACATCACGAAACTCGTATTCCGGCATCGAATCCATTGTGCGGGCAGGCCCCGGTTGCCGATACCGTCTGGTGCATGTCTGATGCTGCGCAGCCCAGCGCTGCCGAGGTCCGAGCCGCCGCCGAAGCCCTGAAGGAGGCGCTGGACCGTCACCTGGACGCCGTGGAGCGGCGCGCCGCAGGCGGTGGCGGTGCCGCTGCGGACGCCGAGGTGTTCAACGCGTTCAACGAGCTGGCCGCGGCCGGCGAGGTGTACGACGAGATGCTGTACGAGGTCCACGACGAGGTGACCCCGTTCGAGGTCCCGGCCACCGACGGCCGGGCCGAGTACGACGGGCCGGACGAGCCCGAGACGCTCAGCGTCTACATCCGGCGCGACTACACGGTGAGCGAACCGCGGCGGCTGCTCGCGCAGGCGGAACGCGTCGCCGACCTCGACCCGGAGTCGGTGGACGAGGACGACGCCGTCGGCGTCGGGGCGGGGCAGAGTCTGCACGCCGCGATCGGGGTGCTGTTCGGCGAGTTCGAGCCGGACGAGATCGCCACGCGCCACGCCGAGTTCGGCCTGGAGGAGGGCGACGCCACCACCTGGGTCGCCGCCGGGGACGACCCGACCGAGCCGGGGGAGTGGCTGCCGGCGCCGTTCGAGAACGTCGACCCGGAACGGGTGATCTGCCGTTTCGACATCAGCGAGGCGTTCGACGAGGAGGACCTCGACGGGTTGTGACGGCCCGGGCGGGCCACCGGGGGCACCCGTGGCCCGCCCGGGACACAACGGCCTCGACGCGCTCCGGCCCGCCGCGCCACCCCGCGCGACGGGCCGGAGCCGCCCGGCTCAGTCCAGGCAGAACTCGTTGCCCTCCGGGTCCGTCATCACGATGAACCCGGCGCTCATCGGAGGCTCCGGCTCGTCCCGGCGGACCCGGACCGCGCCGAGGGCGACCAGACGTGCGCACTCCGCCTCCAGCGCCGCCATCCGTTCCGCGCCCCGCAGCCCCGGAGCGGCACGGACATCGAGATGCACGCGGTTCTTGGTGGTCTTTCCTTCGGGCACGCGCTGGAAGAAGAGTCGCGGTCCCCGGCCGGCCGGGTCCTCGATGGCCGACCGGGCGTTGCGCTCGCCCTCCGGCACCCCGATCCCGGCGAGGAACGCGTCCCACGCGGCCAGCGGGTCGGCGCCCTCGGGGAGCGGGTCCCCGGGGGGCGGGGGGTGGACGTACCCGAGCACGTCACGCCAGAAGGTGGACAGCGCCCGGGGGTCCGCGGCGTCGAAGGTCACCTGGATCTCACTGCTCATCGTCCTGCTCCTCTCATCGCCCTGCTCTGTCCACTGCTCTGCACCCCGCCTCCCCGTCTCGCCACCCCGGCGCCGTGACGAGCGCTCCGGCGCTGCGGCCGTTGGGAAAGCGGGCGGACTCACCCCTCCTCGGCGGCGGGGTCCGCCGCACCCTGCCGCAGCAGCTCGGCCAGCCGGGTGGCCCGCGGCCGGGGCTCGGCCGCGACCGCGGCCGCCAACGCCTGCCCCGCGCCCTGCACCACGGAGAGGTGGCGCCGCGCCCTGCTGAAGGCGGTGTGCACCCAGGCCCGGTCGAGGAGGGCACCGGCGTCACCGGGCACCACCACGACCACCGCCGGCCAGGACCGCCCCGCCGCCTGGTGGACGGTGAGCACCCAGCCGTGCCGCAGCGACACCTCGTCCGCCGGGACGGTGACCCGTCCGGCCAGGGTCTCGCAGACGAGGCTCCGTGTCGCGGAGTCCGCCTCCACCACCGTGCCGGAGACGGTGCGCCCCACCCCCGCGGACCAGACGGCGCGGTCCCCGGGGTCGAAGCCCCCGAACCGACCGGGGCCCGGGTTCACGCGCGCCTTCACCGCGGCGTTGAGAGCGCGGGTGCCGCAGGGGCCGCCGTGCGCGGTGGTGAGCACCACCGCGTCAGCCGGACCGGCACCGAACGCCCGCGGGATCGACTCGGTGAGCAGCTGCACCGTGCGGTGCACCGCCTCGCCCGGGTCCTGCGCGGGCACCACCACCACCTCGTTGCCGGGTGCGTCGACCCGGGCGAGTTCGCCGGAGGCGACCAGCGAGACCAGCTCGCCGACCGGACCCTCGTCCGGGGTCCGGGAGGCGACGCGGGGGCAGATCCGTGCCGCGAGGAGGTCGGCGAGGAGCCGCCCCGGCCCGGCGGGACCGAGCAGCCCCGGCTCACCGCTCAACACCAGCCGCGAGCCGTCGGGCATCGCCTCGACCAGGGCGGCCGCCGTCTCGGTGTCCAGCTGCTCGGCGTCGAGGACGGCGAGCAGCTCCACCGCCAGCGCGCCGTCGTCGTCGCGGCCGACCGCTTCGGGGCCGGTCAGCAGCCCGGCGAGAGTACGCGGCGCCACCTCTCCGGTGTCCTGCCCGGGGTCGGGGGCGTGGGCGAGCAGCTCCGCCCGCAGCCCCGCCTCCCGCGCCGCCCGCACCAGGTCGGCCACCTCGCCGCGGGCCGCGCGGCCGCCGGTGTGGACCACGACGCCGTGGTCGACCGCCGCGTCGGCGAGCTCGCGGACGGAGCGCGGGAGATCGGCGCGTGCCAGCCGCCCCCAGCCGGCGGCGGGGTCCGCCTCTCCGACCGGGCCGTCGCCCTCCCCGTCCGCAGCGGGTGCGGGCGGGTCTCCGGCGGGGCCGTCCCCCGCTGTGTCGGCGGCCGGGACGCAGGTGGCGCGCAGCCGCAGCAAGCCGTCCGCGAGCCCCTCCTCGGCCACGGCACACCGGTCGAGCCCGAAGAGGGTCCGGGAGGGGACCTCACCCGCCTCGTCCGGTTCGGCGCCCGGGAGGGGCTCCTGGAAGGCCAGCACCGCGCCCGCCTCGACGGCGTCCTCCAGCGCGGCCGCGGCGTCCGCCACGGCGTGTGCCGCGAGGTCGCGCCGGAGTTCCTCGGCGGTGCGCACGGTGTGGCCCCGGCGGGCGGCGCCCTCCAGCAGCCACACCGCCAGGGCGCGGGTGCGCCGCTCGTCGTCCGGGCCGCAGGCGTCGCCCAGCAGCGACCGGGCGAAGTCGTCGGCCTGTGCCGGGCGGACGCCGGGGGCCGCCAACAGCGCCCACGGGTCCGCGCGCAGGGCCTCCGCCGCCCGGGAGCCCAGCGCGCCGGTGACCGGGCCCGCCAGCGAGCCGGGGGCGCCGCTCTCGGCGAGCAGCGCGGCGAGGCCCTCGGCGGGCGAGGAGGGGGCGGCGGAGCCCGACGGAACGGCGGCCGAGGCGGGCGCGGGGCGCGCCGCGGTGCCGGGGGC
>NZ_JAAVJC010000375.1 GCF_012033785.1 Streptomyces bohaiensis
GTTCCGCCCGCCGCCGGCCTGCGGCCGTTGCCCGCCGTCTGCCGTCTGCCGTCCGCCGTCCGCCGTCCGCCTCCGCCGTGGTGCCGGGCCGCGGTTTGCCGTGGTGCCGGGCCGCGGTACCGCGCCGCGGCGGTCAGCCGGGCAGTGCGTCGAGCCAGTCGACCAGGAGGCGGTTGGTCGCGTCGGGGCGTTCCTGCTGCACCCAGTGGCCGCATCCCGGCAGGACGTGGTGGCCCCGCAGTCCGGGCAGCGTCCGGGGGAACGCCGCGACGGCGTCGGCGAGCCAGGTCAGGGAGGCGTCGCGCTCCCCGCCGACGAACAGCGCGGGCCGGTCGATCGCCGCGCCCGCGAGGGGCGCGAGGTCGGCCCAGTCGCGGTCCATGGCCCGGTAGCGGTTGAGCGCGCCGGTGAAGCCGGTCCGCTCGAACTCGGCCGCGTGGGAGTCCAGTTCCGACTCCGTGAGCCAGGCGGGCAGCGCGCCGTCGGGGAAGCGCTCCCGCAGGGTGCCGCCGCCGCGGGTGACGAAGTGCGGGTCGGGGGCCGGCGGCCCCGGCGCGGTGTCACCGGAGAGCGCGGCGTAGAACCCGCCGAGCCAGCCCCGGACGTCCGGCTCCATCTCGGCCTCGGCGCGCCCCGGTTCCTGGAAGTAGGAGACGTAGAACTCCTCCGCGCCGCCCATGCCCGCGAAGACCTCGGTGGGCCGGGGGCCTCCGGGCGGTGCGTACGGCACGCCCAGCAGGGCGATGCCGCGGCACAGCTCCGGGTGCAGCAGCGCGGTGTGCGCGGCGCCGGTGGCGCCCCAGTCGTGGCCCACCAGCACCGCCTGCCGCTCCCCGAGGGCGTGCACCACCGCGGCGAGGTCCTCGGCCAGCGCCACGGCCCGGTAGGCGGCCGGGTCGGCGGGGCGGGAGGAGCGCCCGTTGCCGCGGGTGTCGACCGCGGCGGCGCGGTAGCCGGCGGCGGCGAGCGCCGGGAGCTGGTGGCGCCAGGAGCGCCAGGTCTCGGGGAAGCCGTGGAGCAGCAGGACCAGCGGTCCCCGGCCCTGCTCCACGAGGTGGGTGCGGCCGGCCGGTGTGGCGACCAGGCGGTGGACGGGCGGGTTCGTCGGCATGGGGTTCCTTCCGTGGGCCGGGGTCCGGTCGATGGTCGGCGACCCGGTGGCGACGCGCCGAGCGGTGTTGCCGTTCCGGCACGTCGCGGTGGACGGTCGCGCCGCAGGGACCGGCGAGCGGCTGTGTCGCCCGGGAGTCACCCATGCGACGTAGGTTGTGACCCTGACTAGTCTGTGGTTCTATCTAGGTATGGCAACTGACCGAAGGGCGAGCTGGCTCAAGGGCGTCCTGGACCTGCTGGTGCTGGGCTGCCTCACCGAGGGCGAGAGCTACGGCTACGAGATCGCCCGGCGCCTGGACGGCGCCGGCCTCGGCCGCATCCGCGGCGGCACCCTCTACCCGGTGCTCAACCGGCTGGAGACCGCCGGGCTGCTGGCGGCCGAGTACCGCGCCGCCGAACGCGGGCCCGGCCGCCGCTACTACCGGCTCACGCCGGAGGGGGAGCGGCAGCTCGCCGAACAGAGCGCCGCCTGGGACGAGTTCCACGCCACCACCCGGGCGGTGCTGGCCGGTGCTCCGGCCACGGGGACGAAGGGGACACACACGTGACGCACACCGGGACCGACGAGCGCTATCTGACCGACCTGGCCGAGCTGCTGCGCGCCGCCCGCATGCCCGAGCCGCAGATCGAGGCGGTGGTGGGCGAGTTGATCGACCACCTGGACTCCGCCGGAGTGCGTGCCGAGGCGGAGTTCGGCCCGCTCGACGAGTTCGCCGCCTCCCTCACGGCGAAGCCGGGCGAGGCGGTCGCGGACGAGGGGACGGATCCGGCGGCGGACGCCGAGGAGTGGCGGTGGAGCGCGGACTACGACAGTGACCTCGCCGTCCTCGACCGCTACGGCCGGCAGGGCTGGGAGGTGCGCGAGCTGGACCGGATCGGGCGCTTCGTGGCGCGACGCGACCGGAACGCGGCCATGGCCTGGGAGTACCGGCGCGAGGTCGTCTCCCGGCGCCGCCGTCAGGAACGCACGGCACTGCTGGCGCCGGACGGCTGGGAGCCGTGCGGGAGTTGGAAGTTCGTCACCTACTACAAGCGGCCGCTCGCCGCTTCGCTCGGACCTGCCGCCGCGGTGCCCGACCCGCCCGCCGGACCGGGCGCCCGCGCCTACCTCAGCCGCGGCAGCCGCATCGGCATGGTCGCCGCCGCGATATCCCTCGTGCTGCTGCCGTTCCTCCTGTACTTCTCCGGGGACGACCCGGGGATGTGGATCGGCGGGGCGGTGGGCGGGGTCATCGGCGGAGTCGCCGCGGTGCTCGGGGTCCGTCGCTCGCTGCGGCGCGATTCCGGGGAACGCGGCTCGGACGCAACGACGGTGCCGGCCCGGGGTGGTGACGGTGGGTGAGGTTGAGCGCCGGAGCGCAACGGCGCACAAGGGGGGCGCATGCAGATCGCGAAGCTCGTGTGACGGGGGGCGCGCACGCGGTGACGGGACGGGGTAGTAACTACCGCGCGTGGTGACAGGCGTGCAACAAATTCACTCGAAGAGCTGAAGATTCGCTCGTCTGGCGCGGTGAAACGGGGATACTTTCTAGCGTGCCCGCCATGGACGAAGAGCCCACGAACCCCGCCGCGGCGCAGCCCAGGGACGCCATCGACGTCGATGACCTCGTCTTCGCCGCGACCGGCCGTCGCGTCCGGAGGCTGACTCTGCCCGACGGCAGCCACTGGTTCCCCGCCGCCGAACTCGACGTCACGGAGAGTGAAGTTCTCGCCTCTCGGGGTGTCCCCGGTGATCGTCGCGAGACGCTGGAGAGCCTCACCGGACGGTTCGGGGTCGCCGCTCCGGCCGGCCCGGGATGGCACCGGACCACGGAGATGGTTGACCTCTCCGTAGTCATGATGGTCGCCCTCGCCGGGGGCGGCGCCGGGCCCGATCCGTTCCGCGTCTGGGTGGCCGACGTCCTGACCGCGGTGCAGCGCGACGGCTGCCACTTCCTGGACGAGGCGACGGTGCAGCCGCGGGGCGAGGAGCCCGGCACGGGCTACGCCATGCCGAGCCGGCTCGCCGAGGCCGTGGTGCGGCTGGAGGAGCCCTCCCTGCCGCAGGACGCCGCCTTCGCCGAGGACGCCCCGGCCGACGCCGCCGCGCGCCGACCGGAGCGCTCCGCCGGCGCCGGTGAGGCGGGTGCCGGGGTCGACAGCGGTGCCGATCGCAGCGGCGACAGCGCCGGCGATCGCGCCGACCACCGCTTCGGTTCCGTGGCAGGCGGCCCGGCCGGTCCGGCGGGCACGTCCGCCGCCGGCCTCGTCCCCGGGCCCCGCAGCACGCACGGCGCCGGTCCGTCCGCCGGTGCCGGTGCCGGTGCCGACACTGACACCGCCGACACCGACACCGACGCCGGGGCCGACGCCGGGGTCGAGGCCCGGGCGCACCGCGCCGGCGGCCGTGCCTCCCGGCCGTCCGGCCCGCGCCCGGCGGGAGCCGGGCAGTCGACCGGCCCCGGCC
>NZ_JAAVJC010000376.1 GCF_012033785.1 Streptomyces bohaiensis
CGGGCGGCGCGGCGCCGGGCCGGGGGGCGGCAGCGGCGGGGGGCCGGTGCGGCTGGCGGCGCTGGCGGGGGCGGCGCTGCTCACCGTGGTGGTCGCCGACGTCTCGGGGATGAGCAAGGCGGAGACGGAGCGCATCTGGCTGCCGTTCCTGCTGTGGCTGGTGCCGGCCTGCGCGCTCCTCGGCGGTGTGCGGGGGTGGCTCCTGGCGCAGGCGGGGCTGGCGCTGGCGGTCAACCACCTGCTGCTGACCAGTTGGTGAGCCCGTGCCGCGGCGACCCACGAGCGCCGCCGCGGGACGCTTCCGGCACGACGGGCACGGCCACGGGGTGCGGCGGCGGTCCCGGGGCGCACCGGTGGTGGGGGCCCGCCGCAGCGCAGGCGACGCGGGGTGCGGCGGGTCGGCGACGGCACGTGCCGCACCGCGCTCGCGTGCCCCGCACGCACGCCGTCACGCACCGGGCCCGCACGCCACGCACTGACGCTCCGCAGGTGTCAAAAGCATCACGGACTGATGACATCGGCGACTGTTGCCGGCACTCCTCCGGGTGAAACGGTCTGCGATGTCCCCAACGAGGGGGAATCGTCGAACGGTCGAGCGGGGAGGGCCTGTGAACCCGGAGTACGGGGCGTTCTGCGGCAGCGATCCGCACTTCTACGACAGGCCGCGAGCCCGCGGCGACGTCGGCGGGACTCCCGCGTCCGACTGGTACCCCGCCGCCCGCGGGCCGCTGCCGTCCGGCTGGCAGCGGGCCGACCGCGGCGACTGGGTCTCCTGGAGCCCGGCGGCGGCCTCCCTGCCGCAGCAGGGCTGGAAGATCCACGTCTCGGCGACGCTCGACAACGCCCCCGCCGTACTGGAACGCGTGGTCGCCCTCTGCGTCTCCCGCAAGGTCCCCTTCAAGTGCGTCCCCTCCCCCGCGCTGCTGCTCCGCCGCAACGCGAAGTACGCCGACCGCGCCGGCAGCGGCAAGTTCGTCACCGTCTACCCGGACGACGAACGCCGACTGCGGGAGCTCTGCGAGGGGTTGTGCGAGGAGCTGGCCGGGGAGGAGGGGCCCGACATCCTCAGCGACCTGCGGTGCGGCAGTGCACCGGTCCACGTGCGCTACGGCGCCTTCGCCGCGCGGTACTGCCCGGCACCGGACGGGCGGCTGGTCCCGGCCATCGCCGACCCCGACGGCACCCTGGTGCCCGATCCCCGGGAGCCCGGGCTGCGGCTGCCGCCGTGGGTGGAGCTTCCCGAGTTCCTGCGCCCCCATCTGAGCGCCCGGCAGGCCACCGGCCTCGGTGATCTGCCCTACCAGGTGGAGACGGCGCTCCACTTCTCCAACGGCGGCGGTGTCTACGCCGCGCGGGACACCCGCACCGGGGAGCGCGTGGTCCTCAAGGAGGGCAGGCCGCACGCCGGGCTCGCGGCGGACGGCGCCGACGCGGTGCGGCGGCTGGGCCGGGAGCGCGAGGCGCTGGAGACGCTGCGGGGACTGCCGTGCGTACCCGGGCTGCGGGACTCCTTCACCGTCGCCGGGCACCACTTCCTGGTCCTGGACCACGTGGCGGGCACACCGCTCAACACCGCCTTCGCGCGCCGCTTCCCCCTCTCCGCAGCCGCGCCGACCGCCGCGGAGCTGGCCGCGCACACCGCCTGGGCGCACCGCGTGTACGCACTGGTGGAGCGGGCGGTGGAGCAGATCCACGCGCGGGGCACCGTCATCGGCGACCTCCACATGGCCAACGTGATGCTCCGCTCGGAGACCGGGCCCGACGGCACGGAGGTCCCCGCCCAGGTCGTCCTCCTCGACTTCGAGGCCGCCTCCCCGGCGATCGACCGCCGCCGCCAGGTGGTGGCCAACCCCGCGTTCGTCGCCCCGAGCGACCGCCGCGGCGCGGCGGTGGACCGCTACGCGCTCGCCTGCCTGCGGCTCGCCCTGTTCCTGCCGCTGACGACGCTGTTCGGGCTGGACCGCGGCGCGGCCCGCCGCCTGGCCGACGCGGCGGCGGAGCAGTTCCCGGTCGACCGCGCGGCGCTGTCGACCGCGGTCGCGGAGGTGGAGAAGGGCGCGCCGCCCCCGTCGACGGCCGCGGAACCGCCGTCCCTGACCGCCTGGGAGCCGGCCCGCGACTCGATGGTGCGCGCGCTCCTCGCCTCGGCCACCCCGGAACGGACGGACCGCTGCTTCCCCGGTGACATCGCCCAGTTCGCCACGCCGACCGGCGGTCTCTCCCTCGCCCACGGCGCGGCCGGCGTGCTGTACGCCCTGCATGCCGTCGGCGCTCCCCGGTGCCGCGAGGCGGAGGAGTGGCTGCTCGCGCGGTCGAAGGAGCCCCTGTCCGGCAGCGCCTGCGGGTTGCACGACGGCCTCGCGGGCGTGGCCTGGACCCTGGACCGGCTCGGCCACCCTGCACAGGCGCGGGAGTTGGCCCTGGTGGTCGCCGGGGAGCCGCTGGACGCGCTGGCGCCGACCCTGCACGGCGGCCAGGCCGGGATCGCTCTCGCCCTGGACGCGCTGGCGGCCGGCCACGACGGGCCGGAGGCAGCGGCGCTCTCGGCAGCCGCGGAACGCTGCTTCCGGGCAGTGGAGTCGGCCGTCCGCGAGGAGCGACCGCTGCCGCGCGGCGGCCTCCTCCACGGCGGCGCGGGACTGGCGCTGGCGCTCGTCCGCCGCTACGAACGCATTGGTGAGGCACGGCTGCTGGACCTCGCGGCCACCGCGCTGCGCCGGGATCTCGCCCGCTGCCACACCCAACAGGGCACCGGCGCCCTGATGGTGCGGGAGGGGACGCGTGCCATGCCCTACCTCGGCGCCGGCAGCGCCGGCATCGCCGCGGTGCTCGACGACTACCTGCACCACCGACCGGACGACACGCCGCTCGCCGAGGCCCGCGAGGCGCTGCTGCGCGCCACGCTCTCCGCCTTCTACATCCAGCCCGGGCTCGACCGCGGCGTCGCCGGGCTGGTCCTGTACCTGGCGCGGACCTCCGCCGGCGACGCCGAGGAGCGTGCGGGGACGGTGGCGCGCCACCTCACCCTGCTGCGCCGGCAGGCCGTGCCCTGGCAGGGCGAACTGGCCTTCCCCGGCGAGCAGCTGATGCGGCTCTCCATGGACCTCTCCACCGGTACGGCGGGCGTCCTGCTCGCCCTCGGCAGTGCGACGGGGCGCGTCCCCGGTGCGCACCTGCCGTTCCTGCCGCCGCTCGGCGGCCCACAGACCGGTCCCGATCCCGGGGCCGAATCCGAATGGCACCTCTGAAAGGACACCGCTATGGCGCTGCTCGACCTGCAGACGATGGAGACCCCGGCCGTCGAGGAGGAGAACTTCGGCGAGCTCTCGAAGGGGAGCCAGGTCAGCCTCCTGATCTGTGAGCACAGCTCCCTCAGCGTCACCCTCTGCACCCCGTGACCCCGGGCGCACCGTTCGGTGCGCCCCCGCGAACGGGCTGCTCCCGCCGCGCCGCCGGCGCGCCGCGGCGGGCAGGTGAGCGACCCGGCGCCGGCCGGGTCGTGACGGTGCCACGGCACTCGTGAGAGCTGCTCCCGGGCGGGCCCAAGGGCC
>NZ_JAAVJC010000377.1 GCF_012033785.1 Streptomyces bohaiensis
CGCCCCGGCCCCCGGCGCTCCGCGTCCTGCGGCGCGCCCGTCGCGGGGTCGGCCACGCTCGGACCGGGGGTGGCCGCCCCGGTGCCCCGGCCCGCACGCTCCTCCAGCGCCCGGCGCGTGTACCCGGTCGGCTCGTCCTCCGGCGCCTGGTCGGGATGGCGCGCGCGCCAGTACGGGTTGTCGCGCGGCAGCCGGCCCGCCACCCGGCCGTACATGCCGAACATCAGCAGCAGCAGTCCCGCGACGAAACTGAACAGCACGTTCTGGATGCGGAAGTTGAGGACGTTGAGCCCGGTCTCCAGCACCGCCAGGTTGATGAAACCGCTGACGAGGAACAGCGCACCCACCACGATGTTGAGCGTGGAGGCGAAGTTCCCCCCGCGCAGCGCCCCGGAGAACAGCACCACCCCGAAGAAGATCGACACCAGGCTCAGTGCGCCGTTGGTGTTGAGCCCCAGCACCGAGCTGTCCTCGGTGGTGAACACGCCGAGCCGCCGGACCAGCCCGAGCACCCCGAACACCACCAGCCCCGTCCCGATCACCCCGGCGCCGACCCGGTAGACGGTGCTCAGCCGGTGGTCGACCGGCAACTCCTCGTTGAACTGGGCGCCGGTGCGACGCAGCAGGGTCTGCACCGTGCCGCGGCGCGCGTGTCGGGGGCCGTGCACGGCCGGGGTCGTCGACATGTCCGGGACCTCCTCGGGCGAGCGGACGAAACCGCCCGCACTCCCAGAATCCCGGCACTGCCGCGACCTCTCAACCGCAGCAGCCGCCGCCGCAGCAGCCGCCCCCACCGGACGGCGCCGGCGCGGGAGCCGCGGCGGCGCCCCCGGCCGAGCCGCGGGAGCCGCCCCCGAGCGCCACCGTGGACAGCAGCTTCACGGAGTCGGTGTGCCCCTGCGGGCAGGTCGCCGGATCACCCGACCGGGCCATCGGACGGGACATCTCGAACTGGTCGCCGCAGCCGCGGCAGCGGTACTCGTAACGGGGCATGGCGGCAGCCTACTGCCCGCTCCGCCACCGCCCCCGGGCGCTGCCCGCCCCCCCCCCGGCGCCGCCCCCGCACCCCGGGCGGCGCCCGGCGGCCTCACAGCCCGTGGCGCAGCTTCTCCACCACGGCGCCGACCATCTCCCGCACCGCCTGCATCTCGACCAGGAACAGCCAGTAGTCCGGGTTGCGGCCGCCGCCCTCCAACGCGGCCACCGCCCGGTCCAGCCGCTCCACCGCCCGGTCCAGCGGCTCGGCGTGCCGCGGCTCCGGGACGCTGCGTCCGGCCATCGCCATCCGCTGCCCGTCGCGGACCGCGAACCGGGTCCGCTCGATCTCCTTGCTCGGATCGAACGACACCTCGTTCAACTGCCGCAGCCGCTCCCCGGCGGCCGACACCGCGGTGTCCGTCCGCGCCAGCAGTTCCTGGGTCTCCGTCAGCCGTGCGCCGACGTCCTCCCACCGCTGCTCGTCGCGGGCACGCTGCGCCTCCGCCAGGGTCCGCTCGGCCCGGCGCACCGAGTCCGCCGCCTGCTCCGGTACCCGCTGCAGGTCCTGCCAGCAGGCGGCGGAGAACCGCCGCCGCAGCTCGGACAGGATCGGGTCGACCTTCTCGGCCCGGGTGGCGATGGCCTGCGCCCGGGTCCGCAGCGAGGTCAGCCGCCGGTCCGTCTCCGCCGCCCGCTGCGGCAGCCGCTCCGCCTGCGCCGTGATGGCGTCGGCCCGCCCGCGCACGTCCTCCGCCCGGCGGACGGTCGGCTGCACACCGTGCCGGGCCGCACCCTCGTTGAGCAGCCGCAGCTCCGGCCCCAGCTGGGCCAGGGAGAGCGCGAGCTCGTCGGCGTCGAGCCGCGCGGCCCGCACCGCGTCCAGCGCCTGCGTGGCGGCCAGCAGCGACCGCTTGGCGGCCTCCACCGCGGGCGCCACCTGGCGCAACTGGTTCTCGGCCTTCTCCAGCAGCGGCCCCAACCCGTGGCCGAACCGCTCCAGGTCGACCTTGGCCTGCACCAGCAGGTCCCGCATCCGGCCGAAGTCGTGCCGGGCCCGCGAGGAGGTCGACGCGTCCAGCTGCGGATCGTCGAGGTCGTACGCGTCCACCAGCTGGATGTACTCGTGACTGACCTGGTCGATGCGGTGGCCGAACTCGGTGAAGTCGACGCCGACCCGGGCCGCCTGCTGCGAGTCGTCCGAGGCGGTGATGGTCTCCACGGTGATCCGCAGGTCGCGCTGGGCGCTGTCCAGGTCGTAGAACGCCTCGGCCGCGGCGTCACGCGCCTGCTGGGCCTCCAGCCGCAGCTCCTCGGCCCGGGCACGCCCCCAACGGCGGGTGCCGCCGCCCGTGAAGGCGCCGGGGGCGGTGAGGACGGCGACCGCCAGTAGCGGCAACGGCAGAACGACTCGCAGTGCCAACTCCGTTGCGGTGCCTCTCACCCTCACGTGGTCCCTCTCCCCGCCGGTCCGGTGCGCCACCGCCCATTGTCCCATCCCGCCCCCAGGGCACCGCAGGGGCGGGCGGCGGGGATCTCCGGGACCGGCGGCCGCGGGCTACGCCTCGCCCTCGGCGGCCCCGCCGCCCGCGGGGACCCCGCGCAGCGTGATCTCGCCATCGTGGGTCCGCACCCCGACACGGTGCTCCTCTCCGCCGGTCTCGACGTCGACGTCGAGCGGCCCCTGGTGGGTCTCGGTCTCCACCCGGTAGGCGGCGTCCTCCGGCAGCTCCAGCCGCACCGCGCCGTTGTGCGTTTTCGCCTCCAGCAGCCGCGGCGGCTCGGCGGTCGCCAGCGTGATCGCGCCGTCGTGGGACTCCAACCGGATCTCCTCGGCCGTCACGTCGGAGCCCGTGATCGCCCCGTTGTGGCTGCGGAGGGTCAGCGTCCCGGAGACGTCCGAGACGTCGATGGGCCCGTCGAGGGTGGTCAGCTCCAGTGCGCCCGCCAGGCCGGTGGCGGTGACCGTGCCGTTGTGGCCCTCCAGTCGCACCGGCAGGTCGGCGGGGACCGCGATCTCGTGGCGGCGGGCGCAGACCGGCCGGCCCTCCTCGCCGCAGTCCTCGCGCAGCGTCAGGTGCCGGCCGTCGCTGTCGACGTCCCAGAGATCGCTCCCCGCGACGTCGCCGTCGTCGCCGCGGCCGTACCGGCCCTCCCCGTCCCCGTCACCGTCCGGCTCGGGCCGGCCGCTGACGCGGACCTGGCCGTCGAGGGAGTCGTCGACCACCAGGTGGACGTCGCCGTCGTGGGCGTCTATCCGGAGCCCCTCGCGGTCCACCGCGAACGTGCTGCGCCCCTCCTGCCACGGCGGGGCCGCCGCCGACTCGCTGCCGGAACAGGAGGAGACGGCGAGCCCCACCAGCAGGAACCCGCCGACGGCGAACATCAGACGGGGGGCGGTGCGGCTGGCGGGGGCGGCCATGCGACTCTCCTGCGGGCCTCGGCCGCCGCGCGGCCCGCGCGGGGGCTCGGCAGGGCGGCGGCGGTACGGACGGAACGGCGGGCGGCCGCGACGGCCGCCGGTCCCGGAGATC
>NZ_JAAVJC010000378.1 GCF_012033785.1 Streptomyces bohaiensis
GAGGTCGCGGATGACCGGGGCGAGGCGGGCGGCGAGCTCGCGCACGGTCGCCTCGTCGGCGTCGGCGGAAAGGGCGTCGAACTCGGCGTCGAGGTGCCGGTGAGCAGCGCGCCCAGGGCCGACCGGAGGTCCTCCCCGGCGAACCAGTCGCCCGTGTGATCGACGCAGTACACGCGTCCCTGTTCGTCGACGGCGAGCAGCCCCGCGCCCACCCCGGGCCCCTCCGGGCCGAGGTGCCCGGCCTCCCCCAGCGGCGTCAGTTCGGTGCCGAGCGCCTGCCCGAGGTCGCGCAGCGTGCGGGCCGCGTGCAGCCCCCGCAGCGGCGCCACCGTCACCTGGCACGGCACGTGCTCCCGGCCGCCCGCGCGCGGCACCACGGTGAGGGAGCCGAACTCCTCCCACAGCTGCTCGGCCGCCGGCACCACGACGTGCGGGTGGCCCAGCGAGGAGAGGTGGTTGCGCAGTTCCGCCGCCCAGAGGACCGACTCCTCGGCGCACCGGCCGGGTTCCCAGCCGGCGTCGACGAGGGCCTGCTCGACCAGGGCGGCGGTGTCCTCGCCGCCGGTGGCGGCCTTCCCCTTCAGGACGGGGAGCCGCAGCGCGGTGGTGGCATCGGTGACGGGGCTGATGGAGCGCACCCCGAAGTGGTTGAGGAGCGCGGTGCAGGAGTGGCAGTGCCGCGCGTACTCGCCGTGCTGCGGGTCGCCGTCCTCCCGGATGTGGCGGGTGGTGATGCGGGCGCCCTTGAGGGCGCGGCGGGCCTGGCCGTTGCTGGAGGCGTCGGCGGCGGTCAAACGCCGGGAGACCAGCGTCACCTCCGGGCAGCGGCCGGTGTGGCGGTCGCGCTGCGCGGGGCCGAGGCCGTCGAGCACCTTCCGCACCAGGGGGTGCGGTTCGGGTACCGGGCCGGAGCGGGCGGCGGTGGCGGTGAGCACCGGCTCGCCGGGCAGCGACAGGGCGGCGGCGGTGGTGGGGAGGATGCCGTCGCGGCGGTGGTGGAGGCGGGGGGCGCCGGGGCGGGCCCAGCCCAGGCGGGGGTCGCCGACAGCTCGCCGGCCGCTGTCCGGAATCGTCTTCATGGTGGTGGTTCCTCCCCCGCGATGAGGCGTGGACCTCGTATCCGTCAGCTTGCCACACCGTGCCCTCCGGACCGGGGACCCCATAGGCTGTGGCGGAACAGCGATCAGCAGCAGGGGGCAGACGCCATGACGACAGGTCGGCTCGGGCAGCAGGCCGCGCCACCGAACCGGGCCTACGCCGGACAGGTGGTGCAGTTCCCGGACCCCGTTCGCGCCGCCCGCTTCCCGCAGGGGATCCGGGTCGACGACGACGGCTACCCGGACTTCTCTCCCTATGCCCGCGCCGCGGCGGAGATCGCCGAGCCCCCGGAGGGCTTCGGCGTCGACGAGCTGCGGCTGACCGACTACGTGTCGGCCAACGCGGCGCTGCACGCCGAGGGCCACGAGCTGTGGGCCGACGTCCCCCCGGTGGCGACCCCCCACGGGTGGACGTGGCACCACGTGGCGGGCAGCCGGCGGCTGGAGCTGGTACCGGCCGAGGTGAAGGCGCTGCTGCGCCACCACGGCGGCCTCTCCACCACCGCCGTCGACCAGGACAAGCGCGGGACCCGGCCGCTGGCGGATCCGCAGCCGGTGCACTTCGCGGTGCCGCAGCCCATCGGGGTGCCGGAGGAGCTGGTGGCGGGCGCGGAGGCCAAGCTCGGCTACCGGCTGCCCGAGGCGTACCGGATGTTCCTCAAGGCCGTCGGCGGCGGCGCGCCGGAGGGGGTCGCGCTCGACGCGGAGCTGGGGCTGCTGCTGGACCAGCCGTTCTTCACGCTGCGCGACGAGGCGGCCGTCAACGACCTCGTCTACATCAACAAGTGCCTGCGCGACCACCTCACCAAGGACTACCTCGGCGTGGCGTTCGTGCAGGGCGGCATCCTGGCGCTGAAGGTCAAGGGCGAGGAGACCGGGTCGGTGTGGCTGTGCCCGCTGGACGACGCCCGGGACAAGGACGGTCTGACGGTCCAGGAGCGGGTCGACCGGCTGCTGCTGCCGTGCGGCGCCGACTTCGACGCGTTCCTGCTGCGGCTGGCGGCCAACCCGCCGGAGCTGGACACCGTCGCCAATCTGATGGTGGACGGCGGGTTCGCGTACGCCGTCCCGCTGGAGAGGTGAGACACCGATGGTGACGTTCGCACAGGCGCAGGAGCGCGCCGAGCGGTGGGTGAACGCCTCGGTCACGGGGGACGCGCGGCGCGCGGTCGTGGTCCGCGAGTTCGACCTCGGCTTCGTGGCCTGGGCCGAGGGCCCGTCCGGGCACCCGACCGGCGGCCGACTGGTGATCGCCCGCGACAGCGGCGAGACCACGCTGTGGCCGGCGCTGCCGGTCGACGGGGTGATAGACGCCTACCTGGCGCGGTACGGCGACGTGCCGGCGGCGCCGGAACCCGAGCAGGAGCCGCCCGCCGTCGATCTGGAGGCGACGTCCTTCCTGTTGACGCCGCCGCAGTGGCTCCAGGACGCCGCCGACCGCGCGGGAATCCCCGACCACCGCCCGGCCGCGGAGCCGGCGGAGCCGGTGGCGGCTCCGGCTCCGCAGCGCCCGGTGGGGGCGGGCCTGCGGCCGGAGGACGTGGCGGAGCCCTTCGAACCGGAGCCTTTCGAACCGGAACCCGCCGAAGCAGAACCCGCCGAGGCGGAGGGTGCAGAGGCGGAGGGCAGCGAGGCGGAGCCGGTGGCGCCGGAGCCCGCCGAGGCGGAGCCCGCCGCAGCGGCCGGGCGGCCGGTCGACCCCTTCGCGGTGCTGAACCCGGAGGACGGGTCGGGGGCGGGCGGGTCCGCCGCCGCGGAGCCCCCCGCCGCCCCGGCCACGGGCGGCGGCTCGCCGTGGGACGCGACCGACACCTCCGGGACGGGCGCCGACGACGCCTCGATGCCGCCGCCGGCAACCGTGTTCTCCACCCCGGCGGTGAGCGCCCCGGCGCCCGCCGCCGGGCCGGAGCCCGCCGACCTCGCCGACGCGGAGGCACGGACGGCGATCATGCCCGCTCGCGGTGAACTGCCGGCGACCGCGGTGCACCCGGCCGTCCCCGAACGGCAGACACCCGCCCCGACGCCGCCCCCGCCGCCGGGGCCCCCGCCGACGGCGCGGGCGACCGGCGCGGCGGACATAGCCGAGGCCGACACCGCCAAGGCGTCGGCCGCCCCGCGCAGCCCGCAGACCGGCGGCGACAGCTCCTACGTGCCGACGCAGATGGTCTCCGCCGTCGATCTGAAGCGCCAGAGCCAGGCGGCGAAGCGGGACACCCCGCCGCCGCCCCCGCCACCGGTCGGTACGAGCGGCGGCGACGGCGTGCACCACGCGGCGACCATGCTGGCGCACGCCACTCCCCCGCCCGGCCCCGCCGGCTCCGGGGTGAGCCCGAACCGCAGCCGCCACATCCGGCCCAGCAGCGCCATCGACCGCGCGAACTGCGGCAGCGAGGAGTTGACGAACTG
>NZ_JAAVJC010000379.1 GCF_012033785.1 Streptomyces bohaiensis
GGCCCGGCGTGAACCGGGCCACCGCCGAACGCGTCAGCTCTCGTCGCCGCCGTAGGTGTGCGGGGCGAGCGTGCCGACGAACGGCAGGTTGCGGTACCGCTCCGCGAAGTCGAGGCCGTAGCCGACGACGAACTCGTTGGGGATGTCGAAGCCGACCCACTTGACGTCGATGTCGACCTTGGCGGCGTCCGGCTTGCGCAGCAGCGTCACGACGTCCAGGGAGGCGGGCTCCCGCGACCCGAGGTTCGACAGCAGCCAGGACAGCGTCAGGCCGGAGTCGATGATGTCCTCGACGATCAGGACGTGCTTGCCCTTGATGTCGGTGTCGAGGTCCTTGAGGATGCGGACCACGCCGGAGGACTGGGTGCCGGCGCCGTAGGAGGAAACGGCCATCCAGTCCATGGTCACGTGCGAGGACAGCGCCCGGGCGAGGTCCGCCATCACCATGACGGCGCCCTTCAGCACCCCGACGAGCAGGACGTCGCGGCCCGCGTACTCCTCGTCGATGGCGGCCGCCAGCTCGGCGAGCTTGGCGTCGATCTCTTCCTTGGTGATGAGCACCGACTTGAGGTCGTCGCCCAGATCCTTCTCTAGCACCCTCGCCACTCTCTGCTGGTCCTGCGCGGCCCGCCGTTGTCCCGGCGGCTGGCCAACGGGCCGGACCGCCCGGTCGGGGTCCGGCGGCGGCTGCCCGATGGCCGGGTCGTCCGCCGCCGCCCGTCATCGGCGGCCGGCCTGCTCCAGCACCAGTCTGCCACCCTGCCTGCGAGCCTCGACACGCCCCGGCAGGTTCAGCGGGCGCTGCCCCCGCCACGCGGTGATCAGCCGGTCGGTCTCCTCGATGTGGCGGGCGAACAGGGAGCCCGCGGGGGCGCCCGCGGCGATGGCGGCACGGCGCAGCACCCGGCGGCGGACGGCGGGCGGCAGGGCGTGCAGCGCGGCGATGTCGAGCGTGCCGTCGGGGCGGGTCGCCATGCGTTCGGCCTGCTGCGCCCAGGCGTCGAGGGCGTCGGCGTCGTCCCGGGCGAGCTGGGCGGTGCGGGCCAGCGCCTCGGTGACCCCGGGGCCGAGGGCCTGCTCCAGCGCCGGCAGGGCGTGGGAGCGGACGCGGGAGCGGGTGTAGGCCGGGTCGCTGTTGTGGGGGTCCTCCCACACGGGCAGTCCCAGCTCGGCGCAGGCGCGGCGGACGGTCTCCCGGTCCAGGGTGAGGAACGGTCGGACGTAGCGGCCGTGGGCGCGGTCGGCGCCCGCTCCGGCCGTGCGGGAGGCCATCCCCGCCAGGGAGCGGGTGCCGGAGCCGCGTGCGAGGCCGAGGAGCACCGTCTCGGCCTGGTCGTCCCGGGTGTGGCCGAGAAGGACGGCGGCGGCGCCGTGGTGGTCGGCGGCGGCGTCGAGCGCGGCGTAGCGGGCGGTGCGGGCGGCGGCCTCGGGACCGCCGCCGCGGCCGACCTCGACGGTGGCGACGTCGACGGGTTCCAGGCCGAGGGCGGTCAGCCGCGCGGCGACCTCGTGGGCGCGGGCGGCGGAGCCGTCCTGGAGGCCGTGGTCGACGGTGACGGCGCCGGCGCGCAGGCCGAGGCGGGGCGCCTCGAAGGCGAGGGCGGCGGCGAGGGCGGTGGAGTCGGCGCCGCCGGAGCAGGCGGCGAGGACGAGGGGGGCGTCGCGGTGCGGGTCGCGTGCGGCCGGGACGTCGACACCGGAGGTCGCCGCGCGGGACCGCGCGTCCGGCACGACCTCCGGCGGGAGCGGGCCCGGGAGGGGGGACGCATGATGCGGGTGCGGGGCGGGTACGCCGTTGGGTGCCGGCGGTGCCGCGGGGTGGTCGGCGCCCGGGCTCGGGCGCAGCAGTTCCTGCAGGGTGCGGCGAACCGCCAGGCGTATCGCCGCGACCGCGGGATGGGGACCCATGTCCTGATCACTTCCTCGAGGAGGGCCAAGTCACGCTGAGTGCGTACAGCGTGACAGAGGTGGGCGGCTCCCCGAGCATCGCACGCCCACTCTCGGGCCCACGGTCCCTCGTACGGGTGATCACGGCGCTCATCTCATGACGCGGAGCCCGTCGGCCGGACGCGCGCGACCCATTCCCGGGGGTCGGCGATCTCGGCGTGCGTGGGAAGGGTGTTGGGCGATGTCCACACCTTGTTGAAGCCCGCCATGCCGACCTCCTCGACCACGGTCCGCACGAAGCGCTCGCCCTCGCGGTACTGACGCAGCTTGGCGTCCATGCCGAGGAGGCGGCGGAGCACGCGGTCGACGCGGCCGGCGCCCGCCTCGCGGCGCTTGGTGAACTTCTCGCGGATCTCCGCGACGGAGGGCACGACCTGGGGCCCGACGCCGTCCATCACGAAGTCGGCGTGCCCTTCCAGCAGGGACATGACGGCGGTGAGCCGTTCGAGGATCTCGCGCTGGCGGGGGGTCTGCACGAGGTCGGCCAGGCCGCCGTCGCCCTTGCCCGACTCGCCCTTGCCCGGCTCACCCGTGCCCGGCTCGCCCGTGCCCGGCTCGCGCGTGCCGCCGGTGCCCGGCTCGGTGCTGTCGCCGTCGCCGGTGGCCGTGCCGGTGCCGGTGCCGGTGCCGGTGCCGGCGGTTCCGGCGGGCTCGCCGCTGGTCTCGTCGCCGCGGCCGGTGAGCGACTGCGCGGCCTGGCGCAGCCGGTCGAGGAAGGTCGCCGGGTCGATGTCCGCCTCCGCGATGAACGCCTGGATCTCGTTCTCGAGGTGGTCCCGCAGCCAGGGGACGGCGGTGAACTGGGTGCGGTGCGTCTCCTCGTGCAGGCAGACCCAGAGACGGAAGTCGGTGGGGTCGACGGCGAGTTCCCGCTCGACGTGGACGATGTTCGGCGCGACGAGCAGCAGCCGTCCGCCGCGCGCCCCGCCGGGCAGCCCGGGGGTGGCGGGGGCGAAGGTCTCGTACTGGCCGAGGACGCGGGAGGAGAGGAACGACAGCAGCATGCCGAGCTGCACGCCGGTGATCTTGGAGCCGACGGCGGAGAACGCGGCGCCGCCCGGGACGCCGGCGCGACGCTCGGCGACCCGCTCGCCGAGCGGGCCGAGCAGCGTGCGGAAGCCGGCGGCGTTGGCGCGGACCCAGCCGGGGCGGTCCACGACGAGGACGGGGGTGTCGTCGCCGACGGCGGTCAGTCCGGTGTAGGCGCGCACGTGCTGTTCGGACGCCTTGGCGTGGCGGCGGAGCTCGGCGACGACGCCGCGGGCCTCCTCGCGGGTCACCTCCGGGCCCGGTCGGCTCATCCGGGCGGCGGTGGCCACGGCGAGGTTCCAGTCGACCAGTTCAGCTCCACCGATTCGCGTCATGCCTCCCACCGTACGTGGCCGCGCGCGGGTCTGACAGGGAACGCCGGGCCCGGGGGTCGGGCGGGCACGCGCCCCCGGGCCCGGGGTGGGCGGCGGCGGTGCGGCCGAGCCGGCCCCGGGCAGTGACGGGCGGGGCAGGGC
>NZ_JAAVJC010000037.1 GCF_012033785.1 Streptomyces bohaiensis
CCGGTGACCAGGGCGGTGCCCGCCGGGCGCCAGGCGCGGCGCGGGGCGCCGGTCGGCGGGGCGTGGCGCAGCCGGCGGGTCCAGGAGCGGTCGGGCCGCAGGGCGATCTCGTCCTCGCCGGTGTGCCCCGCGAGCACGGCCAGGAGCCGGCGGCCCGTCTCGTCGTCCAGGACGCCCGGCGCCGAGCCGTCCGGCGTGCGGCGGGCGGCGGGCAGGTCGATGACTCCGCCGTGCGCGTCGGGCAGCTCGGCGGCGACGACCCGGGCGAGCCCCCAGAGGGCGGCCTGTCCGGGGTGGGGCAGCGTCTCGCCGGGGGCGACGGTCACGGCGCCCCGGGTGACGAGCCAGACGGGCGGGTGCGGTCGGCCGTCCTCGCCGAGGGCCTGGAGCAGGCGGAGGGTCGCGGTCAGGGCGTCGCCGCCGTCGTCGCGGTCGTCGCCGGGAGCGCCGGCGGGGTCGTCCGCGGGGCCGGCGTCCGCCGGGAGCGCGAGCAGCGACAGGACGCCGTCGACGTCCTCCGCCGCCCTGCCCAGCCGTGCGGCGAGCTCGTGCGGCGGCGCGTCCGCCGGGACGGCCACCTCGACGACGTCGGCGCCGCTTCCGGTCAGCAGCGCGCGCACGGCGGGGGCGACGCCGCCCGGGGTCTGTGGCACCGCGAGCAGCCAGCGGCCGCCCAGCGAGACCACGGGGCGGGGCGTGCCCGCGACGGGGCGCCACTCGGTGCGGTAGCGCAACGCGTCCGCGCGCGCGGCCTCCTCGCCGGAGGCGCGCCAGGAGTCCAGGGCGGGCAGCAGGTCGCGCAGCGCGGTGAGCGCGGCGGCGTCGGCGGCCAGCCCGAGGCGTGCCGCCAGCCCGTCGGCGTCGCCGTCGCGGACGTGCTCCCAGAAGTCCCGCTGCCGGTCGTCGCCGGGAGCTTCGGCCAGGGCTGCGGGGGCGGCGGTGGGCTGCTCGGCCCAGTAGCGGCGGCGCTGGAACGGATAGGGGTCCAGCTCGACGCGGGGCCCGGGCCCGGTGCCCAGGACGGCGGTCCAGTCCGCGGGCACGCCCGCCGCGTGGGCCTGGGCGACGGCGGCCAGGAACCGGTCCCAGCCGCCGTCGTCGCGACGCAGCGTGGGGATCAGGACGGCTTCGCCCGCGGCGCTGTCGGCGGTCTCGCCCACGGCGGGGAGCAGGACGGGGTGCGGGCTGATCTCGACGAAGGTGACGGGGCCGTCGGCGAGGAGGGTCTCGGTGGCGGACCGGAAGTCGACCGCGCCGCGCAGGGCGGCGTACCAGTAGTCGCCGTCGAGCCCGCCGTCCTCGACCCAGGCGCCGGTCAGCGCGGACAGCATCGGGAGGTGCGGGGCGCGCCCGACGACGGGCGCGAGGTCGCGCTCGACGGCGGCGCGGATGTCCTCGACGGCGCGGGTGTGGGAGGCGTAGTCCACGGGGACGCGCTTGACGCGGGCACCGTCGGCGGCGAACTCCTCGGCGAGCGTGTCGAGGGTGCCGGGTTCTCCGGCGAGGACCACGGAGCGGGGCCCGTTGACCGCCGCGACGGCGGCCCGGTCGCCGTGGCCGGCGAGCCGCGCGGCGGCCTCCTCGGCGGAGACCTGCACGGAGAGCATGCCGCCCGTGCCGGCGAGGGCGGTCAGGGCGCGGCTGCGCAGCGCGACCACGCGGGCGGCGTCGTCCAGGGTGAGGGCGCCCGCCACGCACGCGGCGGCGATCTCGCCCTGGGAGTGGCCGAGTACGGCGTCCGGCCGGACGCCGAGTTCCTGCCAGAGCGCCGCGAGGGAGACCATGACGGCGAAGAGCGTGGGCTGGAGGACGTCCACCCGGTCCGGGTCGGGCGCCCCCGGCCGACCGTGCACGACGTCGTCGAGCTCCCAGTCGGTGTACGGGGCGAGGGCCCGGCCGCACGCGGCCAGGCGCTGCGCGAAGACGGGGCTTTCCGCGGCCAACTGCCGTGCCATGCCAGGCCACTGGGCGCCCTGTCCGGGGAAGACGAACACGGTGCGGGCCCCGGGACGCACGGTGCCGGTGGTCGTCGTGGGCGAGGGGCGGCCGTCGGCGAGGGCGGTCAGCTCGGCGAGTACGGCGGCGCGGTCGGACTCACCGGCCCCGTCGCCCGCGGCCAGGACGACGGCGCGGTGCTCCAGGGAGGCGCGACGGAGGAGGAGTTCGCGCGCGACGTCGGCGACCGCGGGCGCGGGGCCGCTCCCGAGCCGGCCGGCGAGCAGCGCTGCCTGCGTCCGCAGCGCTCCCGTGTCCCGGGCGGACAGCAGCAGCGGCACCAGCCGCGCCGCGGGCGCGGGCGCGGCCACGACGGCGGGCTCGGCGGGCGCCTCCTCCAGCACCACGTGGGCGTTGGTCCCGCTGACGCCGAAGGAGGAGACGGCGCCGCGCCGGGGGCCGTCCTCCCGGGGCCAGTCCCGCGCCTCGGTGAGCAGCCGCACCCCACCGTCCCAGTCGGCGTGTTCGGTGGGCCGGTCGACGTGCAGGGTGCGCGGCATCCTGCCGTGCCGCAGCGCCTGGATGACCTTGATGGCGCCGGCGACACCTCCGGCGGCCTGGGCGTGCCCGAGGTTGGACTTCACGGAGCCCAACCACAGCGGTTCGGCGGCGCGTTCCCGGCCGTAGACGGAGAGGAGGGCCTGGGCCTCGATGGGGTCGCCGAGCCGGGTTCCGGTGCCGTGCGCCTCGACGAGCTGCACCCCGGCGGGGCTGACGCGGCCGTCGGCGAGCGCTGCCCGGATGACGCGCTCCTGGGCGGGGCCGCTGGGCGCGGTCAGCCCGTTGGAGGCGCCGTCCTGGTTGACGGCGGTGCCGCGGACGACGGCCAGAACGCGGTGGCCGTTGCGGCGCGCGTCGGAGAGCCGTTCGACGAGCAGCAGGCCGACGCCCTCGGACCAGCCGGTGCCGTCGGCGGCGGCGGCGAACGGCTTGCAGCGACCGTCCGGGGCGAGCCCGCGCTGCCGGGAGAACTCGACGAACGGCGTGGGAGCGGCCATCACCGAGACCCCGCCGGCCAGCGCCATGGTGCACTCCCCGGACCGCAGGGCGCGCACGGCGAGGTGGAGGGCGACCAGCGAGGACGAGCAGGCGGTGTCGACGGTGACGGCGGGCCCTTCCAGGCCGAAGGTGTAGGCGATGCGTCCGGAGGCCACGCTGCCGGCCGTGCCGTGGCCGAGGTAGCCCTCGAGTTCGCCGGGCACGGCGTCCAGCCGCCCGATGTAGTCGTGGTGGATCTGCCCGGCGTAGACGGCGACGGCGTCGCCGCGCAGCGTGTGGGGGTCGATGCCGGCGTCCTCGAAGGTCTGCCACGCGGTCTCCAGCAGCAGCCGCTGCTGGGGGTCCATGGCGAGGGCCTCCCGTGGGGAGATCCCGAAGAAGGCCGCGTCGAAGTCGCCCGCGTCGTGGAGGAACCCGCCTTCGCGGACGTAAGCGGTCCCGGTGCGATCGGGGTCGGGGTCGTACAGTCCCGCCAGGTCCCATCCCCGGTCGGTGGGGAAGGGGCCGACGACGTCGCGTTCGGCGTCGACGAGCCGCCACAGCTCCTCGGGGCTGTCGGCGCCGCCGGGGAACCGGCAGGCCATGCCGACGACGGCGATCAGTTCCTCGTCCCCGCCGGTCTCCGCGTCCCCGCCGGTGTCCGCGGCCGCGTCGGTGTCCGCGGCCGCGTCGGGGGGCGTGTCGGGGGTTTCGCCGTGCTCGGCCGCCGGCGCGGGGTCCGCGCCCTTCGGGCCCGGCGCGCCGCTCGCGGCCTCGTCGCCGAGGGCGCGCAGCAGATGCGCGGCGAGCGCGGACGGCGTCGGGTGGGCGAAGACGACGGTGGTGGGCAGGGCGAGACCCGTGGCGGCGCGCAGCCGGTTGCGGAGTTCCACGGCGGTCAGCGAGTCGAACCCCTGGTCGGAGAAGGCCCGGTCGGCGGGGACTGCGTGCGGGGAGCCGTGGCCGAGGACCGCGGCGGCTTCGCCGCGCACGAGGCGCAGCGCGGCGGCGCTCCGCTCCTCCCCGGTGAGCGCGGACAGCGCGCGTGCGGTCGACGGCCCGGCGGGCGCCGCACCCCGACGGCGGGAGCGCGGCGAGGCGGCCGCGAGGACCGACAGCAGCGGGGGCACCCGGTCGACGGACCGCAGGTCGAAGGCGGCTCCGGTGACGGCGGGCCGGGTGCCGGCGAGGGCGGCGTCCAGCAGGCCGAGGGCGTGGGCGGGTGCCATGGGGGCGATTCCGCCCCGGGCGAGTCGTTCGCGGTCGGCGCGGCCGAGGTGGCCGGTCATGCCGCTGGCGGGGGCCCACATGCCCCAGGCCACGGAGACGGCGGGCAGGCCGAGGGCGTGGCGGTGGGTGGCGAGGCCGTCGAGCGCGGCGTTGGCTCCGGCGTAGACGGCCTGTCCGGCACCGCCGAGGACTCCCGCGACGGAGGAGAACAGCACGAAGGCGGCCAGGTCCAGACCGCGGGTCAGGTCGTGCAGGTGCCAGGCTGCGTCCGCCTTGGGCGCGAAGACGGCCGGGACGCGGGCGGGATCGGCGTTCTCGACGGTGGCGTCGTCGAGGACTCCGGCGGCGTGGAACACGCCGGTGAGCGGATGGTCCCCCGGCACCGCTGCCAGCAGCGCGGCGAGGGCGCCGCGGTCGGCGATGTCGCAGGCGGCCACCTCGACGTGGGCGCCGAGGGCGGCGAGGTCGTCGCACAGCTGGGCGGCGCCCTCGGCGGCCGGTCCGCTGCGGCCGGCCAGCAGGAGACGGCGGACGCCGTGGGTCTGGACCAGGTGGCGGGCGACGAGGCGGCCCAGGGTGCCGGTGCCGCCGGTGACCAGGACGGTGCCGCCGGGGTCGAGCGGGCGGGGCACCGTCAGGACGAGTTTGCCGGTGTGGCGGGCGGCGGCCATCCGCCGGAAGGCGTCGGGGGCCTCGCGGACGTCACGGGCGTGGTGGGGGGTGCGGGGCAGGACGCCGTCGGCGAGGAGGTCGGCGATCTCCCGGAGCATGACGCCGACCCGCTCCGGTCCGGCGTCCTCCAGCAGGTCGAACGCCCGGTAGGTGATGCCGGGACACCGTTCAGCCACCTCGTCCGCGGCGCGGATGTCGGTCTTGCCCATCTCGACGAACCGGCCGCCGTCCCGCAGCAGTCGCAGCGAGGCGTCGGTGAACTCCCCGGCCAGCGAGTTGAGGACGACGTCGACGCCCCCGCCGCCGGTCGCCGCCCGCACGTGCGCCTCGAAGCCGAGGTCGCGGGAGTCCGCGATGTGGTCGTCCGCGATGCCCATGGCCCGCAGCCGGTCGTGTTTGCCCGGCGAGGCCGTCGCGAAGACCTCGGCGCCGTGGTGCCGTGCCAGGGCGACGGCGGCGGAGCCGACACCTCCGGCGGCGGCGTGGATGAGCACCCGGTCGCCGGGGGCGAGGGAGGCGATGTCGAACAGGCCGTACCAGGCGGTGAGATGGGCGATCGGCACCGCTGCGGCCTCGGCGAAGGTCCACCCCCGGGGTACGCGGGCGAGCATGCGTGCGTCGGCGACGGCCGTGGTTCCGAAGGCGCCGTCGACCACGCCGAAGACCCGGTCCCCGGGCGCGAGTCCGGTGACGTCGGGGCCGGTCTCGAGGACCACGCCCGCGGCCTCGCCGCCGAGGACGTCGTCGGCGACCCGGACCATGCCCAGGGTGAGCAGCACGTCGCGGAAGTTGACGCCGGCGGCCCGGATCGCGAGGCGCACCTCGCCGGGGCCCGGCTCCCGGGACTCCTGGGGTGCGGGGACGGCGGTGAGGTCGTCGAGCGAGCCGGAGCCGGCGGCGGTCAGCCGCCAGGGGACGCCGTCCCCGGTGGGCGGCGCGAGCGGCGCCGGGTCCTCCGGGACGAGCCGTGCTCCGTGCAGCACCCCGTCGAGGACGGCGAGTTCGGTCTCTTCCCGGGCGAGGGCGGCGGTCACCTCGGTCCACGGGATGCCGGCGCCGTCGGTGGCCAGCAGTGCGAACCGTCCGGGGTTCTCGGTCCCCGCGCTGCGGAACACACCCCAGGCCGGCGCGGTCACCGGATCGGCGACGGCGTCGGGGCTCCGGGTGGTGAGCACGAGACGGGCGGTGTCCCCGGGGAGGGCCAGCCACTCCTGTGCCAGGGCCAGGGCCTGCCGCAGTGCGTCCTCGGCGCGGGAGGCGGAGGGACCGTCGGCACGCGCCTCCGGCGGCTCGGGCAGGGCGGCGAACACCACCTCCGCTCCGGCCCGGACCGCCTCGTCGAGCCGGTCGTACCTCGCGTGGCCCTCGCCTGCGGGTGCGGCGCCGACCGCGGCGCAGCGCGGCGCGGGGCGGTCGCCGCCCCGGAGTGCGTCGTCCAGCGGCTGCCATCGCGTCCGAAGGAGGGGGCGGGCGCCGGCGGCGACCGGGGGACGGGCCCGCAGGGTGAGCCGGTCGACGGCGGCGACGAGCGCTCCGGAGGTGTCCCAGGCGGTGATCTCCACGGTGTCGGCGGCCAGCGGCCGCACCCGCACCCGCAGCGTCCGGGCGGCGGTGCGCCGCAGGGTGACGCCATCGAAGGCGAACGGCAGCGGCGGCGCTCCGTCCTCGCCGGCGACGACGCCGCCGGCGGCGACACTCTGGAAGGCGGCGTCGAGCAGCGCCGGGTGGAGGAGGAAGTCGGCGGCGGGGATGGCCTCGGGCAGCCGGACCTCGGCGAGGAGTTCGGCCGGCCCACCGCCCGCGGCGCGCCACAGCGCGCGCAGTCCCTGGAAGCCGGGCCCGTACTCGTATCCCTGGTCGGCGAGTCGGTCGTAGATCCCGTCGAGGTCGACGGGCTCGAAGGTCGGGGACGATCCGTCGGGTACACCGCGTCCGCCGGGTGCGCCGGCCGGCGTCGCGGTGGGCGGCCAGGCGGGGGCCGGGGGCGCGGGGGCCGCGCCCCCGGTCAGCGTTCCGGTGGCGTGCGCGGTCCAGGCGGACCGGCCGTCCGCTCCCCCGTCACCGTCGGCGCCGTCCGCCGGTCGGGTGTGGACGGTCAGCGTCCGGGCGCCGTCCGCGTCCGCCGTCCCCACGACGACGCGCAGGACGAGGTCGTCGTCCCCGAGCACGGCGGGCGCGGTCAGGGTCAGCTCGGCGACGCGCTCGCAGCCGGCTCGCGCGGCGGCGTGCGCGGCGATCTCCAGCAGCGCCGCGCCGGGCAGCAGGACGTCGCCGCGGACGGCGTGGTCCGCGAGCCAGGGCGCGGAGTCGGCGCCGAGCCGGGCGGTGAGCACCGTGCCGCCCGGTCCGCCGCTCTCGCCGGGCAGGTCGACGGCGGCGCCCAGCAGCGGATGGGCGCCGCGGTGGAGGCCGACGGCGGCGAGGTCGCCGGCGCCCGCGCCGCGCGGGAGCCAGAACCGGCGCCGCCGGAACGGGTAGGTGGGGAGGTCGACGGTGCGGGCCCCGGTGCCGTCGTACGCGGCGGGCCAGTCGACGGGCACTCCGCGCACCCAGAGCCGGGCGGCGGCCCGCAGCAGTTCGTCGCTGCCGCCGCTGTCGCGGCGCAGCGAGCCGGTGACCAGGGCGTCGGTGCCGGCCTGTTCGAGGATCTCGGCGAGGCCGACCGCCAGCACCGGATGCGGGCTGGCCTCGACGAGGACCCGGTGGCCGTCGGCGAGCAGCGCCTCGACGGCCTGCTGGAAGCGGACCGGCCGGCGCAGGTTCTCGAACCAGTAGGAGGCCGGGAGGCGGGAGGGGTCGGCGACCGTACCCGTCACCGTGGAGTAGAAGCGCGTGGTGCCGCAGGAGCGCGGCACCACGGTCTCGGCGACCTCCAGGATCCGCTCCCGCAGCGGGTCCATGTGGGGGCCGTGGGAGGCGTAGTCGACGGGGATGCGCCGGGCGCGCACCCCCGCGCGCTCGTAGTCCGCCAGCAGCTGCTCCAGCGCCGCGAGGTCGCCGGAGACGACGGTGCTGCGGGGCCCGTTGACGGCGGCGACGGCGAGCCGGTCGCCGAGGTCGTTCTCCACCTCGGCGGCGGGCAGCGGGACGGAGGCCATGCCCCCGAGTCCGGCGGCCTCGCGCAGCGTGCGGCTGCGCAGCGCGACGACCCGGGCGGCGTCGGGCAGGTCGAGACCGCCCGCGACGTGGACGGCGGCGAGCTCGCCCTGGGAGTGGCCGACGACGGCGCCGGGGCGGACGCCGAGCGACTCCCAGGTCCGGGCGAGGGCGACCATCACCGCGAACAGCACGGGCTGGACGACTTCGGCCCGCTCCAACGGGGGCGCGCCCGGGTCCTCCCGCAGGACGTCGAGGAGCCGGAAGTCCAGGTGGGGGTCGAGCGCCTCCGCGCACTCCCGCAGGGAGCGGCGGAAGACCCGCGACTCCTTCAGGAGTCGGGTGGCCATCGCGCCCCACTGCGACCCCTGGCCGGGGAAGACGAAGGCGACGGCGCCGGTGTCGGCGGCGGTCCCGGTGGCGAGGGCGGGGTGCCCGGCCCCGTCGGCGAGTGCGGCCAGCGCCTCGGCGGGGTCGGACCCCGGCCCGGCGACGACGGCGGCCCGGGTGTCGAGGGCGGCCCGGGTGGTGGCGAGGGACCAGCCGGTGTCGCGGGGCCCGTGCGCGGCGAGGGGCGCGGTGAGGCGGCGGGCCTGTTCCCGCAGCGCCTCCTCGGTGCGGGCGGAGAGGACCAGGGGCGCGGCGGAGGCTGCCCCGTCGTTGTCGTCGGGCGCGTCGTCGGCGGTCGGGGCGGTCGCGTCCGTCGCCGTGGCCGGGGGCGCCGCCGGCACCTCGGGCGCCTCCTCCAGCACCACGTGCGCGTTGGTCCCGCTGATGCCGAACGCGGAAACACCGGCGCGGCGGCGCCGCCCCGTCCCCGCCGGCCAGGGGCGGGCCTCGGTCAGCAGGGTGAGCCCGGAGCCGTCCCAGTCCACGTGGGAGGAGGGCCGCTCCGCGTGGAGGGTGGGCGGCAGCAGCTCGTTGCGCAGCGCCATGACGGTCTTGATGACCCCGCCGACCCCGGCGGCGGCCTGGGTGTGCCCGATGTTGGACTTCAGGGAGCCCAGCCACAGCGGCGCTCGCGCCCCGTCCCGGTGGGCGCCGTAGGTCTCGGCGAGGGCGTGGGCCTCGATGGGGTCGCCGAGGCGGGTTCCGGTCCCGTGGGCCTCCACGGCGTCGACCGCGTCGGGCGTGAGGCGGGCGTCGGCGAGCGCGAGGCGGATGACGTCCCGCTGGGCCTGCCCGCTGGGGGCGGTGAACCCGTTGGAGGCGCCGTCGGAGTTGACGGCCGTGCCGCGGACGACGGCGAGCACGGGGTGCCCCAGGCGCCGGGCGTCGGAGAGCCTCTCGAGCAGCAGGACGCCCGCCCCCTCGGCCCAGCCGGTGCCGTCCGCGTCGTCGGAGAACGCACGGCAGCGGCCGTCGGGGGACAGTGCCCGCTGCCGGGAGAACTCGACGAACAGCTGCGGGGTCGCCAGGACGGTGGCGGCGCCGGCGAGGGCCATCCGGCACTCCCCCGCACGCAGCGACGCGACAGCGAGGTGGAGGGCGACGAGCGAGGAGGAGCAGGCGGTGTCGACGGTCAGGGCGGGGCCGCGGAGCCCGAGGCTGTACGCGATGCGGCCGGAGGCGACGCTGCCGAGTCTGCCCAGGTCGAGGTAGCCCTCGAGTTCCGGCGGGAGGGGGTCGAGCGCCGCTCCGTACTCGTGGCGCATCAGGCCGGTGAAGACGCCGACCGGTTCGCCGCGGAGGGAGTCGGGGGCGATGCCGGCGCGCTCCAGGGTCTCCCAGGAGAGTTCGAGGAGCAGTCGCTGCTGGGGATCCATGGCCAGCGCCTCGCGCGGCGAGATGCCGAACAGGTCCGGGTCGAACTCGGTGGCGCCGGTGAGGAACCCGCCCCGGCGGGTGGTGGAGTGGCCGGCGCGGTCGGGGTCGGGGTCGTACAGGTCCGCGAGGTCCCAGTCGCGGTCCTCCGGGAAGTCGCCGGTGGCGTCGACGCCGTCGCGCACCAGACGCCACAGTTCCTCGGGGGTCCCGACGCCGCCCGGGTAGCGGCAGCCCATGGCGACGACGGCCACGGGGTCGTCCGCCGGGCGGGCGCCCGCCGTGCTCCGGGCCCGGGGACGCCCGCCGGTGTCCGCGTCGGTCCCGAGGACGGCGGCGCCGAGCATCCGGGCGAGCGCGGCGGGGGTCGGGTGGTCGAAGACGACGGTGGCGCGCAGCGGGCGGCCGGCACGTTCGACGAGCGCGTCGCGCAGCCGCACGGCGCTCACGGAGGTCAGCCCCAGCTCCCGGAAGGGGCGGCCGGAACCGATGGCGTCGGGCGAGGTGTCCAGGACGCGGGCGGTCTCGTCGCGGACCAGCTCCACCAGGAGCGTCTGCCGGTCGTCGCGGGAGAGCGGCAGCAGCCGGGCGCGCAGGGCGTCGGCGCGGGCGGCGTCCACCGCTGCGGGGGCCGCGGTCACGGCCGGGGCGGCGGTGGCCGAGACGGCGAGCAGCCGGGAGGGGAGCCCGGCCAGGAGGTGCCGGGCGACCTTGCCCGACGCCGTGCGGGGGATGGTGTCCACGGCCCGCACTTCGGCGGGCACCTTGTAGGCGGACAGGTGTTCGCGGCAGTGGCGCAGGACGGCGTCGCCGTCCGCCCCGGGGGCGGCCCGGTCCGAGTGCTCCGCGCCACCGCCCGGGCTCGGGATCGGCGTCGGGGCCGGGTGCTGGGTCCGGGTCAGGCCCTGGGTCGGTACGACGTAGGCGATAGGCACCTCGTCGAGGAGGTCGTCGGTGCCCGGCCCGGCCGCCGCGTCGGCGAGTCCGGGAAAGGACCGCAGCACCTCGTCGATCTCGGCCGGGTAGACGTTCTGCCCACCGCGCACGATGAGTTCGGAGAGCCGTCCGGCCATGGTGAGGTACCCGGAGGCGTCACGGCGGGCGAGGTCGCCCGTGCGGTACCAGCCGTCGGTCAGCACCTCGGCGGTGGCCTCGGGCCGGTTGTGGTAGCCGGCCATCACGTTCGGGCCGCGCACCCACACCTCTCCCGCCTCGCCGGGGGCGGCCTCGCGTCCCGTGCGGGGGTGCACCAGCCGTACGTCGAGCCCGGGCAGCGCCAGACCGCAGGAGCCGGGGACACGGGTCCCCGTGGGCCAGTTGGTGGTGATCGGCCCGCAGGTCTCGGTGGTGCCGTAGCTGTCGAGCAGCGGCACACCGAACCGTTCCTCGAACTCCTGCCGCAACCCGGCACTGCCGACGGAGCCGGCGGTCAGGCACAGCCGCAGGCCGGCGCCGAGACCGGACTCCCGCTCCGCGGCGCGCAGGAGCTGCTGGTACATGGCGGGCACGCCCGCGAGGAACGTGTAGTCGCCGTCGCGGAGTTCGTCCAGGACCTCCTCGGCGGCGAACCCGCTCGTCAGGTAGGCGCTCGCTCCGACGGCGGTGACCCCGAGGGTGCCGAGGTGGTGACCCAGGCAGTGGTGCAGGGGCAGCGGCCACAGCACGGTGTCGTCCCCGCTGAGTCCGAGGATCGGCGCGTAGCAGGCGGCGATGGTCCACAGGGAGTTGCGCACCGAGGAGAGGACGCCCTTGGGCCGCCCGGTGGTACCGGAGGTGTAGAGCATGAACGCGGGGTCGTCGAGCTCCAGGCAGTCGCGGGGGGCGGGTGCGTCCCGGTCCTCGGCGAACGCCTCCAGCTCCCAGACCTCCTGCTGCGGCCGCTGCTGCGGGGCGTCGTCGCCCTCGGCGACGACGACCCGCAGCGACCCGGGGGCGACCCGGGCGATCTGCTCCAGATGGGCGGCGTCGGTGATGACGGCGACGGCGTCGCTGTCGGTCAGCAGGTAGGCCATCTCACCGTCGGTGGAGGCCGGGTTGACGGGTACGCCGATGGCAGCGGCCCGCGCCACGGCGAGGTAGGACTCGATCATGGGGACCCCGTTGCCGAGGCAGAGCACCACGCGGTCACCGGGCGCGACGCCGACCTCGGCGGCCAGCGCGCCGGCGACGCGGGCGGTCCGCGTCTCCAGCTCGGCGTAGGTGACCGCGCGCCGGGCGTCGCGGTAGGCGATCCGGCCCGGCCTCGCCGCGGCGTGATCCCGCAGCAGTTCGTGGAGGGGCCGGATCAGCTCGGTCTGGAGCATGCGTCATACCTCGTTCGCTCGGCCGGATCATCCGAGGCGGCACACGGTCGCGGTGGCGCTCGCGGTCCTCCCGCCACGGTAGGAACGGCGTGAGCCGTCCTTGCAGGGGAAGAAGGCCACCGCCCGGCCATCACCCGGCAATCCGCCGGCGGCGGCGGGTGCGCGTTACCGGCAGATGGGCCGGTGCTGGAACCACCTCACTGCGCCCGCGCACGGCCGCTCCTAGCCTCGGCTGCGGTAGCCGCCCACACCGCAGCCGGGGAGCCCCCATGACGTCGTCGGTGCAGCCGATTCCTGTACTGAGCAGCCGCATCCTGCCCTCCTCGGCGGCCGGGGACGCGCCCCGGCTCGGGTCGCTCACCTATCTCACCGCGCCGGACCCCCGGTCCGGTGACGCCCCGACCGAACTGACGGTGGAGGTCGGCCCGCACGGCGAGTCGGCGACCGAGACGTGGACCGCGGGTGAGCCGGTGCTGCGCGGCGAGTACGCGGGCATCCGCTACGCGGCCTGCCGCGAGTTCGTGTTCTGCACCGGGAGGATCGAGGAGGGCGGCGCGTACGCCGACGCCACGCACCGGTTCTACGAGGACGTGTTCACCCTGCTGGCCCGGCTCGGCTACCCCCGACTGGTGCGGGTGTGGAACTACATCGGCGACATCAACGGAGTGACGAGCCAGGGGCAGGAGATCTACCGCGACTTCTGTGTGGGCCGCAGCCACGCCCTGGAACAGCTCGGCATGCTCCACGGCATGCCGGCGACGACCGTCATCGGGGTGCGGGGCGGCGGCATCGGCTTCGCGATGATCGCGGCGCGCACGGTGGAACCGGTCAACGTGGAGAACCCCCGGCAGATCCCGGCGTACCGCTATCCGCCGCGCTACGGCCCCCGCTCCCCGAACTTCTCGCGCGCCACCTACGTGCCCCCACCGGGGGCGGGCGGCCGGGGCACCGCGTACGTGTCGGGGACGGCGAGCATCATCGGCCACGAGACGGTCCATGTCGGCGACGTTCGCGCGCAGGCCCGGACCACGTTGGAGAACATCGAACTCCTCATCGGCGCGCCGAACCTGGCGCGCTACGGCATCGGGGAGGGGTTCGGGCTGGAGGACCTGCGGCGGGTCAAGGTCTACGTCCGGCACGCCGAGGACATCCCCGCCGTCCAGGCGGTCTGCTCCCGGCTGCTGCCGCCGTCGTGCGCCGCGGTGTACCTCCAGGCGGACGTGTGCCGCCGGGACCTGCTGGTGGAGATAGAGGGCCTGGCGGCCTGAGACCGCGGCACCGGCCGCGTGCGGTGCGGTCGCCGGGCGGCGGGGCGGAGCCGGGGTACGGCCCGCCCCCACCGCCCGGCGGCGCTCAGGCCGAGCTGGCGGAGCCGCCGAGCCGGGCACCCGTCGCCCCGACCGCCCGCCCGGCGCCCGCCCAGGGCCCGACCGGGACCACGGCGTCGTCCGGCCCGGCGTTGACGGCGGCGGCGAACTCCTCGGCCCGTCCCGGGTTCCCGCCCAGGTCGGTCAGGAGAGACCGCCACTGCGCGCTCTCGCCGCTGCCCGCCGGGGAGAGCCTGGTACCGAAGTGCTCGAGCCGCTGCCCGGTGCTGAGCAAGGAGGCCAGCAGGCGGGTCACCGCGGTGTCGGGAAGCGGGTCGAGAACCAGGTGCATGGTGTTGGTGAACCGCTCGTGCCAGGGGGTGAGCCGCGCTCCGAAACCGGGGCGGCCGGCGGCCACCACCAGCACCGGAAGCGGCGACGGCACGCCGGTCAGTACCGCCAGCGCGGCGGCGAGCTCGTCGTCGGCCAGGTGGATGTCGTCGAGCAGCAGCACGGTCGGGCGGGTCCGCGCGATCCTGCGCAGCACGGTCACGCAGGCGTCCACGGCATCGGGGTGCCCGGAGGCGTCGGGAACGAGACCGAGCGCGTGCCGGACCCCGGGCAGGACGTTGTCGTGGGCGGTGCCGAGCGCGGCCGCGCAGTCGGCGAGGCGCTGTTCCACCGCGGCCGGGTCGTCGGCGCGGTGCAGTCCCAGGTGGTCCCGGATCACGTCCCCGAGGATGCTCGCGGCGGTGCCGCGCTCCCCGGGGCCGGCCGTCGCCCGCAGGACGACGGCGCCGTCCTCGGAGCCGTCCGCCGCCCGGTGCGCCAGCTCCGCCAGCAGCCGTGTCTTGCCGATGCCGGGGGCGCCCACCAGGGTGGCGAGGCCGGGAGTTCCGGCCTGGGCGACCCGTCGGAGCATGCCCTGGAGCAGGTCCGTCTCCGCGGTGCGCCCGACGAACGGCCCGGCCAGCCGGTGCGGCTGGGGACGGGAGGCGAGGGTGAGCCGGGGCGGCGCGGGCCGGCCCGGGGCGGAGTCGATGCGCAGGTGTCCGGGGACGGTGACGGCGGCGAGGCGGCGGCAGCTGTCGAGGACGCCGGCCTCGACCAGCGGGACCGACTCGGCGGTGCCGTTGTGGGAGACCACGGCCTCACCGGAGTGCATGGCCACCCGGATGGAGACGTCGGGGTAGCTCTCCGCCGCCCAGCGGGTGATGGCGCCGACGGCGGTCAGGGCGCGTTCGGCGTGGTCGGTGAGGTGCCGGGTGGCGCCGAAGTAGCCGCACCAGGAGGAGCCGGGGCCGGGGGCGGCCACCCCGCCGCAGCGCTCGATCTCCTCCTCGACGAACCGTGCCACGGCCTCGGTGGCGGCGTCGGCGGTGACCATCACGACGGTGATGTCGCGACGTTCGGCCCGGCCGCCGCCGGCGTCGGGCTGCGTCGGGGCCGCCCCGTCGCCGCACTCCTGCTGTTCGGCGGCCGGCATCCGCCCGGGCGTGCCGGGGCCGGCGGGAGCGGGCGTGCCGGTCTCCCCCGCCGCGGCGGTCCGGCTGCGCGGCCCGACCGGCACCGGGCCTCCGGACGTGTGCGTCGCAGCCACCGCGCTCAGCGGGTACGGTGCGGCGGGGTCGGCGCCCGGGGTCGCGGCTTCACGTTCCCGGTCGGGTGCCGGCGCCCGCTCCCGCATCGGGGCCGCGGCCGCGAGCCGCGCCGGTGGCGAGCCCAGCTGGAGCCGGGGGTCCTGGTTGAGGATGCCGTACTCCAGGGCCTTCAGTTCCTCGCCCGGCTCGACGCCGAGTTCGGCCACGAGTCGGGTGCGCAGGGCGCGGTAGGCGGCGAGGGCCTCGCCCTGCCTGCCGGAGCGGTAGGCGGCGAGCATGATGAGCCCGCAGAGCCGCTCCCGCAGCGGTTCGGCAGTGGCGGCGAGGGCGAGGTCGCCCATCACCTCGTGGTGGAGGCCGCAGGCGAGTTGCGCCTCGAAGAGGTCTTCGACGGCCGTCTTCCGGCTCTCCTTGAGGACGGTCGCCTCGGGCCAGTCGTAGCCGAGTTCGACGAGGTCGGCCAGCGGGTCGCCGCGCCACAGGGCGAGGGCCTCGCGCAGGGACCGGGCGGCTGCTTCGGGCTCCCCCTCCCGCAGTTGGGCTCGGCCGCGGCCGACGAGGTCGTCGAAGCAGCGGCGGTCGATGCGGTCGGGGGCGGTGTGCAGCAGGTAGCCCGGCGGGTGGGTGAGCAGCAGGGGGGTGTCGGGGCCGGTGTCGACGGAGAGCAGGTTGCGCAGCCCGGACACGGCGTTCTGGATCATCTTGCGTGCGGTGCGCGGCGGATCCGCGCCCCAGATCGCCTTCAGCAGGGCGCTGGTGGCCATGGCCTCGTTGTCGCGCAACAGCAGCGAGCCGAGGACGGCTCTCTGGCACGTGCCTGACACCGAGAGGTCCGCTCCGCCGTGCTGGACGCGGAGCGGCCCGAGTATCGAGAAGTCCATCGATTCTCCGTGAGCATCCGCCGGGGCGGTGGTGACACCGCCACGGCTTGGTGTGGGGGGAACGTCGAACGCACGGGACGTGGGGAGCCCGTCGCCGGGGAGCAGCACCCGCAGGGCGTACGCCTTGGCGACCAGGGCGGTCCGGTTCGGCACGGCGAGCTTTCGCAGCATCGTGCCGATGTGGTACTCGACGCCTTTGCGGCTGAGCGACAGCCGCTGGGCGAGTTCGCGGGCGGAGCGGCCGGCTGCCAGCTCCGCCAGGATGCGCCGCTGCACCGGGCTGAGGCACGTGCCCGGGCCGCCTCGTCCGGTGGGCGTGCTACCGCTCGGGGCACCGCGGTCGGGGGGAGCGCCGTGAGCGGGGAGCGGCTGACCGGGTCGGCCGCGCACCCGGTGGACGTAGGCGCGCGTGCCGGGCCGCGGGAGCCCCTCGTCGGGCCGTCCGCCGGAGCACTGCGGGCCGTCGCGCGCCGGGAACCGTCCGGTGGTCGGCGGCCAGGCACCGGCCGCGAGCACCCCCGTGTCGTACGCCCGGGCGACGAGCGCCACCCGGTTGGGGGCCCGCAGCCTGCGGAGCAGCGAACTGACGCGGTACTCGACGCCCTGCCGGCTCAGATGCAGTCGTGAGGCCAACTGGACGGTGGAGAGCCCGGACGCCAGCCCCGCGACCAGCCGCACGTCGAGCGCGCCCAGAAGCGCGCCGCCGCGTTCGCCGACAGCCGCGACGTTCCGCCCCTGCGGATTGCGTTGTCCCTCCGCCGGGGCGTCACGGCCGCCCGCTCCGGGGGACGTCACGGGACGGCGCTGCGCGGTGAGGGCGCCCGGAGGCCGCCGCATCACAGCTCACTGGAGAGGGAGGCCGGGGGGACGACGGGGGACTGCGTGCCCGTTTCCGGGGGGCGGCCGCGCCGGAAACGGCCCGTTTCCCCGGCGGGCCGGGTCCGCCCGGTCTGCCGGGGGCCGGGAGCGCGACCACGGGCGGTGCGGTGGTTCCTCGTGGGACCGTGGCTCCTCGTGGTGCCGGGAGCGGCGGTACGGGCTGCGCCCGTCCGTCCTCCCGCCGTGGTGGTCTGGTACATGATCGCCCTTCGTGCCTGGGACACTCGTGCGCGGCGTGCGCACGTGACGCGACGTGCGGCGGGCCGGGGATCGCCCGGTTCCGCCGCCCGGGCGGTGGCGCTGGGCCACCGCGCGGGAGACATGCGGGGGTGGGGAGGGTCGGGCACCGCCCGGGCCCGGGCGCCACCGGTGGGCCGGGGACGCCGTGAACCGGTGACGCCCCGTCCCCGCGGGGCCGGGGACGCGGCGCTGACGCTCCCGTCGCCGCCACACCGCCGTCGGTGCCGACGGCATCATTGGCAGTAAACGCGAATTCGATGTCCGCTTCGTGCCCGAGTTCTCTCGGAGGGAGGACTCGACCGAGCGAACGTGTTCCCCTGTCCAGATTTTCCGGAGTCAACCCCCGGTCTCGTCACCTGCATTGTTTGCCGGTTTCCGTGGGGGAACTCTAAGGATTTCCGGCCAACGCGGTCAACACGCTCCGGCCCCTGCCGGGCTGATCCTGTGGGGCGTGAGGGAAAGGTTCGGTTCAGCAGCGGGAGGGAGCACCACTGGTTCGGTACGGTCGAGAAACCGCTGTTCAGCACCACCGGATGCCCGACTGGGGACTTCGGTACGGTCGGAGCGCCGGCCCGGACGGAAGGGCGGGAACGCCCTCACTCGGCGGCGTTCACCTCGGTCTCGTAGAGATGGGCGGACAGGCCGCGCCTCCCCTTTACGCCGAATTTGCGGTAGACGTGGGTGAGATGCTTCTCCACCGCTCGAACGCTCACCTCGAGTTCGGCTGCTATTTCCCGGTTGGTGAATCCGGTGACAACCAGCAGCGCCACACGGTTCTCGGTGCGGGTGAGCGCGGCGCGTTCCGCGCCGGCGCTCCGCGCGGGGCCGGGCTCCCTCCGGTCGGCGGGCCAGGGGGCGCCGCAGGCCGCGGCCAGCCGCCCGGCCTCACGCAGCACCTCCCGGGCCTCCGCGCCGTCGCCGAGGAGACGCCCGAGGTCCCTCAGGGCCATGAGGAGTTCGAGCTCGTTGGCCGAGCCACGGAGCACGGAGACCGACTCACGCAGCATGTCGACGCGCTCCGCCACGCCGGTGGTACGGGCCAGCAGCCGCAGCGCGCGCCCGACGCCGACCGGCGCCCCCCACTGCCGGGCCCGCGCGTACTCCACGGTGGCGAGGGTGTGCGCCAGATGGTGGTCCCCGGTGCGCTGGGCGAGCGAGACGGCCCAGGGGCGCCACGGGAACAGGACCGGGTTGCGCCAGCCGACAGCCTCCAGTTGCCGTCCGCACTCCATCGCGGTCTCCAGCGCGGCGGCGGGGTCGCCCGCGCGGGCCTGTTCCGGCATCCGCACCATCCCGGCCAGCACGTCCTGGAGCGGTGAGACGGCGGAGTCACGGGCCTCGGCCACGACGAGCGAGCCGAGTCGCGTGTCGCGCGCGGACAGCGCCACCGCGCACAGCACACCGAGGACGAAGTCGCGGTTCTCCGCGCCGACCGTCCCGGCGGCGGTGAGGACCCGCTCCAACTCCTCCCGGGCCCGCGGCAGCCGGCCCCTGGCGACGTGCAGGAGGGCGCGCCGGGAATGGCGCAGCGCGTCGGCGCCGCGATGGGCGGGGTGTTCCTCGGCGGCGTCGAGCCAGGACTCGACGGCTTCGACGGCGTCGGCGGCCATCAGGGAGACCAGCACCAGCTGGATCTCCGACCCGGGGCCCGGCTCGGAGGCCGGTAGCCGCTCCAGGACGGCGTGGGCCCGCCGCGCGACCTCGGACGCCTCCGCGGCCGCGCCCAGCGTCGTCGCGTGCAGCAGGACGGCGAGCAGTTCGCGTCCGCCGGCCGAGTGGACCGCTGCGTCCGCCGTGCGGAGCCGGTCCGTGGCGTCGGTGAGGCGGCCGGGGTCGGTGAAGCCGGCATACCGCAGCCGCGCCTCCAGCCGCAGTGCCTCCTCCCCCGGCTCCTCCTCCGGCTTCCCGCTCGCTCCGTCCGCGGCTGCCAGATCGTCGGCGGCCTCCCGGAGCATTTCCGCGCCACCGGGGGTGAGCGGGGCCACCACGCAGGGCGCGAGTACCAGGGCGGCCGCGGCCCGTTCGGTGGCGGTCGGCAGCAGCGGCAGCGCCTGCGCCAGGTGGGACTCGGCGGCCGACGCGTCGAAGGGCAGTTCTGCCGCCGCGAGTTCGACGAGGAGGCGGGCCCGGGCGGGCCCCTGGTCGGGCACGTCGAGCAGGGCGCGCCGCAGGTACCGCACGGCGCGGTCGGGCGCCCCGCGACGCCGGGCACGGTCTGCGGCGTCCCGCAGGACGGGGACGGCCCAGGGACACCCGCCCCGCTCGACCGCCTCCAACTGGGCGGCGACCTCTTCGGCCGGGCGGCCGAGTTCGTGGAGCAGCCGCGCGGCGTCCGCGTGCCGCTGCCGCCGCTCGGCGGGGCCCAGGGCACGCTCGACGGCCTCCCGGATCCCGGGCTGGACGAACCGCGTACCGCCCCCGTCCTCCCCCGCACCGTGCTCGACCAGGCCCAGCTCCCGCAGGGAGCGCAGGACCGCGCCGACTCCGGCATCGTCGAGGGCGGCGAGCCTCGCCAGGAGCGCGTGGAGCACGCCGCCGTCCGCCACGTCCACGCGCAGGGTGGCCAGTGCGGCGGCGGCCGCCCGCACGGCCGGGGTCTGCCGGCCGAGGGCGCTCACCACCCGCTCGTGCAGCTGCTCGGGCCGGGCGGCGCGCACCAGGGGCACGTGCGCGGCGAGGGGCGGACGTCCGGTACCGCCGAGCTCGGACAGCAGGGACACCAGGAACAGCGGCCGACCGCCCGTGACCCGGTGGCAGGCGTGGACGAACTCCTCCTCGGCGGCCCCCCCGAGGTGCTCGCGCACCAGCGCCCCCGTGGCGGCGAGGCCGAGCGGGGCGGGGCGCAGCACCCGGTCGGCGTTCTCGACGAGGTCGCGCACCAGGGTGTCACGTGCTCCGGGTTCGCCGTTCCGCACGCTGCAGACCAGGACCAGCCCGGGCCCGTCGGGCCGGGAGGCGGCCCGGGCGAGCCAGCGCAGTGAGGGGGCGTCCGCCCAGTGGAGGTCGTCGACGAGGATCAGCGGGGGCGCGTGGGTTCCGGGTTCGGCCGGCAGGGCGAGCAGGGCGTCGGCGACGGTTCCGGGGTCTCCCCCCGCGGTGTCGGCGTCCACGTCCGCGCCGGTCGGCTCCGGGGGGTGTCGGACCGCGTCGGGCCGCCCCTCGGACTTACCGAGAACATCGTCGCAGGGCCCGTCCCCGCCCGGAGGCTCCTCCTTCGCCGGCAACCCGTCGAGGAGAAGGCCGTCGAGCAGTTGGCGGACCACACCGAACGGCACGTCCCGCTCCTCGGGCGCGGCGGTGGCCCACAGGGGGCGTGCCGCACCGGGGGCGGTACACCGGAACAGCGCGTGGAGCAGGGCGGACCGCCCGGCGCCCAGCGGTCCCGTCACCACGGTGAGCGAGGAGCGGCCTCGGGCTGCTTCAGCCAGCGCCTCCCGGATCGCACCCAGTTCGCCGTCCCGCTGGACCAGCATCGAGTTCACAGTCCTTCCGTGTCCGTGGGTCGACGAGCGCGCGGAGCTCCGGGCGCCCGCGGACGCCCAACTTGCGGTAGACGCGGGTGATCCGCAGTTCGACCGCGCGGAGGGAGATCTCCAGCAGCGCGGCGATCTCCCGGTTGGTGTCGCCGCGCCCGGCCAGCAGGGCGGCCTGCCGTTCCGCCGCCGAGAGTGCGTCCCAGCCGGGGACGGAGGCGGCGCTCGTGGCGGCCCCGGCGAGAACGCGGGCGCGGTCCGCCATGGGAGCGGAGGGGTAATCGGCGGTGAGCGCCGTCAGTTCGTGCAGGGTGGCGGGGGCCCGCGGATCGCCGTCGGCGGGGGCCCCGATGTGGAGTTCAGCCAGCTCGGCGAGTACACGGGCGTACTGGGGACCGGTCGGTCCTGACCTGGCACGGGACACGGCCGAGCCGACGCGGGCCAGCCGGTCCGCGCGTTCGGCCTCGGGAGCGCGTGGTCCGGGCTCCCCCTGCTCGGCGGCGACCTCCGCCCAGGCGAGGGCGCTTCCCGCGCCCCACCGGCGGGCGCGGGCCCGCTCCGCCTCGACGGCCGCCCGTCCCTCGGCCTCCCGGCCGAGGGCCCGAAAACCGAAGGCCGCGACCGACCGCCACGGTATGAGGGCCGGGTTGAGATGACCGCGATGCTCCAGCAGACGGCCGCACTCGTGCAGGTCCCCGAGGGCCCGGTGCAGGCGGCCCTCGCTCAGCGAGAGCGCGCCGCGGGCGAACAGCAGCCACGCGTGGTGCTCTCCCGACCGGGCAGCCGGCGGCAGTGGGGCGAAGGCCCATTGCCGGGCCCGGCGTCCGCGCCCGGCCTCCAGGTCGACGAAGGCGCGGAGGCCGTGGATGTACGGGACGAGCACCCGCGCCCTGACGGTCGCGGCAACCGCGCTCCCGGCCGCCTCCAGGTCCCGTTCGGCCTGCGCGAGGCGCCCACGGCGCAGGTTGATCTCGCCGCGCAGCGCGAGGAGGTGGGGGCGGGCGAGTCGCAGCGGGGCGCCGCGGAGCTCTCCGAGCAGCCGGTCGAGGGCGACCTCGGCTTCCTCGGGGACGTCGGTGAGGGACAGCGCCCGGCAGGCGGCCAGGACGAGTTGCACCGACTCCCCCACTGTCGCCCCCGCGCCGGCGGGGCCGGTCCCGCACCGTGCCGCCGCCGCGTCGCCGAGTGCGGCCCGGGCCAACGCCACGGACTGCTCCATCCGCTCTCCCCGCAGGGCGAGCTGGTGAGCGCGCACCGCCGCTTGGGCGGGCAGCGACGGCCGGTCGGGCAGTCGCGGCAGCGGGGGCAGACCGACGGCCGTGCGCCGCGAGGCGGGGTCGGCGGCCCAGCCAAGGGCGAGAAGCGTCGCGCGCTCGTCGCCGGCGGCCTCCTCCAGCGCGTCCGTGAGGGCGCGTTCGAGGGCGCCTCCCCCGGTGATGCCGAGGTCAGCGGCGCGGAGCCGGACGGCGGCCGGGATGCCCGGGGTGCGCAGAATCCTGGCGATCCGGGCGTCGCCGATCTCGGGCCGGGCGACCAACAGCGCTGCGGCGGACTCCACGTCCAGCCGGGCCCGGCGCTCGGGGTCGGCCTCCCGCTCCGCCAGCCGGTCGAGCAGCGCCGCGGATCGTATGTGGTCATCGCCTCGCGCGGCCTCGCGGGCGGCGCGGCGCAGGGTTCGGACGGCCCACGGGGCGTCGGCGGCACCGTCCGGACGGGCGGCGAGCAGCAGATCCGCCACGGCTCGGTCCGCGGCCCCGGCACGGTGGGCGAGGTGCGCGGCCCGGGCGTGCAGAGCAGCCCGCTCCTGATCGTCCAGCTCCTCCAGCAGCCGGCTCCGGACACCGGGGTCGACGGTGAGCCGGTCGCCGGGGTGCCGCCGTATGCCCGGAGCCTCCGCCAGCTCCCGCAGCGCCGGGCCGGTCTCCGTCCGGTCGGCCGCGGCGACCGAGGACACGGCGGCGGGGTCCAGGAGCTCCCCGCAGACGGCGAGAGCCGCCACCAGGGACCGCGCCCCGCCACCGAGCCCCCGCAGGGCTGCGAGCAGGTGGTCGCCCAGGACCGCGCGGCCGGCCTCCCCCAGTCCGCGGGCACCGTCGGCGTCCGCGGGGAGACCTCGGGCGGTGTGGCGCAGCAGGAGGTCGTGCAGGACGGCGGGGTGCGCGCCGCTGACGCGTGCGGCCTCGTCGGTGAACTCCTCGGTGGCGGGCCCGCACAGGAGCGTGACGAGCGAGGCGATCTCGTCGTGGGGCAGCGGCGCCAGTCGCAGATGGTGGGCGGGCGGCCCGAAGGAGGAGCCGACCGCGCCGAGCCAGCCGCTTCCGTCAGCGGGCCCGGCTCCGGTGGTTCCCGCACAGACGACTGTCAGTCGCGCCGGCGTGGAGCGGCGCAGCAGCGCCCGGAGTTCGCCGAGCGCGCGCGGGTCGAGCCACTGGGCCTCCTCGACGGCCAGGAGCAGGGGCCGCGTCCGGGTGGCGGCCAGGAGCCGCCTCATCGCGCCGCCGTCCGCGGGGGTGCCGCAACCCGGGATCAGCGGGGCGCGGGCCGCGGTCGCGCCGACCGGGTCGGTGGCCCCCGGCCGCGGCGCCCGGGTGTGCACCACCCGGTACCCGAGGGCACGCGCCCTCGCGACGGCTGAGCCGACGAGCGACTCCTGCCCCGCTCCGGCTCCGCCCGCCAGCGTGACGAGCGCACTGCCGCCCGTACCGTCGGCGAGGCCGTCGACGACGCGGGCGAGCACGGCCCGTTCCCGGGCCCGCAGGCAGGCGGGAAGCGGGGCGCCGCCCACCGCCGGCCAGGGACGGCACGCCGAAGTGGCCTGCCGTCGGGGTCCGTCGCCACCGGCTCCGTCCATCTACCGGGTCCCGCCCAGGTGGGGCTGGGCGCTCGGCCGGGCCCGGCGGGGCGTCGCGGGCAGCCCGTCCCGGCGGTCCCCCCACGCGTCGGCGCGCTCCCCGGGGAGCCCCTTTCCGCCCCGTACGGCCCGTAGTGCTGCGCCGAGTTGGTCGCGACGGTGGACGCCGAGCTTGCGGTAGACGTTGGTGAGGTGGGACTCCACGGTGCGCACGGTGACGAAGAGCTGACGGGCGATGTCGCGGTTGCCGGCTCCGGAGATGGCCAGGCCGGCGACCCTGAGCTCGGAGGAGGTCAGCAGTCCGACGGGAGGCCTGCCGGTGCCGCGGCCGGGACGTCCACCGGCGGTGGCGAGGGCTCGGCGTGACCTCTCGGCCAGGGCGAGGGCGCCGCACTCCACGGCGAGTCCGGCGGCGCGGCGCAGCCGGTCGCGGGCCCCGGCCTCGTCGCCGTGCACCAGCAGCGCGACACCGAACCGGTGTTGTGCCCGGGCGTGTTCGGTGACCGCCGGGGAGTCGGCGAGGTGGTGCACGGATTCCGCGAGGAGATCCAGTCCGACGCTGCCGGGGGTGAGTGCACCCTGCGCGAGGGCGGCGAGTCCGCGGGCGCGGGGGGTGTCCCAGAGGCGGGCGCGTTCCGCTCCCTGTTCTGCGAGCGGGCGGCCCTCGGCGGGCCTGCCCAGTTCGGCGAGAACGAGGCAGGCGTCGGTCCACCACGGAACGATGACGGGGTTCAGGGCGCCGGCGCCGTCCTGCGCCAGTCCGCACTGGCGCAGCAGGGCGAGGGCGGGAACGGGGTGCCCGGCCGCCCAGTAGGCGCGCGCCCGGGTGTGGAGGCAGAGCAGGGCGGTGAGGGCGCAGTCGTCGGGTTCGGTCCGGCCCTCCTCGTTGAGCACGCGCCAGGCCCGGCGGGGTTCCCCGCGGTCGACGTGGACGGCGGCGAGGACGGCCTGCGCGAGCATGCGGCGGGTGCCGGCCGTCCCTTCGTCGCCCCCGTGGCCCCGGGCGAGCGCGTCGGCGGCGGTGCGCGCGTCCGCGAGGGAGGCGCGTGCCTCCCCCGCGGCGGCGAGGACGGCACCGCCGCGCTGGAGCACCAGCGAGCGCATGGCGGCGGCAAAGGCCCGCAGCCAGGGCGAGGGCCGGTCGCCGCCCTGGTGGAGCATGGCGTCCAGGGCCTGGTGGGCGCGCTCGGTCTCGTCCGCGAGGGCGAAGGTGGCGGCGAGGGTGAAGTGCAGCCAGGGCGGCTGGCGGCGGCCCGGCCCGGCCTGGACCTGCCGGGCGTCGGCGAGGGCGCCCTGCCGGGACCGGCCGGCGAGAGCGGTGTGCAGGGCGGACAGGGCGGCGGTCTGGATCCGGTCGGCGCCGTGGGGGTGGGTGGTTGCGGCGACCGTGGCGCCGGTGGGGCGCGGGGGGTCGGCGGCCGCGTCGCGGACGGGGCTGCCCATCAGCAGCAGGACGGCCCGGACCTGGTCGCCGAGCCGGGGGTCGGCACCGGGCCCGGAGCGCAGGGCGCTCCACCCCGCCTCCAGGGCCTCGACGGCCTCGCTCCGGCACGCCTCGGGCAGCGCGACGGATATGCAGGCCATGGCGTACTGCACGGCGATGGCGGCGCGCAGGGCCGGTTCGCGGGCCTCGGCGAGGGCGGCACGAAAGTGCGGGATGGCGCCGAACGGCGTGTCGAGGGAGGTGACGAGCGCGAGCCGCACGCGCGCGGCGGTGTCGTCCGGTTCGGTCTCCAGCACGCGGTGGAGGTAGCGGGCGGCGTCGGCGCGTCCGCCGCGGCGCTCAGCCTCCGCGGCGGCCCGCCGCAGGACCGCGGTCGCCCAGCGGCCCTCGGCGGCCGGGGCGTGCGCCAGGTGCCGGGCGACCTCCTCGGCCGGGCGCCCGTGGTCGCTGAGCAGCAGGGCGGCGCGGGCGTGGAGGGGGCCGCGGCGGGGCCCGAGCCGCGCGAGGAGGGCGGTCCGTACCGCGGGGTGGAGGGCGCAGCCGCCGTCGGGGGCGGCCGCTCCCGCGTGGCGGAGGAACCGGGCCACGTCGCCGACCCGGGCGGTGTCGACGTCGGCGAGCGCGGCGACGACACGGGTACCGGCCCCGTCCTCGGTGTCGACGTCCGTTTCGATGCCCGCACGGGCTTCCGTGCCGACCACCGCGTCGGCACCGGCGTGGGTACGGGCCTCCGTGAGGACGGCGAGCGCGGTGGCGACGCGCCGGGCGTCGTCCGGCTCCCTCTCCAGCAGGCGCAGCGCGGCGCGGGCGGTCAACTCTCCGCCGATCTCCGCCGCCTGCCGGGCTCCGGCCTCGTCGGCGTCGAGCCCTGCCGCGCGCAGCGCCCGCAACAGCCGTACCGCCGTGCCGGGGTGACCGCTCACGGCGTCGGTGACGGCGGCCGCGAAGCGGGGGTGGGCGGGTCCGCCGAACGTCTCCTCCGCGAGGCCGCGCACGGCGTCGGCGTCCAGCGGCGGCAGCGGGAGCACGGTCGCCGAGGGCTGCGCGAGCAGGTCGGCCCAGCCCCGCGGGGCCCGGGGCGGAGCTCCGGAACGACGGCACAGGACGATGAGCAGCGGGCGAGGCGCAGCGGGCCGCAGGAGCAGGGTGATACGGCGCAGGGAGGGCTCGTCGCACTCGTGTGCGTCGTCGAGGGCGAGCACCAGCGGCCGGGAGCGGAGCCCGGTCGCCTCCGGCAGTGCGACGGAGCCGCCGCTCGGCAGTCGGCACACCCGCATCCCGGCGCAGACGTCGTGAGCCAGCAGCGCGTTCAGCAGTCGGGACTTCCCGTGTCCGGGCGGAGCGGCGAGGACGACACACCGCACCTCACCGCTCCGCGCGGCGGTCGCCTGGCCGACGAGCGCTGCCAGCTGGGGGTGGCGACCATGGATCACGTCGTGCTCCGGAGACGGTCGTGCGGATGGCGCAGTGGGGGTCTGTCACGCGGTCACGGAGAGGGGCGGATCGTTCGCGCACACGCGCGACTTGACAGAGGTCAGGCTACCCTCCCCTCCTTCGGGGACGCCCCGCACACGGACCGTCCCGCCGCCGTCCCGCCGCCCGCCGGGCCTTCGGGCGAGCACGCGGCCGCGTCGCGGCCCCGCCTGTGCACAGTGACCCCGGCGGCTGTCGCTCAAACCCGGACGCGGTTCCGGAACACGGCAGGCAGATGCCATGCGCGCCGGCTGCGTCCGGCCCGGCAGACCGACGGACGCCTGCGGGGCGGACCGCTCCGGCCCCGAGCCCTGGGAGCACGACCCGCTCATGACCGTCCCGGCCGGTCGGCGGTCGAACTCCCACGCTCGGGCTGTCGCCGGGGGGCCTCAGCTCCGCGGGGCGTCGAGAACGGGGGCGCCCGGGGAGCGGGTGAGCGGGGCGTCGATACCGGCGACGATCATCGCCAGGGTGTCCCGGAAGGTCGCCGGCACCCGCTCCGCCGCCAGGGCGCCGGTCGCGCCGAGTGCGTCCGCCTGGAGCCGCTGCTGCTCGTGGAAGACGTACCCGATCACGAAGTGGGTCACCGCCTCGGCCGCGGTGCGGGCGAGCGGGGCGGGGGCGTCCAGGCGTCGGGCCTCGACCGCGAGGGCGGCGTGCAGCGGCGGGTCTACCAGGCCGAGCGCGAGGGAGCTGGACACCAGCTCCGCGCCGTCGCGGTGGTCGAGGAGGCAGTCGCGCAGTCGCGCTCCCAGCACGGAGGCGGTCGCCGAGAGCGACGCGGCGGGCTCCGCCTGCGCCAGCGGCGCGAGGATGCGGCTGCTCACCGCGGCGAGCAGGAGCTGCTTGCTCTCGAAGTGCCAGTAGAGAGCGCTGGGTTGCACGCCGAGCACCTCGGCGAGGCGTCGCATGGTCAGGTCGGGCAGCCCCTGGTCGTCCAGGATGCGCAGCGCCGCCGCCACGACGTCGCCCTGGGTGCGGCGGACCCGCTTCGTGGTGGGGTTTGCCGGGGCGTCGTTCATGCCGGTAGCCTACCTGAACGCTGTTCACCTGAACGGTGTTCGAGTGCCTGAAGTGACGGGATGGCGATGAGCGGTCGGCGTACGGCGGGGCCTCGGCTGGAGGCGACGGACCTCGCCCGGGTGGCGGTCTTCGCGGGCATGACGGCGGTCCTGGGCCTGCCCGGGGGCTTCTCCGCCTTCGGTGGCGTCCCGGTCACGGCACAGACCCTCGGGGTGATGCTCGCGGGCGCGATCCTCGGCCCCTGGTTGGGCGCCCTGTCCATGACGACGCTGGTGGTCCTGGTGGCGGCGGGGATGCCGCTGCTCGCCGGAGGGCGAGGTGGCGCAGGTGTCCTGCTCGGGCCGACCGGCGGGTACGTGCTGGGCTGGATCGTCGGCGCCTTCGTGATCGGCGCCCTCGTCCACGCGGGTGGCCGCCGGCCGGTCTGGTGGCGGACGTTCCTGGGGACCGTCGTGGGCGGCATCCTGGTCGTCTACGCGGTCGGGATGCCCGTGCAGAGCGCGGTCACACGGCTACCGCTGGAGGAGACGGTGCTGGTAGGCCTCGCACTCCTCCCCGGCGACCTGGTGAAGGCCGTCGTCGCGACGCTGGTCGTCAACACGCTCGTGCGCGCCTACCCCCGCGCCTTCCGGCGGCAGTGGAGGTCCGGGCGCGGCCCGGCGGCCGAACCGGCGGCTGCCCGGTGACCGGGCGTGTCGTTCCGCTGCGCGGCCCCGCGGACCTGGTGTCCGACGAGATCCGGCGCATCCGCGCCGCGGGGGATGTCCCGCTGGTCGGTGACCCGCGCCTCCCGGACGCGCAGTGGAACGCCGTCCGCGGGCTGGCCGCCACGGCACAGGTGCCACGCGATGCGGCCTGGGCCTCGCTGACCTCGGGTAGCAGCGGCACGCCGCGCGTGGTGCTGCGCACCCACGCGTCCTGGCGGGCGTCCTTCCCTGCCGTGGCCGGGCTGCTCGCGGCCGGTTCCGACGACGCGGTGGCGCTCCCCGCGCCCCCGTCGTCCTCCCTCACCCTCTTCTCCCTGGCGCATGCCCTCGACGGCGGTCCTCGTCCGGTGCTGGGCCGGGGCGGAGCGGGCGCGTCCTGCTTCCACGGCACACCGCAGGGGCTGCGAGCCCTGCTCGACACGGACGGGCCGACCACCGTGCGGACGGCGCTGGTGGGCGGGTCCGCACTCGACCGCGGGCTGCGTGCGGACGCCGAGGCGCGCGGGATACGGGTCGTGGGCTACTACGGCGCCGCCGAGCTCTCCTTCGTCGCCGTCGACCACGGCACGGGCCTGCGCCCCTTCCCCGGCGTGGATCTCCGCGTGAGCGGCGGCGAGCTGTGGGTCCGCTCGCCCTACGTCGCGCTCGGCTACCTCGGACGGACCGGCCCGCTGCGGCGGGACGGGGAGTGGGCCACCGTCGGGGACCTCGCCGAGACGGTCGCGGGCACCGTACGGCTGCGCGGCCGCGCCGACGGTGCCATTCAGACCGCTTCGGCCACCGTGCTCCCCGAGGAGGTGGAGGCCGCCCTGCGGCAGCTGCCGGGCGTCGCGGACGCCGTCGTCGTCGGCGTGCCGACGCCCGGCGTGGGCGCCGTGGTGGCCGCGGTCGTCGAGACCGGTTCCGACGGCGCCGCGGGCCTGCGGCGTGCGGCGGCGGCACGGCTGGCC
>NZ_JAAVJC010000380.1 GCF_012033785.1 Streptomyces bohaiensis
GTGCGCGGCCGCGGGGGAAGGCGCGGCCGCGCGGGGCCGCGCGTGAGGCGGCCCGGGGCGGTCAGCGCCGGACGCCGTCGATCTGCAGCATCCGGGCGATGACCGTGTCCAGTTCGCCGTCGTCGAAGACCTTCTTCCAGTCCTCGCGGACGATCGACTCCCGTCCGTAGTCCATGGCGATGAGGCAGGCGTCGGAGAACGGGTTCGACCCCTTGAGGGTGTTGGCGAGCGCCACCTGGGTGTGCCCCAGCAGCATCGCGCGGGCCGCGGCCTCGGGGACGCCCACGGTGTGCACGGTCTCGTGGAGCGCCTCGGTCAGCAGGGCGCCGACCATGCACGCGATCGTCTCCACCAGCGTGGGCTCCAGGACGGCCAACTGCTTCACCGTCACCCAGTGCACGTCCAGCACCGGGGCGTACATGGCGCGGATGACCTCCTCCGCCAGCCGCTGCCGCTCCGGGTCGCCGCCCTCGTAGGCCGCGACGACGTCCTGCGGCGCGGCGATGCCGCCGAAGGTGTCCGCCCACTCCTCGGCGGTGGTCCGCTCCAGGAAGACCGACGGGTGGCAGGGGTGCGCGCACACGTAGTGGACGTCCTGCCGCTCGTGCAGCAGTCCGGCGTACGCGGCGGCCGGGTCGAGGGTGAGCACCACGGTGCCGGGGCGCAGCAGCGGGACCAGCTCGGCCGAGACGGGGCCCAGGACCCGGTCCGGGACGGCCAGGATCACCACGTCGGCGACGGCGACGGCCTCGCGGGAGTCGGTGACCTCCCGCCCCAGGGTGCGGATGTGCTCCTGCCCCGCCTCGGATGCCTCGCAGAACAGCGTGCGGTGGTCGGTGGCGACCAGGTTGTCGGAGACGCGGCGCCCCATCTTCCCGGCCGCTCCGATGACGGCGATGGTGGTGGTGCCGGCCGCGTTGTCGGTCTCGGTGGCCATTACTCGCTCCTCAGTAGGGTGGTCATGCTGTGGCGGGTCCACCGGTCCTCCAGGCGGGCGGTGGCGTCGAAGCCCTCGTCCTGCCAGGGGAGCCAGTGTTCGACGATCTGGTGGATGCCGCGTTCGGCGGGCCGGACGGCGGCCACGGTGGCGGCGTGGTCCAGCAGCCCCTCCCCCAGCGGCGCGCCGGCGTAGGTGAAGCCGACCCAGCCGTCGCGGCGGGTGAACGCGAAGTCCTTGACGTGGATGTTGACGGTGCGCTCGGCGGTGGCGGCGACGACCTCGGCCGGGTGCTCCAGGCGGGCCACGCAGTTGCCCGGGTCCAGCACCACGCCGAGGTGGGGGTCGTCCACGGTGTCGACGACCGCCATCAGGTCGCGGGTGGCGACCTGCTCGTAGGTCTCCAGGCCGAGCGTCACGCCCTGTGCCGCGTAGGCGGCGACCGTGGGGCGCAGCAGGTCGGCGGACTCGGCCGGGCCGGGCCGGTGGTCGGGGGTGTGGAGCATGGAGCGGACCAGGGTGGCGCCGAGTGCCCCGGCGATGTGCAGGTGGCGCAGCAGATGGCCGGGGCGGATGCCCCGAGTCCCCACCTCCAGGCGCAGCCCCAGGCTCTCGGCGGCGGACCGCACCTCCGCGAGGCGTGCGTCGTCGTAGCCGGCCAGCGGCGGGTAGTCGCAGATCTGGAAGACCTCGCCGCCCAGGGCGCGGGTGTCGGCGAACATCTCCTCCAGCGTCATCGGCCGGGGTGCGCGGGCCGAGTGGCGCCAGAAGTAGGCGTAGGTGCTGATGCCGTAGGCCGTCATCGGACCGCCTCCGCTCCGGTGGGCACCTCGTCGAGGACGGCTGCCAGGGCGTCGGGGTCGTGGGCGAACCGGCCGAGGAAGAGGCCGTCGACGTGGGGCCGCAGCCGGGTGAGCAGCCCGGGGCCGGCGCTGCCGCCGTAGATGACCGCGGAACCGGCCCAGCGGCTCTCCCCCGCCAGGCGTGCGGTGAGGGCACGGCAGACGGTGGTGATGTGCTCCACCGGCGCGGAGGCGGCGGCTCCGATGGCCCAGCGCGGTTCGTAGGCGACCACCAGAGGGCCGCTCAGCCCGGCGGTGACCCGCTCCAGCTCGGCCACCGCACTCCGCGCCGCGGCCTCGGCCGGACCGGCTTCGGATTCGCCGACGCAAAGCACCGGGGTGAGTCCGTTGCGGAGCGCGGCAGCCGTCTTCGCGGCCACCATGGCGTCGTCCTCCCCGAACAGCGTGCGCCGTTCGGCATGGCCGACTTCCGCGTAGCGGCAGCCGATCTCGCTGAGGTAGGGGGCTCCGACCTCGCCGGTGTAGGCACCCGCGTCCTCGGTCGCCACGTCCTGCGCGCCGATGGCGACGCCGGAGCCGGCGAGCACCCCGGCGACGGGTACCAGGGCCGGGAAGGCGGGCAGGACGAAGAGCCGCGCGGCCCCGGAGGTCACCGCGGGGTGGGCGTCGGCCAGCGCGGCCACGCGGCGGGCCCAGTTGAGGGTGCGGTGGTGGCCGAAGTACATCTTGAGGCTGACGCCGATGGTGAGCGGGGCCGGCGCGTGGGCCATCACGCGGCCTCGTAGTCGGACATCAGGCGCACCTTGGCCGACGACGGGGACTCCTCGTCGAAGCGGTAGGTGAGCCACTCGGCGGCCAGCCGCCGGGCCAGTTCCAGCCCGATGACGCGCTGTCCGAAGGTGAGGACCTGCGCGTTGTTGGAGAGGACGGACCGCTCCACCGAGAAGGAGTCGTGCGCGGTGACGGCGCGGATGCCCCGGACCTTGTTGGCGGCGATGGCGACGCCCAGCCCGGTGCCGCAGATCAGCAGGGCGCGATCGGCCTCCCCCCGGGCGACCATCTCGGCCGCGGCGAACGCGACGGTCGGGTAGGCGGTGTGGCCGTCCGCGTCCACCCCGACGTCGGTGACGGAGGAGACGAGGTCGCTGGCGGCCAGATCACGGCGGAGCGCTTCCTTGTACGCGTAGCCGGCGTCGTCGCAGCCGATGACGATGCGGAGCGGGTCGGTCATGGTGTGTCCTTCGTGGTGGGGCGGTCGGTCGGGGCGGCGGGGCCGGCCAGCGCGGGGTGGACGGCGCGCACGATGAGGGCGAGCGAGTGGGCGCCGGCGTCGGGGGTGCCGAGCGAGCGCTCGGCGTGCGGCCGGGCGCGGCCCCGACGCGGCAGCAGTTCGGCGGTGGCCGCGGCGGCGGTACCGGCCGCGGTGGCGGCGCGGTCCCAGGCGTCGGCGGTGCGGGCGCCGGCCTCCGCTGCCGAGGTGAGCGTCTCCGCGAACGGGGCCAGGACGTCGACCATGGTCTTGTCGCCGACCTCGGCCCCGCCCAGCCGCCGGACGGCGGCGGCCGCCTCGGTGACGCCGGCGGCGACATCGGCGGCGGCGGGTGCCGCACGATCGCCGAGGCTCTCGCCCAGTGCGCGCAGCGCGGCGCCCCACAGCGCGCCGGAGGTGCCGCCGGCCCGGTCGGCCCAGGCGT
>NZ_JAAVJC010000381.1 GCF_012033785.1 Streptomyces bohaiensis
ACCCGGTGGCGGGCGCGGTGCTGGCGGAGGCGGGGCGGCAGATCGCGGAGACCGCCGCAGCGGCCGCTCCGGCCGGCGGTGCCCCGGTGGTGGCGCTGACCGGCGGCCTGCTGAACATCGGCGCGCCGCTGCTGGATCCGCTCCACGCGGCGCTGGAGCGCTCGCTGCCCGGTCACCGGAGCGTCCCCGCGGCGGGCGGGCCGCTGGAGGGTGCGCTGCTGGTGGCGGCCCGGCTGGCGACCGACTCGCTGCGGCTGCCCGCCGACGGCGTGCTGCTCCAGGTGGCCCACACCGGGTGATCGGCGCGGGGGGCGCGGTCGGCGCCCGGGTGGTGACGTCCGGACGGTGCACGCCCCCACCGAGGCAGGACATCAACCCGCAAAAGGGATAGTCGTGTCATCGTGCGCCCCCGGCCGAACATGCGAGCACACCAAGGCATTAACATGCGACCACATGAGCTCCTCCACAGGGCCAGGATCGGGCCTGCCCGTACGAATGCCTCGTCCCCGCCAGTCAGGACGGCACCGCCGCCCGGAGCCGGTGTCTGCGCCCGAGGGCGCCCCCGTGCTGGTCCTGGCCGTCCCCGGGACTCCCAGTGCCGAGGCCAGGAGCCTGGCCGAAGAAGTGGTGAGCATCGCCCGCGCGGAGCTGCCCGGTCTGCACGCGGTCGTCGCCTTCACCGAGGGGACGGGTGAGGAGTACCCCGCCCTCCAGGACGTGCTGACCGAGGTGACCGCCGGTCGCGTCGAGTCGCCGGACGAGCCCCCCGCGGTGGTCGTGCCGCTGCTCGCGGGCCCGGACAGCGTCCAGCTGCGCGCCCTGCGGCAGGCCGTCCTCAACAGCGGTTCGGGTGCCGCGCTCACCGAGGTGCTCGGCCCGCACCCGCTGCTGGCGGAGGCGGTGCACGTCCGCCTGTCGGAAGCCGGCCTCGCCCGCGCGGACCGCGCACGGCTGTTCACCGTGGCCACCGCCGCGGACGGCATCATCCTCGCCACCGTCGGCGGCGAGGAGGCCGAGCAGGCGGCCGGTATCACCGGCATGCTGCTCTCGGCACGGCTGGCCGTCCCGGTGCTGACCGCGGGTGTGGACACCGAGGGCTCGGTCGGTGCGGCGGCCCGCCAGCTGATGGAGTCCGGCTCGCAGCAGCTGGCCCTGGCTCCCTGCCTGATCGGCCCGGAGGTCCCCGAGGGCCTGCTGGCCGCGGCCGCCGAGGAGGCCGGATGCGCCATGGCGGAGCCGCTGGGCGCCTACCCGTCCGTCGGCAAGCTGGTGCTCTCCGCCTACACCGGTCATCTCGGCATCCAGCCGCAGCCCGCCACGGCGCACTGACGCCCCGACACCGCACGACGGCCGGTCCCCGAAGTCGGGGGCCGGCCGTCGGCCGTCGTGGCGGGCCCCTCAGCCTCGCAGCACCACGCACGACGGCGCGGGCAGTTCCAGCCGTCCGGCGAGGGCGGGCAGTCCGCTCTGCGGGTTGAGCGCGAACCAGCTGACGTCACCGGACCGCTCGTTGGCGACGTAGAGCCGCCGGCCGTCGTCGCTCACGGTGAGGTCGCGCGGCCAGTGGCCGCCGCACCCCACCGAGGAGCGCACCCGCGGCCCGTCGGTGCCGTCCAGCGACAACACGGCGACCTCGTCCGCGCCCCGGACGGCGACGTACAGCCACCGGCCGTCCGCGGTGACGCCCAGCCCGGAGGGGTAGTCGGGGTCGTCGGACGCGGTGCGGCCGGGCAGCTCGGTGCGCGCGGTGATCTCCAACGACCCCGCGGCCGTGTCGAAACGGCAGGTCGTGACCTGCGGGTCGAGCTCGCTGACGACGTGGACGGTGACGCCGTCGGGGTGGACGACGAGATGCCGCGGTCCGTCGCCGGCGGGCAGGCGCAGCGCGCCGTGCGGCCGCTGACTGCCGTCCGCCGGGTCCAGCGCGTACACCAGCACGCTGTCGGTGCCGAGGTCGGCGCAGAGCAGCCACCTGCCGTCGGCCGAGACCGCGACGCCGTGGGCGTGCGGCTCCGACTGGCGCTCGGTCACCGGCCCGCTCCCCCGGTGCGGGGTCACCACGGGGTCGCCGTGCGGGGCCCCGTCCTCCGCCAGGGGGAGCGAACTGACGGAACCCGAGGTGTAGTTGGCCAGGTAGGCGCGGCGCGGCGCCACGGCCAGGTGGGTGGAGCCGGCACCGCCCGCGGCGGTGGGCGGCGCGAGGAGCCAGGGGCGGTCGGGGTCGGCCAAGGAGAGCGCGGCGAGCGCGCCCGCGTCCGTCTCCCCCGCCGCGTACAGCGTGCCACCGTCCGCGGAGAGCACCAGGTAGGAGGGGTTGTCCAGCGGCCGGAGGTCGGAGAGCCGCGTCAGGGCGCCGTCCGACGGATCCACGGCGGCGACGGTGACGCCGCGTCCGCCCTGTGAGGTGAAGGAGCCGATGTAGGCCCTGTGCGCGCCGCTCGTCATGCGTTCCCGTCCTGCCGGTGCGTCGGACACCGCGCCCGGGCGGCACGGCGGGGCGCTCGGCCGGCGCACGTCGGCGCCCGGTCCCGCCCCGGCGACCGTAGCACCGGGGGCCGAGGGCGCCACGGCAACCGGGCACCGGTGGACGGCGGTTCGCCGTCGAGGTCAGCGTCTCACCGGGGCGTCGGCCTCGCGGCGGGGGGCCCAGGCGAGGCCGCCCAGCAGGTGGCGCCGGAACTCCGGGTCGGCGTAGTGCTCGGCGGCGTGGCCGAGCGCCGTCTGGAAGGACCGGCCGCCGCAGTGCTCGTGGCACCAGACCAACGGGTGCCGCGCGCCCATCGTCCCGCCCCGGTAGGTGGACTCGTCGACGGTCGCCAGGACCCGGACGTCGTCCGCCGGGCCGTCGCGGAAGTTGTACCACTCGTCGCTCCACTGCCAGCGTCGCGGCAGGTGGGAGACGGCGGGGTGGACGGGGTCGGTGATCTCCACGACGGCGGTCTGGATCGGCGGGTGGCCGTCGAACCGCGCGCCCACCAGCCGGCCGTACCAGGGCCAGTCGTACTCGGTGGTGGTGGCGGCATGCACCCCCGCGAACCCGCCCCCCGCCTCGCAGTGGGCGCGCAGCGCCTGGCGGCCCGCCGCGTCGAGGACCTCCCCGCTGGTGGAGAGGAAGGCGACCAGGTCGACCCCGGCGGCGAGGCGCTCGGTGAGCTCCGCGGTGTCCTCGGTGGCCGTGACGGTCCAGCCCTGCGCCGTCAGCAGCTCGGAGACCGCGCGGACCGCGGCCGGGATGGAGGCGTGCCGGTATCCGGTGGTGCGGCTGAAGAGCAGGGCGCGGGTGGGCATGGCCGCCATGCTAGGCGGCCGTCGCCCCGCCGGGGCCGGGTCTGCCGTTCGGGGCGAGGGACGGGCCGACCGGTGGATGCGGACGGGGCCGCGCGCGCCCCGGGTGGGCGCCGCCGCACGCGGCGCGGTACCGCCC
>NZ_JAAVJC010000382.1 GCF_012033785.1 Streptomyces bohaiensis
CGGCCCACCGCCGGCGGCGGTGGGGCGGCACGGCGCGCGGCCGGTGCGACCGGGACCTGTGTCCGGACGCCCGCGCCGGCTCCGCAGAGCGTGCGCGTGCGTCACGGATGCGTCCGCCGGTCACACCGCCCCGGTCGTGTGCGTGCGCGCACGACCGGGAGCACCGGACCGCCGGGCGCCCCCTTCGCGACCGACCATAGGGGGGCGCTGCGCGCACGTCAGCAATACCGGCACACGGTCACTCGATGGTGGGGCTTTGGGCAGAGGTTTGGGGTTGTTCAGGCCGATTCCGCAGCCTTCGCGGCAATATCCGTGCGGTAGTGGGAGCCCGCCAGCCGAATCCGCTCCACCGAGCGGTACGCCCGCTGCCGCGCCTCGCCGAGGTCGGCGCCGGTGGCGGTGACCGACAGCACGCGGCCGCCGGCGCTCAGCACCCGGCCGTCCTCGTCCCGGCGGGTACCGGCGTGCAGCACGTAGCTCTCCGGTCCGTCCTCGGCGGCGATCTCCGCCAACCCCTCGATCGGGTCACCGGTCCGCGGCGCGGCCGGGTAGCCCTCCGAGGCGACGACCACCGTCACGGCGGCGTCCTCACTCCACACCAGCGGCTCCAGGTCCGCCAGCGTGCCCGTGGCGGCGGCGTGCAGCAGGACGGAGAGCGGGCTGCGCAGGCGCGCCAGCACCACCTGGGTCTCCGGGTCGCCGAACCGGGCGTTGAACTCGATGACCCGTACGCCGCGCGAGGTGATCGCCAACCCGGCGTACAGCAGGCCGGAGAACGGGGTGCCGCGCCGCCGCATCTCCGCGACGGTCGGCTCCAGCACCGTCGCGAGGACCTCGTCGACCAGCTTCGGGTCGGCCCACGGCAGCGGCGAGTAGGCGCCCATCCCGCCGGTGTTCGGCCCCGCGTCGCCGTCCAGCGCGCGCTTGAAGTCCTGGGCGGGGCGCAGCGGCACCACCGTCTCACCGTCGGTCACCGCGAAGAGCGAGACCTCGGGGCCGTCGAGGAACTCCTCGATCACCACCCGTTCGCACGCGGCGGCGTGGGCACGGGCCGCCGCGGCGTCCTCGGTCACCACCACGCCCTTGCCCGCGGCCAGACCGTCGTCCTTGACCACGAAGGGCGGGCCGAAGGCGGCCAGCGCCTCGTCGACCTCCTCGGCGGTGGTGCAGACGTAGGACCGGGCGGTCGGCACACCGGCGGCGGCCATGACCTCCTTGGCGAACGCCTTGCTGCCCTCCAACCGCGCGGCCTCGGCCGACGGGCCGAAGACGGGGACGCCGGCCGCACGGACCGCGTCCGCGACCCCGGCGACCAGCGGCGCCTCCGGGCCGACCACCACCAGCTCGGCGCCGACCTCGGCGGCCAGCGCGGCGACGGCCGCGCCGTCGGTGGCGTCCACCGGGTGGACGGTCGCCACCTCGGTGATGCCGGCGTTGCCCGGCGCGCAGTGCAGCGCGGACACGTCCGCTTCACGGGACAGGGCGTGGCACAGGGCGTGTTCGCGGGCGCCGCCGCCGATGACGAGGATGTTCACGCCAGGCAGCCTATCGCTGCCACCGGCCCACTCTTTCGGGTGAACACTCATCGGTGGTCGACGCGGCCACCGGCGGCGCCCTTCACCCGCCCGGCCCGCGGTGTCGTCCGTTCGGGCGGCTCCCCGCGCACCCGGCGACGCTCCCCGCCACCGGACGGCGCCCCGGGCGCAGCGGGTAAGAAGAACGGTGACAGCCGTGCAGGGGGTGAGCGATGAGCCAGCCGGAGAACCAGCCCGAGGGGGCGCGTGACGCGGCCGGGCGCCGGGACGACCTGGTCGGCCGGCCGTTCCCCTCGGGTGACTGGGGCGAACCCGCCGCCCGCCTCGACGCCCTCTACCACCGGGCCGAGCGCGACGCGCTGCGCACCGTGGACTGGTACCTCGCCGACCGGGTCCGCAAGCGCCGGGCGGCCCGGACGCTGCGCGCCGGTACCGGGACCGCCGCCGCGGTCGGCGTGCTGCTCCCGCTGCTCGAACTGGCGGGCGTCGGTGAGCTGCTCGGGTGGGGGTACCTCGCCCTGCTGGTCGCCACGCTCTGCCTGGGCGCCGACCGGCTGTTCGGACTGACCACGGGGTGGACCCGCGACATGGCGACGGCGCAGGCGGTGCAGCGGCGGCTGGAGCAGCTCCGCTACGACTGGGCCGGGGAGTCGGTCCGGGAGGCGACCGGCGCCGCCGACGGCGGCCCGGCCGAGCGCGCGGAGCGGTGCCTGGTGCTGCTGCGCCGGTTCTCCGACGACCTCGGTGACCTGGTGCGCGCCGAGACCACGCTGTGGATGGCGGACTTCCACGCCGGCGGCGGGGCGCTGCTCACCCAGACCTCCGACCGGCGCACCCGCCCGGAGCCCGCGGCCGCGCCCCGCCCGCGGCCGCACATCGTCGGACGGCCGACGATGCCGCGGCAGCGACCCCCGGAGGGCCCGCGCTGAGACGGCTGCCGGGCGCCGGGGCGGAACACCCCGGCGGGGGACGGCACGCGGGCGCGGGGCGGGCGGTAGGGGCGCGGGGACGGTTCGGGCGCGGGCAGGGACGGGCGCGGGCAGGGACGGGGAGAGAGCTCGGGCGCGGTCAGGAGAAAACGATCATCGATCCCTGGGCGAGGCTGCGCAGCGCGGCGGCGTGCAGGCCGAGCCACACGTGACGCTCCCGGGCGAACGGCCCCTCGCCGTGGGCGGGGACGACCGCCGGTTCGTCGAGAGTGGTGGGCCGGCCGGGGGCGGGCGGCGCCGGTGGCGGGTTGGCGCCGTCGATGCCCAGAACGGGCGCCACCGACTCCAGTTCGCGCAGCAGACCGTGCGACGAGCCCAGCGGCCCTCCGCCGCGGAGCAGGTCGTCGTTGGCGAGCGGCTGCGGGAAGTCCAGCGGCACGTAGGCGCCGGCGTGGTCGAAGTGCCAGACCAGGTGGGAGCGTTGCGCGGCCTCCCCGAACATCTCCAGCAACTGCTCGTAGTCGCCGTCGACTCCGCCGGCAGGAGTGACCTCCAGACCGCTGAGGTGCAGCAGGTACGCCCGGCGCAGCAGGTGCAGCGCCGCGTAGTCGAACCCCGCGACCGGGGCGACCTCCCCGGAGGTTCCGGGCACGTAGCCGTGCACGGGGACGGGGGGCAGTCCCGCGTCCGCCAGGGCGCGGTCGTAGTCGGCGATCTCTTCGGCGAACGGGTTGTCGGGACTGTGGCAGAGCACATCGACAAGGGGGACCAGCCAGAGGTCACAGGCCACGTAATGCCCTCTCTCGGACGGCGACCGGGGTCCCAGCGTAGGGCCTGGGCGCCCCCGCGTCCCCGGTTCGACGGCACCTGCCGCGGGGCGCGCCGCCGGTGGTCCCACCGCGGGGCCCGGTGGGGCGGCGCGGCCGTGCCGCGGAGCCGGAGCGCCGGGC
>NZ_JAAVJC010000383.1 GCF_012033785.1 Streptomyces bohaiensis
GGGCCGCCGCGCTCGGCGGCCCGGTGTTCAGTTCTGCGGGATGTACACGTCGTGCAGCACCTCGGGCAGCCGGTCCGCGCAGGCGTCCTGCGAGGCGATGGTCAACGCGTCCGCCGCGCAGTCGAAGTAGTCCTTGTAGACCATCTGCACGGTGAAGTTGGCGACGACCACCGCGATCGCCAGCGAGGCCAGGCCGATCCCGAACGAGGTGGACAGCAGCAGCGACCGCCGCCCGCCCTTCCCGCCCGCCGGGGGCGTCGAGGGCCGCTCCGGTGCCCCGTCGCCGGTTGCCGCGGTGTCGCTCCCGCCGCCCGCCGCGGCGCGGTCGCCGTCCGCGCCCGACGCCGCGCGCTCCTCGGCGGTCAGCTCCTGCTTGGTGCCGCGCAGCGCGTCGACACCCCAGTAGAGGGCGAGGGCGCCCAGCAGCAGGGCCAGCCAGTCCCACGCGAAGACCGCGCCGACGAAGGCCCAGCCGCCGGCGAGCAGGGCGTAACGGGCGTGCCGCTGCCGGGGGTCGGCCGGGTCCCAGCCGGGCCGGCGCCGCCCCTCCCGGTCGCCGTCCTGGCCGCGGTCGGCGGGGGACTGGCCGAAACCACCGGACTGGCGGCCGGGCTGGCGGGAACTCCACTGCCTGCCCCAGGCCGACTTCCGGTTGTCCTCCTCGCCGTCGCCCTCGCCCGAACCGTCGCGGCCACCGTCGGAGCCGTCCCGGCCGCCGTCACCGGAACCGTTGTCCCGGCCGGCGCGGCGGCGTAGGTGCCAGGGCCGGTCCGGGGCGCCGTCGGGCGGCGCGGCGAAGGGGTTGGGCTCCCCGCCGGCCCGGCCGTCGGAGGAGGATTCGCGGCGTCGGTCGGTCATCTGGTCGTCGTATCCCCTTCGTAGCGCCGGTGGTCCCTGGCGGGGGCGCGGCGAGATCGGTGGTCCTGACCGTACCGTCCGCGCCGGTGGACCGTCGTGTCGGGGGACGGGCGCGTGCCGGTATCGTGACGGTCGGCGGCCGGTGCCGCGGCGCGGACCCCGCGCCCGACGCACTTCACCGCCCGATCGCTTCCCGCGGCCCACAGAAAGCACCTCTCCCACGTGGCTCCTGCACCGGCATCGCCCGCCCCGGCCCCCTCGGCGGCCCGGCTGGTCGTCCTCGTCTCCGGCTCCGGCACCAACCTCCAGGCGCTGCTCGACGCCGCCGCCGATCCCGCGTACGGGGCGCGCGTGGTGGCCGTCGGCGCCGACCGCGACTGCACCGGGCTGCGCCGCGCCGAGGCGGCGGGCATCCCGACGTTCGTCCGGCGGGTCCGCGACCACGCGACGCGTGAGGAGTGGGACGAGGCGCTGGCCGCCGACGTGGCCGCCCACACGCCGGACCTGGTGGTCTCCGCCGGGTTCATGAAGATCGTCGGCGCGCGGTACCTCGCGCGCTTCGCGGGCCGGACCGTCAACACCCATCCGGCCCTGCTGCCAAGTTTCCCCGGTGCCCACGGCGTTCGCGACGCGCTCGCGCACGGCGTCAAGGTGACCGGGTGCACCGTCCACTTCGTCGACGAGGGCGTCGACGCCGGGCCGATCATCGCGCAGCGCGCGGTGGACGTCCGGGAGGACGACGACGAGTCCGCCCTGCACGAGCGGATCAAGGAAGCCGAGCGAGACATGCTCGTCGATGCCGTGGGGCGTTTGGCCCGGGACGGCTATCGAATCGAGGGACGAAAGGTTCTGATCCCGTGACCGCCGACCGTACGGCCACCACCGCCACCAGCTCCGACAGCGACGCCGGGCGCCGCCCGCTGCGCCGCGCGCTGATCAGCGTCTACGACAAGACCGGGCTGGAGGAGCTCGCACAGGGGCTGCACGCCGCCGGGGTCCAGCTGGTCTCCACCGGCTCCACCGCGGGGCGCATCGCGGCCGCCGGCGTCCCGGTGACCCCCGTCGAGGACGTGACCGGGTTCCCCGAGTGCCTCGACGGCCGCGTCAAGACGCTCCACCCCAAGGTGCACGCCGGCATCCTCGCCGACCTGCGGCTGGCGGACCACCGGCAGCAGCTGACCGACCTCCAGGTCGAGCCGTTCGACCTCGTCGTCGTCAACCTCTACCCCTTCCGGGAGACGGTCGCCTCGGGCGCCGCCCCCGACGCGTGCGTGGAGCAGATCGACATCGGCGGCCCGGCGATGGTCCGTTCCGCCGCGAAGAACCACCCCTCGGTCGCCGTCGTGGTCAACCCGGCGCGCTACGCCGACGTCCTGGAGGCGGCCGCCGGCGGCGGCTTCGAACTCGGCGCCCGCAAGCGGCTCGCCGCCGAGGCGTTCGCCCACACCGCGGCCTACGACGCGGCCGTCGCGAGCTGGTTCGCCGCCGACTACGCCGCCGACGGCGAGGCGCTGCCCGCCTTCCACGGTTCGGCGTTCGAGCGGCTGCGCTCGCTGCGCTACGGCGAGAACCCGCACCAGCCGGCCGCGCTGTACGGCGACGGCAGCGGTACCGGGCTCGCCGCCGCGGAGCAGCTGCACGGCAAGGAGATGTCCTACAACAACTACGTGGACACCGAGGCCGCCCGACGCGCCGCCTACGACCACGACCGCCCGGCCGTCGCGATCATCAAGCACGCCAACCCCTGCGGCATCGCGGTCGGCGCCGACGTCGCCGAGGCCCACCGCAAGGCCCACGCCTGCGACCCGGTCTCCGCGTTCGGCGGCGTCATCGCCGTCAACCGCCCGGTGTCGGTGGAGATGGCCGAGCAGGTCGCGGAGATCTTCACCGAGGTCGTCGTCGCCCCCGGCTACGAGGACGGCGCCGTGGACGTGCTGACCCGCAAGAAGAACATCCGCGTGCTGCGCTGCGCCGACGCGCCCGCTGCCCGCACCGAGGTCCGGCCGATCGAGGGCGGCCTGCTGGTGCAGGACAAGGACGTCTTCCAGGCCGAGGGCGACGACCCGGCCCACTGGACCCTCGCCGCCGGCGACGCGCTGGACGAGGCCGAGCTCGCCTCGCTGCTCTTCGCCTGGCGCGCCTGCCGGGCGGTGAAGTCCAACGCCATCCTGCTGGCCAAGGACGGTGCCTCCGTCGGCGTCGGCATGGGCCAGGTCAACCGGGTGGACTCCGCCCGCCTGGCGGTGCAGCGTGCGGGCGAGGAGCGAGCGACCGGCTCGTTCGCCGCCTCGGACGCGTTCTTCCCGTTCGCGGACGGTCTGCAGGTGCTGCTGGACGCCGGGGTGCGGGCCGTGGTGCAGCCCGGCGGCTCCGTGCGGGACGAGGAGGTCGTCGCCGCGGCCCGCGCCGCCGGGGTCACCATGTACTTCACCGGGACCCGCCACTTCTTCCACTGAGCCGCCGCGCCGACCGGCGCGCCCCGCTCCGCCCGCGCCCCGTCGGGACCGCGCCGCACCCCGTGCGACGCTCCGTCCCCGGCGGGGCGCGGC
>NZ_JAAVJC010000384.1 GCF_012033785.1 Streptomyces bohaiensis
GCACCGCGCGGGTGCGCGGTGCGGGGCCGGGGAGGTCGCGCGGTCCGCGGCGGGACCGGCGCCGCTACTGGGCGAGGAAGGAGAGCAGGTCCTGTCGGCTGATCACGCCGGTGGGCTTGCCCTCGACCAGCACGATCGCCGCGTCCGCCTTCTCCAGCGCGACCATCAGGTCCGCGACGGGCTCGCCGGAGCCGACCTGCGGCAGCGGCGGGCTCATGTGCTTCTCCAGTGCGTCGTCCAGGGTGGCGCGCTGTGCGAACAGCGCGTCCAGCAGCTCGCGTTCGACGACGGAGCCGACGACCTCGGCGGCCATCACGTCGGGGTGGCCCGCCCCCGGCTTGACGATCGGCATCTGCGAGACGCCGTACTCGCGCAGCACCTCGATGGCCTCGCCGACGGTCTCGTCGGGGTGCATGTGGACCAGCTCGGGGATGCCGCCGGTCTTGCGGCGCAGCACGTCGCTGACGCGGGTCTCCGGCTCGCCGCCCTCCAGGAAGCCGTAGTCCGCCATCCACTCGTCGTTGAAGATCTTGCTGAGGTAGCCGCGTCCGCCGTCGGGGAGCAGCACGACGACGACGTCGTCGGGGCCCAGCTCCCGCGCGACCTCCAGGGCGCCGGCGACCGCCATGCCGCAGGAGCCGCCCACCAGCAGGCCCTCCTCCTTGGCGAGGCGGCGGGTCATCTGGAAGGAGTCCTTGTCGGAGACGGCGACGATGCGGTCGGCGACCTCGCGGTCGTAGGCGTCGGGCCAGAAGTCCTCGCCGACGCCCTCGACCAGGTAGGGCCGGCCGCTGCCGCCGGAGTACACGGAGCCCTCCGGGTCGGCGCCGATGACGCGGACGGTGCCGCCGCTGGCCTCACGGAGGTACCGGCCGGTGCCCGAGATGGTGCCGCCGGTGCCGACGCCCGCCACGAAGTGGGTGACGCGGCCCTCGGTCTGCGTCCAGATCTCCGGCCCGGTCGTCTCGTAGTGGGAGCGCGGGTTGTCCGGGTTGCTGTACTGGTCGGGCTTCCAGGCGCCGGGCGTCTCGCGGACGAGCCGGTCGGAGACGTTGTAGTACGAGTCCGGGTGGTCGGGGTCGACCGCGGTGGGGCAGACCACGACCTCCGCGCCGTAGGCACGCATCACGTTGATCTTGTCGGCGGAGACCTTGTCCGGGCAGACGAAGACGCAGTGGTAGCCCTTGCGCTGGGCCACGATCGCCAGGCCGACGCCGGTGTTGCCGGAGGTCGGCTCCACGATGACCCCGCCGGGCTGGAGCTCGCCGGAGGCCTCTGCCGCCTCGATCATCCGCAGCGCGATGCGGTCCTTCACGGACCCGCCGGGGTTGAAGTACTCGACCTTGGCAAGCACCGTCGCCTCAATGCCGTCGGTGACGCTGTTGAGCTTCACCAGCGGCGTGTTGCCGACAAGATCGATCATCGACTCGTAGTACTGCACTGTGTCTCCACACTCCTGAACGGCGTCGGTCGCGGCGGTGGGGCCGGCTCCGGTGGTGCGTCGGTCTCGCGGGCCGCGCGGTGCGACGGCCGCGGACCGGCGGTCGGCTGTGTGTCGCCACCGGCACTCTATCGGCGCGACCCCGCATGTGGACGCGCGTTGCACACACCGGCGCGACCGCCCCGGCGACGGACGCGTGGAGCACGCCGGGGCGGGTACGTCGCACATACCCCCGGTCATCGGCGGCGACGGACGTCGCCCCGCGGCCGCCCGGCCCGGGGGCCCGCCCCGCGCGGCGCGCGGGGGCAGCGGGGGTGCGCACGCTACCGGCACGGCGCACGGCAGGATCTGCACGACGGCGGTACGGCACGCAGCACGGCGGTACCGCACAGCACGAGGACGGCGACGGCGCCGCCACCCGGATCACGGTGGCGGCGGGACGAACGGAACGCGGACAGCGGACCGGGAGAAGGCACACCGGGCGGTGTCGGGCCGCGACCGCGGCCGGCACCCCGGTCGAACCGGCGGGCACGGTGGCCCGCCGCGCGGGGAGGTGGAACGGTCCATGGCGGGAGCGAGAGTGGCGCGGCGCATCGCGACGGCCGCGGCGTTGGGCGGCGGCGGGATCGGTGTGGTGGGCGGAGTGGCACTGGGTGTGCTGCTCACCGAGGCCCAACTGGCGAAGCGGCAGATCGGGGTGAGCGAGGAGACGCCGCCGGTCGCCGACGGCCGGTACGGCGCGGCGCTCCGCAGCGGGCGGCGCCCGGCGCTGCGCCTGGGGTTCCTGGGCGACTCGACCGCGGCGGGGCTGGGCGTGCGGCGCGCCGCGCAGACCCCGGCGGCGCTGGTCGCCTCCGGACTCGCGGCGGTGGCCGAGCGGCCGGTCGAGCTGCGGAACGTGGCGCTCAGCGGGGCGGAGTCCACCGACCTCGACCGCCAGGTCTCGCTGCTGCTGGCGGACCCGCTCACCTCGCCCGCCCCGGACCTCTGCGTGATCATGATCGGCGCCAACGACGTGACCGGGCGCCTCTCCCCCGCGACCTCCGCGCGCTGCCTCTCCGAGGCCGTCGCCCGGCTGCGCGCGGCGGGGTCGCGTGTGGTGGTGGCGACCTGCCCGGACCTGGGGACGATCGAGCCGGTGGCGCAGCCGCTGCGGTGGGTGGCGCGCCGGCTCAGCCGGCAGCTGGCGGCGGCGCAGACGATCGCCGTGGTGGAGCTGGGCGGGCGGACGGTCTCCCTCGGTGACCTGCTCGGCCCCGAGTTCGCGGCCAACCCCCGGGAGATGTTCGGCCCGGACCGCTACCACCCGTCGGCCGAGGGGTACGCGACCGCCGCGATGGCGCTGCTGCCGACGGTGTGCGCGGCGATGGGGGTGTGGCCGGAGCCGGAGCGGGTGGAGCCCGCGCGCCGCGAGACGGTGCTCTCGGTGGAGCGCGCCGCGGTGCGGGCGGCGAAGGAGGGCGGTACGGAGGTGGCCTCGGACGATGCCGCCGCCTCGCGTGCTCCGTGGGCCCTGCTCAAGCACCGGCGGCGGCGGCGCATCGCCGGCTCGGAGCCCGAGGCCGCCGAAGCGGCAGAAGCGGCCGGCTCCGAGGACTCCGAGGACTCCGGGGGCTCCGACGGCTCCGGGGAGGGCGGTGCGGACGCGGCACGGCCGGACGCGCCCCGGCGGGAGGACCGCGGTGGTGCGACCGGACCGGACGGCCGGGGCGAGGGCGGTCCGGGCGACCCCGGTGACGGCGATGTCGGCGGCGGGGACTCCGGCGGCAGCGGCCCGGGCGGCAGCGGCGGCACCGGTCCCCGGTACACCGGCCCCGGCGGCACCGGTCCCGCTCGGACCGATCCGCTCCCCGACGCCCCGGACGACGGCGCGGCAGCGCCCTCCGGGGCGGGCGCCCGCCGGCGGCACCCACGACTTCGTGGACTGGCTGACGAAGCGCGG
>NZ_JAAVJC010000385.1 GCF_012033785.1 Streptomyces bohaiensis
GGCCGGCGGCGAGCCGCCCGCCGGGGGCGCCGACCGCGGCTGACCCGCGGCCGGTGCGCCGGGTGCGGACGCCGCAGCGGTGTTCGGCCGTCAGCGCCCCTCGAACACGGGCCGTTCCTTGGCCACGAACGACGCCACCGCGGCGCGGTGGTCGGCGCTGGCCCCGGCCTCCCGTTGCAGCGCCGCCTCCAGCTCCACCGTCTCCGCCAGCGAGTGCGAGCCGCCGAACGCCATCGCCCGCTTGATGGCCGCGTAGGCCACCGTCGGGCCGGCGGCGAACGCCAGCGCCACCTCGCGCGCCACCGCCGGCAGCTCCCCGTCCGGCACCACCCGCTGCGCGATGCCCAGTCGCTCGGCCTCGGCGGCGTCCACCCGGCGCGGCATCAGCAGCAGCTCCGCCGCCCGCGCCGGACCGACCGCGCGGGGGAGACTCCAGGACAGCCCCGAGTCGGCGCCGAGCCCGATGGCGGCGAACGCGGTGTTGAACGAGGCGCTCTCCGCCACCACGCGGTAGTCCGCGGCCAGCGCGAACCCCAGACCCGCGCCCGTCGCGACGCCGTTCACTCCCGCCACGACCGGCTTGGGCATCGAGGCGATGGCGAGCGTGATCGGGTTGTAGTGGTCGGCCACCGTCCGCATGGCGCTCCCCGGCCCGGCCGCCCCACCGGCGCCGTCCTCCGCCGCCAGCGACCGCACGTGCTCCTTCAGGTCCTGGCCCACGCAGAAGGCCCGCCCGGTGCCGGTCAGCAGCACCGCGCGCACCCCGCCGTCGCCGCCCGCCTCGGTCAGGGCGTCCCGCAGCGCCTCCTTGGTCGCGGTGTCGAGGGCGTTCATCGCGTCGGGGCGGTTCAGCGTCACGACGGCGAGGGAGTCGGTCACGGCGTACTGCACGGTGTCGGCCATGTCGGACAGCATGACGCAGCGTCCATCGAACCGTACCCGTGCGTGCATGTGAGCTGGGTCAAACCCCGCGCGCGGTCCGCCTGCCCCCGGCCCCCGGCTCTGCCGGGGCGGTGGCGGGGGCCGCCCGGGAAGGCAGCGGACTGCCCCGAGGGGCGGTCCGGGACGCCGCTGTTGGTCATCCGGTCGTCCCATGCGGGATAATGAAGGCGAGGCAATCTGTTCGAGACCGGCGCACGCGCAGAACGCGCGCGCGTCTTGGTGGTCTCCGGGCGGATGATGAGCTGGTTTCAGGAAGGGGAACGAGCATGGCGGCCATGAAGCCGCGGACGGGCGACGGCCCGCTCGAGGTCACCAAGGAGGGGCGGGGCATCATCATGCGCGTTCCGCTCGAAGGCGGCGGGCGTCTCGTCGTCGAGCTGACCCCGGACGAGGCGGTCGCGCTCGACGAGGAACTGAAGAAGGTGTGCGGCTGACCGGCTGACAGCCGCAGTACCGAGGGAGAACATCGCCCCGGAGCGCACGCGCGTTCCGGGGCGCCCTCCTGCTCCGGACGCCACGGGCGGGGCGGGCCCCGGGCGCACCCGCTCTCAGCGGCAGGTGGCGCAGAGCAGGCCGTCGCCCACCGGCAGCAGCGCCGGTACCAGCCGGTCGCTCTCCCGCAGGGCCCGCAGCAGCTCCCGGAGGGTGAGCACCGTGGTGGTCTGCGCCGAGGAGTCGACGGTGTCACCGCCCGAGAAGACCCCGGAGAAGCACAGCACGCCCCCCGGTCGCAGCAGCCGCACCGCCTCGCCGAGGTAGTCGAGGTACTCCTCCCGATCGCCGTCGCAGAAGACCAGGTCGTAGCCGCCGTCGGTCAGCCGCGGCAGCACGTCCAGCGCACGGCCCGGGATCAGCCGCGCCCGGTTGCCGGCGAAGCCGGCGGCGCGGAACGCCTCGCGGGCGAACTGCTGCCGCTCCGGCTCGGTGTCCATGGTGGTCAGCACGCCGTCCGGCCGCATGCCCAGCAGCAGGTACAACCCGGAGACCCCGGTGCCGGTCCCTATCTCCACGACCGCCTTGGCGTCCGCGGTCGCGGTCAGCAGCCGCAGCGCGTCGCCGCAGCCGGGGGAGACGCTGGCGACACCGATCTCCCGGGAGCGGTCCCGGGCCCAGAGCAGCGCCTCACCGGCGGCGGTCCCGATATCCGGGACACCGTACGCGTCGGCGAACGCCCAGCTGGTGTGCCGGTTGCCGGTAATGGCACTCTCCTGTCCCCGTCAGTCGCGGCACGACTGTATCGAGTCCGGCGGGGAACCGGACGCGGGGACCGTACGTTCTCCCGGTGCACGGGGCCATCCGCCCGGCGGCGGAAAGCAGGCCAATAATCCTTATCCGGAGCTAACGGGCGAGGTGACTATGGTTGGCACTCCACTGGACACCAGAGCCGACAGGGGAGGTGCGGCCGCGTTCGGTTCCCGGGGCGTTCTGCGCCGTATCCGGGGCGTCGCCGGCGGGCCGAATTCTGTGACCGACAATGCTGCACGCGCCCAGGTCGTTCCCGCCGCCGGCTTCCGGACGGACGGTGCGTCAGCTGCCGGCGCCGCCCCCGACACCGGATGGACCCCTCCCAGTTGGGAGGAGATCGTCTCCACCCACAGCGCCCGCGTCTACCGGCTCGCCTACCGCCTGACCGGCAACCAGTACGACGCCGAGGACCTCACCCAGGAGGTCTTCGTCCGCGTCTTCCGGTCGCTCTCCACCTACACCCCCGGGACCTTCGAGGGGTGGCTGCACCGGATCACCACCAACCTCTTCCTGGACACGGTCCGGCGCAAGCAGCGCATCCGTTTCGACGCGCTGGGGGACGACGCCGCCGAACGGCTCCCGAGCAGGGAGCCCTCACCGCAGCAGCACTTCAACGACACCCACTTCGACGCCGACATCCAGCAGGCGCTCGACACCCTCGCGCCGGACTTCCGCGCCGCCGTGGTGCTCTGCGACATCGAGGGGCTCAGCTACGAGGAGATCGCCGCCACCCTCGGTGTGAAGCTCGGCACCGTGCGCAGCCGGATCCACCGCGGCCGCTCACACCTGCGCAAGTCGCTCAGCCACCGCTCGCCGTCCGCGCCGGAGCGCGACGAGGTCCTCGACGCCGCTCCCGTGCTCGCGGGCGCGCCGTCCGCTCGTACGGGGGAGGCTGAACCGAGTGAGCAGTGAGCAGCATCTGGGGGACAGCCTCGCCGCGCTCATCGACGGCGAGCTCTCCCACGACCACCGCGACCGCGTCCTCGCCCACCTCGCGACCTGCGCCGGGTGCCGGGCGGAGGCCGACGCCCAGCGCCGGCTGAAGAGCGCGTTCGCGCAGACCCCGCCGCCCCCGCCCTCCGAGACCCTGCTGGCGCGGCTGCAGGGGCTGCCCGCGGCCCCGGCGCACGGGGACGAGGACGACGCGGGCCGCCCCGGCGGCTGGCCCGGCGCCTCCGGCGCC
>NZ_JAAVJC010000386.1 GCF_012033785.1 Streptomyces bohaiensis
TCGCCGCACTGCGGCAGCCGGCGGTCGCCGTGGCACGCCACGCCGCGCCGGCGTCCGGGGCCCGCGCGGCTGCGGGGCTCACAGCGTGTGTGGGACCCCGCATCAAGCGTGTGTGGGGCCCCGCGTCGGATCGGCTCGGTGCGTCGCATGCGGTCAGCTGCACCGCGGAGGGGCGCCCCCCTACCCGGCTGGACGCGGGCGTTCCCGACGACACGACGGAAGCCGTAGCCGGCGTCGCGCGCCCGGCGTGGGGCCCCGCGCTCGGCGTGGGCCCCCGCGCCCTCAGACCCCCTGGCCCGCCTCGGTGAGCAGCCGTTCGGTGTCGGTGGGCGCCAGTGCCAGTGCGTTGCCGATCTCCGCGAGCGCCGCGCTCTCCGCGGCGAGGTACCGGCCGTCGGCGAGGGCGATGCGTGCGGCGTCGCGGAGCAGGGTCTCCCGGCCGACGGTGGCCAGGTGCGGCGCCAACGGCGCCAGGGTCGAGCGCAGTTCGTTCTCCAACGCGTCGTCGCCCTCCGCGCCGACCACGGCGAGCAGCGTGAGCAGCCGTTCCTCGGTGCAGTCGGGGTGCCCGCCGGTCCTCACGGAGTCGACGGCCGCCTCGCGCGCGGCGCGCGACTCGGTGCCGCCGGCGGCCAGGACGGCGAGGGCGATGGTCTGCACGGCGTCGCGGAGCATCAGCGAGAGCCGGACGGTGGTGGGGGCGGAGAGCGCCTGGAGGGTGAAGCGGTTCCGGCAGAAGGAGCACTCGATCACCGGTACCGCGGTGCCGCGCGGCAGCAACGGCATTCCGAGGACCGTCAGCCGGCGCCGGCCCTCCAGTCGCTGGTAGCAGCGGTCCCCGCCGCAGTCCGGGCAGTAGAACTCGCCGTCCGCCACGACTCGCCACACGGTGCGGACCCCGGCGACCCACGTCAGTCCGGTCCTTCGTCGGGAGTGCGCCACGCCCGTACCTCCGTCACATGTCGGCGACGCTGCCGCAGTGGGGTGATGTTAGCCACAGGTGCGCGGCGGCGTCAGTACCCGGGGAGGACAAAGGTGGGTTCCGGCGTGTGGTCGTCCGGATCCGTTCGGTGGTGAGGGGAACGGTCGGTGCGGGCCGGGCGCACGGGGCGGGCGGGGCGGGGGAGCGGCCCGGGCCGGTAGTCGCGGCCGGTGGGTGGAACGCCGGGCCGCACGGGGCCGGGTCACCGGGGTGGGCGCGTGCGCGCCCACCCCGGTCGCGCTCAGCGTGCCGCGCGGTTGACCGCGGAGGCGACGGCCTTCAGCGACGCCATCACGATGTTGTCGTCGATGCCGACGCCCCACCGGACCTGCTCGCCGATGGCGCACTCGATGTAGGCGGCCGCCTTGGCGCCGGCGCCCTCGCTCATGGTGTGCTCGACGTAGTCGAGCAGCCGTACGTCCTCGTCGATGACGCCGACCGCGGCCAGCGCGTCGAAGAACGCGGCGATGGGGCCGTTGCCGGTGCCCTCGAGGGTGGTGGACGCGCCGTCGACCACGGCGCCGACCGTCAGGCGGTCCCGGCCGTCCTCGCCCATGGCCAAGCCCTGGGCGGAACGCAGCTGGATACGGCCCCAGGGGCGCTCGGGGGTGGGCAGGTACTCGTCGGCGAACGCCTGCCAGATCTGGGCGGGGGTGACCTCGCCGCCCTGGGCGTCGGTCCGCTCCTGGATGATGCGGGAGAACTCCACCTGCATCCGGCGCGGCAGGTCCAGCGCGTGGTCGTTCTTCAGCACGTACGCGATGCCGCCCTTGCCGGATTGCGAGTTGACGCGGATGACCGCCTCGTAGGTGCGGCCCACGTCCTTGGGGTCGATCGGCAGGTAGGGCATCTCCCACGGCATGTCTGCGACGTCGACACCGCGGTCGGCGGCATCCGCGGCCAGCGCCTCGAACCCCTTCTTGATGGCGTCCTGGTGGGAGCCGGAGAAGGAGGTGTAGACGAGGTCGCCGACGTAGGGGTGGCGGGGGTGGACGTCCATCTGGTTGCAGTACTCGTAGGTGCGCCGGATGTCGTCGATGCGGGAGAAGTCGATCTGCGGGTCGACACCCTGGGAGAAGAGGTTCATCCCCAGGGTGACCAGGTCGACGTTGCCGGTGCGCTCGCCCTGGCCGAACAGGCAGCCCTCGACGCGGTCTGCGCCGGCCATGACGGCCAGTTCGGCGGCGGCGACGGCGGTGCCGCGGTCGTTGTGGGGGTGGGCGGAGAGGCAGACCAGCTCCCGGCGGGACAGGTTGCGCGACATCCACTCGAAGCGGTCCGCGTGGGTGGAGGGCGTGGAACGCTCCACCGTCGCCGGCAGGTTGAGGATGATCTCCCGGCCGGGCTCCGGCTGCCACACGTCCATGACCGACTCGCAGACCTCCAGGGCGAAGTCCAGCTCGGTGTCGGTGAAGATCTCCGGGCTGTACTGGTAGCCGAAGGTGGTGCGGTCGTCGAGCAGCTTCTCGGCGTACTCCATCACCAGCTGGGTGCCGTCGACCGCGATCTGCCGGATCTGGTCCTTGCCGCCCCGGAAGACCACCCGGCGGAAGACGGGGGCGGTGGCGTTGTAGAGGTGCACGGTGGCGTTGCGGGCGCCGACCAGGGACTCCACGGTGCGGGCGATCAGCTCCTCGCGGGCCTGGGTCAGCACGGAGATGGTGACGTCGTCGGGGATCGCGTCGCTCTCGATGATGGAGCGGACGAAGTCGAAGTCGGTCTGGCCGGAGGCGGGGAACCCGACCTCGATCTCCTTGTAGCCCAGGCGGACCAGCAGATCGAACATCTCGCGCTTACGCGCGGGCGACATGGGGTCGATCAGCGCCTGGTTGCCGTCGCGCAGGTCGGTGGAGAGCCAGCGGGGGGCCTGGGTGATCCGGCGGTTCGGCCAGCTCCGGTCGGGCAGCTCCACGCTCTCGTACGGCGCGTACCGATGGGCGGGCATCCCCGAGGGGCGCTGCCGGGCGGTGCCGTTGGTCTGCGGTGTACCGGGACGGCCGGTGGCGGTCACCGGTACGGCGGGGGAGGCGGGCGATGCGGACGGGTCCGGCGTCTGTGCGGCCATGGTGCTGGTCTCCTACCAGGGAGGGCTCTGAGGACCGACGGCACGACCGACTCCGCGGGGAGGGGGTCGGTCCGTTACGGAAGACCCTCGCCGCGGCGGCTAAGGAGGAGCATCGTCACGCTTCGCATCCACGCCAGGGTATCCCCTGCCCGGGCTCCCGTGCCGCGCGGGTTTCACTATGCGAGACCGCGGGTCGGTTCCGCGGGGGGTCCGGAGACTGCCGCCGCACGCCGCACGCCGCACGCCGCACGCCGCACGCCGCACGCCGCACGCCGCACGCCGCACGCCGCACGCCGCACGCCGCACGCCCGGGC
>NZ_JAAVJC010000387.1 GCF_012033785.1 Streptomyces bohaiensis
CGGCAGGGGTGGGGCCGAGCGGCGCGGGCGGGGGCTTGGACCGGCCGCCGCGGCGGCGCTCGATCAGCGCCACGGCGCCGGCGGGCAGCCACGCGGAGGCGGAGCCGCTGTCGTCGCCGGCCGAGAAGAGGTGCGGCGCCAGCCGGGCCTGGAGGTCGGCGGGGCTCGGGCGCTCCTCCGCCGCGTGCCGCATGCACGACTCGATCAGCGGGTGCAGCTCGTCCGGGAGGCCGTCGAGGTCCGGGCTCTCCCGGAGCAGCATGAACACCGTCTCGACCGGGTTGGCGCCGTGGTACGGCGGGTGTCCGGTCGCCGCGAAGACGAGGGTGGAGGCGAGCGAGAAGACGTCGCTGGCGCCGGTGACGCCTCGGGAGTCGCGGGCCTGCTCGGGCGACATGTAGGCGGGGGTGCCGACGGCGACGTTGGTCATGGTCAGCCGCTGGTTGGAGACGCCGGAGGCGATGCCGAAGTCGATGACGCGGGGGCCGTCCTCGACGACGAGGACGTTGGAGGGCTTGAGGTCGCGGTGGACCAGGCCCGCGCTGTGGATCGAGTGCAGGGCCTCGGCGATGCCGGCGGCCAGCCAGCGGACGGCCTGCGGCGGCAGCGGCCCGCACTCGTTGACGATCTCCTCCAGCGAGGGCGCCGGTACGTAGGCGGTCGCCAGCCACGGCACGGCCGCGCGGGGGTCGGCGTCCACCACCGCCGCGGTGTAGAAACCGCTGACGGCGCGCGCCGCCTCGACCTCGCGGGTGAAGCGGACCCGGAAGAGCTGGTCCTCGGCGAGCTCCGTGCGCACCGTCTTGATCGCCACCCGGCGACCGGAGGCCGAGCGCGCGAGGTAGACCAGGCCCATGCCACCCGACCCGAGCCGTCCGAGCACCTCGAACGGCCCGATCCGACGCGGATCGTGCTGCGTCAGCGGGTCCACCATGTCTGCCACCTCCCCGTCGGCCTTCCCTCGCCCTGTTGAAGCATCTCACTACGCACCGGGCGTCGCGGTCCAGTCGGGGGCCGACCGATGGTGATTCTTCCTGGCGGCACCGACAGTCCGGCACCGGGGTGCGCCCGGCTCGCACCCCCCGCCTCGGGCGCCGGGGGCGCCTCCCCGCGCGGCGGAGTGCGGCCTCCGACCGGCATCACCGATCGGCATCACCGAAACCGACAAACTCGTTCGGATGCTGCCGAATCGCGCAAACGTGACAGATAGCTACGCTGACGGTATGACAGGAAATGTGACGACTGTGGACGGCCGGGTGGCCGGGCGGCGCGGGCAGGCGACGCGGCAGAAGCTGCTGGACTGCCTGAGCAAGATGCTCGGCTCGGCCCCCTACCGGGACGTCCGGGTCATCGATGTGGCGCGCCAGGCCGGCACCTCGCCGGCGACGTTCTACCAGTACTTCCCCGACATCGAGGCGGCCGTGCTGGAGCTGGCCTCGGAGACGGTGCAGGAGAGCGGAGAGCTGTCCGCACTCGTCGCCGGCCGCTCCTGGGCCGGGAAGGCCGGGAAGCAGGCGTCCGAGGAGCTGGTGGACGGCGTCCAGTCGTTCTGGCGCCGCCACGAGGCGATCCTCCGCGTCATCGACGTCAGCGCCGCCGAGGGCGACCGCCGGTTCGTGCGCATCAGGGCGCGCGTCCTGGGCGCCCTCATCAAACCCCTGGCGGAGTCGCTGGAGGAGTCGCGCAGCAAGAGCCGCGCCACCGGCGAGCCACCGGCGACCGCGGTGGCCGCCTCCCTGGTGACGATGGTCTGCGGTGCCACCGCGCAGGCGAAGAGCCTCCAGACGGCAGGCGCCAAGCAGGCGGAGGTGAAGCCGACGCTCGCCGCGCTGGTGCAGCTGGGCATGACCGGCCGCAAGCCCACCAAGTAGGGCCGGACCACCGGCGCCCGGCCCGGCCGCCGAGGCCCCGCGACGGCGGACCGCCCGCCGCCGAGCACGGACGGCGGCGGCACGGCACTCCTACGGGCGTGACGGCCCGTCGGTCGACCCCTTTCCCGGTGCTCCCGCCGGTTCGTGGTCGACCGTCAGCCCGCCCGCGGCACCCGGTGCGCCAAGGGCGCGCGGGTGGGCGCACAACAGCGCGGCCGGGTCAACGAACGCCCCCTGCTGACGGCGGAACCGCGTGCGTATCCTCGTGTTCATGCCGACAGCCGACATATCCCCGGTCCATGTCATCGGCGGCGGACCGGCGGGGCTCGCCACCGCCGCCGCGCTCAAGGAACGCGGTGTCCGCGCCGTCGTGCTGGAACGCGGCAGCGACGTCGGCCACTCCTGGCGCCGGCACTACGCGCGCCTGCGACTGCACACCACCCGGCGCTGGTCGGCGCTGCCGGGACTGCCCATCCCCCGCTCGGCCGGCCGCTGGGTGGCGCGCGACGACTTCGTCGCCTACCTGGAGCGGTACGCCCGGCACCACCGACTGGAACTGGCCGCAGGGGTGGCCGTCTCCCGCGTGGAGGCCGCCGAGTCCGGCGGCTGGCGACTGGCGGCCAACGGCGGACGGGTGCTGCACGCCGCGGCCGTGGTGGTCGCGACCGGCAACAGCCACACCCCGCGCCTCCCGGAGTGGCCCGGCACGGCGGAGTGGGGCGGCACGCTGCTGCACGCAGCCGAGTACCAGGAGGCCGAACCGTTCCGCGACCGCGACGTGCTGGTGGTGGGGGTCGGCAACACCGGCGCGGACATCGCCGTCGAACTCGCCGCCCGGGGCGCGGCCCGGGTGCGCCTCGCGGTGCGCACCTCCCCGCACATCATGCGGCGCTCCACCCTCGGCTGGCCCACACAGGCCGGCGGGGTCCTCACGCGGCGGCTGCCGCTGCCCGTCGCGGACGGCCTGGCCCGACCGGTCACCCGCACCGTGCCGAACCTCGGCCGCCACGGGCTGCCCCGCCCGGAGGACGGGCTGTTCACCCGCGCCCGCGGCGGCTCCATCCCCGTGATCGACACCGGACTGGTCCGGGCGGTCCGGCGGCGGCAGGTGGAGGTCGTCGAGACCCCGGTCGAGTTCACCGCCGACGCGGTCCGGCTGGCCGACGGCGAGGAGATCACCCCGGACACGGTGATCGCCGCGACCGGCTACCGCACCGGGCTGGAGGAGCTCGTCGGCCACCTCGGCGTACTGGACGAGGACGGCCGGCCGCTGGTGCACGGCCCCCGCGTCCACGCGGCGGCGCCGGGGCTGCGGTTCACCGGGTACACCAACCCGATCAGCGGGATGCTCCGCGAGATAGCCCGTGACGCGCCGAAGGTGGCGGACGCGGTCGCCGCCGACCTCGCGGCGGCCCGCCTCGCCGCCGAGCGGGCCGAGCAGCCCGAGCCCGCCGAGCGGCGGC
>NZ_JAAVJC010000388.1 GCF_012033785.1 Streptomyces bohaiensis
GCCGCGTGCGCCGGCAGTGGGGCGGCGGGCGACCCCACCGGCACCGCCTCCGCGGCGGCGCTCGCGGCGACGCGACGACCGCAGGGGGCGCCGCGACCGAGGAGCCCCTGGATCCGGCGGACGCAGGAGCCGCAGTCGGTGCCGGCCTTGCAGCGGGCGGCGATCTCACGAGGGGTACCGGCGCCGGCGGCCACATGATCGTGGACCTGCTGCTCGGTGATGCCGAAGCACGAGCAGACGAACACCGTCACCTCCGGGACGTGGACACGGGACACCCCACCGATGTGGTGAGGTAAACCTAACCTTACCCAGCGGGTGCAGGGTACGAAAGGGGCGCCGTCGGCCCGGTCCGCCGCTGTCGCGGCGGGCGAGAGGTCACTGCGCCCGGTACATCTCCGCCACCAGGAACGCCAGGTCGAGCGACTGGCTGCGGTTGAGCCGCGGGTCGCAGGCGGTCTCGTACCGCTGGTGCAGGTCGTCGACGAAGATCTCGTCGCCGCCGCCCACGCACTCGGTGACGTCGTCACCGGTCAGCTCCACGTGGATGCCGCCCGGGTGGGTGCCCAGCGCCTTGTGGACCTCGAAGAAGCCCTTCACCTCGTCGAGCACGTCGTCGAACCGGCGGGTCTTGTACCCGGAGGCCGCCTCGAAGGTGTTGCCGTGCATCGGGTCGCAGACCCAGACGACCTGCGCACCGGAGGCGGTGACCTTCTCCACCAGCTCGGGCAGCCGGTCCCGGATGCGGTCGGCGCCCATCCGGGTGATGAAGGTGAGCCGGCCCGGCTCACGCTCCGGGTCGAGCCGGTCGATGAGGGTCAGCGCCTCCTCGGCCGAGGTCGTCGGCCCGAGCTTCACACCCACCGGGTTGCGCACCTGCGCGGCGAACTCGATGTGCGCGCCGTCCAGCTGGCGGGTCCGCTCCCCGATCCACACCATGTGGCCCGAGACGTCGTACAGCCTGCCCGTGCGGGAGTCCACCCGGGTCAGCGCGGCCTCGTAGTCCAGCAGCAGCGCCTCGTGCGAGGCGTAGAACTCGACGCTGTGGAACTCGGCGGGGTCGGCTCCGCACGCCTTCATGAAGCTGAGCGCCGAGTCGATCTCCCGCGCCAGCGCGTCGTAGCGCTGCCCCGAGGCGGAGTTGCGCACGAAGTCCTGGTTCCAGGCGTGCACCTGCCGCAGGTCGGCGTAGCCGCCCGTGGTGAAGCCGCGGACCAGGTTCAGGGTCGCGGCCGAGGAGTGGTACATCCGGCGCAGCCGCTCGGGGTCCGGCGTGCGGGCCTCGACGGTGAACTCCGGGCTGTTGACGGAGTCGCCCCGGTAGGAGGGCAGCTCCACGCCGTCCCGGCGCTCCGTGGGCTTGGAGCGGGGCTTGGAGTACTGGCCGGCGATGCGGCCGACCTTCACGACGGGCACCGCCGCCGCGTAGGTCAGCACCGCGCTCATCTGGAGCAGCGTCTTGAGCTTGGCGCGGATCTGGTCGGCGCTCACCTGGTCGAACGCCTCGGCGCAGTCCCCACCCTGGAGCAGGAACGCCTCGCCCCGGGCGACGGCTCCCAGACGGGCGCGCAGCTGGTCGCACTCGCCGGCGAAGACGAGCGGAGGATAGGACGCGAGGTCCGCGGTCACCGCGCGCAGAGCCTCTTGGTCCGGGTACTCAGGCTGCTGCGCCGCGGGAAGGTCGCGCCAGGTGGCGCTGGGGGTGCTGATGTCAGCGTTCACGGTCACGTTGTCAGGTTAGCGGCGTGCGGGCCGTGGTCCGCGCTCCGCCCGGGGAGTGAGATGACCGCCACGCCGGGTGTGCGGACGGCCCGGGCGGGCTATGCTCCCCGGCATGTTCGCGCAGCCGACCCGTTTCTGGTGGTGGACCGTCCCTCCGGCGGCCCACTGATCGCGCGATCGACCACATCGACGCCACGGCCGCCCCGAGGGGCGGCCGTCGTCGTTCCCGGGCGACTCCGCGGCCCGTCCCTCCTCCCGGCCCCGCCCACCCGAGGGAACCCCGATGCCGCCCACCCCGCCCGCCTCCACCCCGCCCGACACCTCCGCGCCCGACACCTCCGCGCCCGACGCCCCCGACCGCCCCGTCGCGGCCCTGCTGCGCGGGCTCCGCTCCCCGACGGCACCGCCCTTCGCCCTGCTGCGCCGCCGCACCCCCGGCCGGGACGCGGACGTCGTGGAGGTGATGACCGGGCCCGTCCGCGACCTCGACCGGCTGGCGGAGATCCCGGACCGCCCCGGAGAGCGGTGGGGCGCGCTCGCCCTCGTCCCGTTCCGCCAACTCTCCGAACGTGGTTTCGACGTCGTGGACGACGGCACACCGCTGACGGTGCTGCTCCCCGACGAGGTGCACGAGCTGCCGGTCGCCGAGCTGCTGCCGCTCCTCCCCGACCACCCGGTCACGGTGCGCGACGAGGGCTTCGACCTCGACGACGACGCGTACGCCGCCACGGTGCGCCGGGTCCTGGACGAGGAGATCGCCGCCGGGGAGGGCGCCAACTTCGTCGTCCGCCGCACCTTCCGCGGGACGATCGACGGCTACCGCCCCGCCGACGCGCTGGCGCTGTTCCGGCGGTTGCTGACGGCGGAGAGCGGCGCCTACTGGACCTTCGTCGTGCACACCGGGCGCCGGACCCTGGTCGGAGCGAGTCCGGAGGTCCACGTCCGGGCGTCCGGCGGCACCGTGGTGATGAACCCCGTCAGCGGCACCTACCGCTACCCGCCCCAGGGGCCGGACCCCGAGGGTCTGCTGGCGTTCCTGGCGGACGCCAAGGAACGCGACGAGCTGTCGATGGTGGTGGACGAGGAGCTGAAGATGATGTGCGCGATCGCCGACGGCGGCACGGTCGTCGGGCCGCGGCTGGCGCCGATGGCGCACCTGGCGCACACCGAGTTCGAACTGCGCGGCCGGACGGTGCTCGACCCCCGGGACGTACTGCGGGAGACCATGTTCGCCGCGACCGTCACCGGCTCCCCCGCCCGCAACGCCTGCCGCGTCATCCGTCGCCACGAGGCCGACGGCCGCGGCTACTACGCCGGGGCGCTGGCCCTGCTGGGGCGGGACGCCGGCGGGGCGCGGACGCTGGACTCCCCGATCCTGATCCGCACGGCGGACATCGACGCCGCCACCGGGCGGTTGCGGGTCGGCGTCGGCGCCACCCTGGTGCGGGGCTCCGACCCCCGCGCCGAGGTCGCGGAGACGCACGCCAAGGCGGCCGGGGTCCTCGCCGGGGAGTGAGATGACCGCCACGCCGGGTGTGCGGACGGCCCGGGCGGGCTATGCTCCCCGGCATGTTCGCGCAGCCGACCCGTTTCTGGTGGTGGACCGTCCCT
>NZ_JAAVJC010000389.1 GCF_012033785.1 Streptomyces bohaiensis
GGGCCCGGAGCGTGTGCCGGACCCCGCGCCGGGCTCGCGACGCCGGGCCCCGCACACGCTCTCAGCGCGTCGACTCGACGGCGCGTGCCGGGGCGCGGGCGTCGAAGTGCTCCTCGGGGGCGCCGCCCGGGTGCGGCCCGCCGCACCCCTCGGCCAGCAGCAGCAGGCCCAGCAGCGCGCCGACGACCGCCACCACGATGCCCCACGAACGCCCGCTCATACGGCGATGATCGCAGGACGCCGCCGCCGTGCGGAACCCGGCCGGCGCGGTCCCGGACCGCCGCCTCTGCCGGGAGCGTGGGGCGGGGCGGTGGATCTGGACCGCCGGTGGGCGGGACGGCGACAATGGGCGGATGCTGCTGCGCCGTGTGCGGGACAGCCCGCGTGACGCCGAGTCGGTCCGACGGCTCGCCCTCGCCTCCCGGGACGCCGCGGCGGCGGAGCCCCACGCCTCTCCCGGCGGCACCGAGCCGGTGGACTGCCCGGTGGCCGCCGTGCGGCACCGCCGGGCGACCGAGCACCTCGCCCGCACCGACCCGGAGGGCTGCTGGCTCGCCGAGGACGGCTCCGGCCGGCCCATCGGGGCGGTCCGCGCCGCGCTGCGCGAGGGGACCTGGGCGCTCTCGCTGCTGGTGGTGCGACCCGAGGCGCGCGGCGCCGGAGTGGGCGGGGCGCTGCTGGAGCGGGCGATCGCCCACGGGCGCGGCACGCTGCGCGGCATCGCCCGGGCCACGGCGGACCCCGCCGCCGCCCGGCTGCTCCGCCGCGCCGGCTTCTCGCTGCACCCGACGCTCCGGCTGTCGGGCTCCCTGGACACGGCGGGTCTCACCGCCCCGGACGGGCCGGCGGTGGAGGGCGGCGCGGGTCAGCGCGACCTCATGGACTCCGTCGACCGGGCCGTGCGCGGCGGTGCCCACGGGCCGGACCACGAGGAGCTGCTGCTCCACCACCGGGTGGTGGTCGCCGACGATCTCGCCGGCAGCGGGTACTGCTACGTGGCGGAGGACGGCCGGGTGGAGCTGCTGGCCGCCACCTCCCGCCGGATCGCCTCCCGACTGCTGACGGCGGCGCTGCTGAGCCTGCCCGCGGGGACGGCCGTGACGGTCGACCAGCTCACCGCGGACCAGCAGTGGGCGGTGGACGTGGGGCTGGCGGCGGGGCTCCGCGTGAGCGGCTCCGGGCTGGTGGCGCTGCGCGGCATGCGGCCACCGGCGCCCTATGTCCCCTCGCCCGCCTTCCTCTGACGCGCGGCGGACCGCCGGGCCGGCCGACCGGCCCGGTCAGTCGGCCCGTCCGGGGCGTACCAGCCCCGACTCGTAGGCCGTCATGACCAGTTGGGCACGGTCGCGGGCGGCCAGTTTGGCGAGCAGCCGGTTCATGTGGGTCTTCACCGTCAGCGGGCTGACGTGCAGCCGCAGCGCGATCTCGTCGTTGGAACGGCCCCGGGCGACCTCCAGCAGCACCTCCCGCTCCCGGGCGGTGAGGGTCGCGAGTCCGGCGGCGGCCTGCGGCGAGGGGCCCGGGCCGTCACCCGCGAGGAACCGTTCGATCAGCCCCCGCGTGGCAGACGGCGAGAGCAGCGCCTCCCCCGCGGCGGCGACGCGGATCGCGGTGAGCAGTTCGTCGGGTCCCGCGCTCTTCCCGAGGAACCCGCAGGCCCCGGCGCGCAGCGCCTCCACCACGTAGTCGTCCTGCTCGAACGTGGTGAGGATGACGACACGGACCGCGGCGAGGGCCGGGTCGGCGGTGATGGCGCGCGTCGCGGCGATGCCGTCGGTCCCCGGCATCCGGATGTCCATCAGCACCACATCGCAGGGGCGCTGCCGCAGCACGCGGACCGCCGCGTCGCCGTCGGCCGCCTCCCCCACCACGGTCATGTCCGGCTCGGAGTCCACGAGCACCCGGAAGGCGCTGCGCAGCAGCGCCTGGTCGTCCACGAGCAGCACGGTCGTCGTCATGCGCGGCGCCCCCGCAGCAGCCGGCCGGGCGAGGGGCAGGCGAAGGAGAGGGACGGTTCGGGGCACCCCCGCGGCGCCTGCTCCGACCGGGACTCCCCCGGTCGGGCCAGCGGCAGCCCGACCCGCACCAGGAAGCCGCCCGAGGGCGCCGGCCCGGCGGCGAAGGCGCCACCGAGCGCCTCGGCCCGCTCCCGCATCCCGGTGAGCCCGTGGCCACCGCCGGTGCGGGCGGCGGCCGTCGGGGACGGGGCGCCGTCGTCGCGCACGGTGATCTCCAGCAGGGCCGAGCCGCTGCGGGGCCCGGGGACCCGTTCCAGCCGCACGGTGGCCCGTGCGCCCGGTCCGGCGTGTTTCTGCACGTTGGTGAGAGCCTCCTGCACCACGCGGTAGGCGGCGAGGTCCACCGCCGCGGGCAGCGGGGCCATGGGGCCGGGGCGCTCGACCGCGACCCGCATCCCGGCGCGCCCGCACCCCTCCACCAGCTCGTCGAGCCGGGCCAGCCCCGACGCCGGTTCCGTCGGGGCGACCGGGTCGCCCTGCTGGCGCAGCAGGACGACGGTGGACTGCAGTTCCTCCAGCGCCTGGCGGCTCGCCTCCCGCACGTGGGTCAGCGCCTCGCGCGCCTGGTCGGGACGGTTCTCCATCACGTGGGAGGCGACACCGGCCTGCACGTTGACCATGGCGATGTGGTGGGCGACGACGTCGTGCAGCTCCCGCGCGATCCGCATGCGCTCCTCCGCCACCCGCCGCCGCGCCTCCTCCTCGCGGGTCTTCTCGGCGTGGTCGGCCCGCTCCCGGATACCCGCCAGCACGGCGCGGTGGCCGCGCACCGCGTCCCCCGCGGCAGCCGCGGCCGCGTACCAGGCGAGGGTCCCGAAGTTCTCCGCGGCGTACCACGGGTGGGGGCCGAAGCCCATCGCCACGCCGGTGCCCACCGCGATGACCAGCAGCCCGATCCGCCAGGTGGCGGCCCGTCCCGCGCGGTGGGCGACGGTGAACAGCGCCACCACCACCGCCACCGAGACGACCGGGCTCCGATCGGGGGTCGCGGGAAGCGCCGCGGTGGCGAGGACATCGGCGACTGAGGCCACCGTGGTCACCGCCAGGACCGCGACCGGGAAGCGGCGGCGGAACACCAGCGCGGCCGAGGCGAGCAGCGCCAGACAGACGGTGTGCGGCAGCACGTCGCGGATGTCCAGTACCTCGTGGCCCGCCTGGTGGCCGACGGCTACCGAGCCGACCACCATCGTCCCGAACACCACGGCGGCCAGCAGCGCGTCGATCCACAGCGGGTGGCGGGCGGCCCAGCGCCGGGCGCGGGCTGCGGGCGGTGGCACGGGCCGGGCGCCGCCGTCCGTCCGGCCG